>CAYPSZ010000400.1:0-11712 GCA_964413125.1 uncultured Desulfobacterales bacterium
GGGCGAACAGATGGTAAGATATGTTGGCTTCTACAGTAATGTGAGTCGCGGCAAACGAAAAAAGCAGGATCAGGACGGCGTGATACCTTCCATCCTCGAGCCCGATGGGTCCTCCAAGGAATACCGGAAAAACTGGGCGCTTGATCCAAAGGATCTACGAAGTAGACCCGCTAACGTGTCCGAGATGTTCCGGAACCATGAAAGTGATCAGTGTGATAAGGGACGAGCAAATCATCAGGAAGATCCTCAAGCACCTGGAATTATGGGAAGTCAAGCCACGCCCCCACCAAAATCGGTCGGGCCACAAAAGAACCCGACACACAGTATCGACTATTCCGTATCCCAGCTCCCCGTCTCTGAGGACGACACTGCCGGATTTTTACAGGAAAAGTTGGGTTCAGGACCAGTGTATTCAAATTTCCACCGTTTTCGGCGGTGCCCACGTCATCAGGCCTTGCGCCGCCTACTCCACGTCCACCCCATCCCTGAACTCAAACCTCGATAGCGAAGAACCCCGTTTCGACCACAACATCCTGCGGTTACATTTTGTTTGACACCCAAGACCGTTTCATCTAAACTCTATACTTAAGAAAGCCATTTCTTATCACCGATCTGTTCACTTTGCGGCTTGGAGCGAGACAGGGCGGTTCCGCAGAGACATGATTCTCCGTCAAAAAATTAAGACACTCTCTCCGTTTTTCGTCGAGTTTCCGACACCGCCGACAGCCATAACGCCCCCAATAGCCCCGTTCGTGCGATTCGCCGCACGACCCCCTCTTGGTACGGATTCTGCAAATCAAGGCCTGAGGTCGCAGCCTGAAAGGCTGTACGCCATTTAAGCAATAGGGACCAGCCTGGTTCCCGGCCATTCCAAACTCCATCAAGGCCCATTCAGAAGGGGGGAAGCACTATGTCCTTGTTCAAAAAGACCGGTCTCAAGCACAAGCTCTACAGCCTCAACGTCTTTTACCTGATCCTCTTGGCAATCGTGGGGCTCTTCTATGTGAACTACAACGGTCTCATCGCCGAGCTGTCCACCAAGCAGCAGAAAGCGGGCGTAATGACCGAAAACACCCGCAAGGCCGCCTTTGTGGCCAAGGACTATCTGGCCGGCAGGGTTTCATTCCCGGATCTGGAAAAGGCGTTTCAACCGTATCTTCGAGCCCGGGGCGAAGGAGACCGGCAGCACGCAGAGACGATCTGGAACGACCTGCAGCGCATTCAAGAGATCCGGCGGGAAAACGCCGCCATTGAAGCCGAAATCGCGGAGTTGATGGACCACTCCATCAATCAGTCCAACGGCTATATCGAGCAGGTGAGCAAAAAACTGGCGGATACGGAAACCCGGTACGACGTGAGCCAATTGGAGCGGCTTGTCATCATGGGGGCCAGCGTCAACACCACCTCCAGCTTCAAGCTCCGGCTTCTGTTCAACCGTTTGAAGGAAAGCCTGGAGGCCGAGGAACAGATGTTCGCCTTTCTCGAAACGCTCTTGGCCAACGTGGAAAACGACCTCAAGAGACTCACCGGAACGCCGTTCGAGAACATGGCCCAAGAAGCCAAAAAGGCCAATTTGCGCGTCAAGGAACTTACCCAGTCGTTCATAGACAACACCCAACAGGTCAACGTGCTTCAAGAACAGATCTTTCAAGGTCTCGAACAGGCCATGTCCGTCATTCGAGCCATGGAAACAGAAACCAGCCGGACATTCATAGAACGGGTGAAGGGCTATTTCCAAACCATCGTGGTGGTCCTGCTCATCACCTCGGTACTGGGAGTCGGCCTGAGCCTCCTGCTGGCGAGAAGGCTGTCCAACAGTCTCGAGCGCATCATCGGCAATCTGTCCGAAGCCTCCACCCAGATCACCTCCGCAACGGAGCAGGTATCCGCCTCAGGTCAATCTCTGGCCGAAGGGGCGTCCGAGCAGGCCGCCTCAATCGAGGAGACGTCGTCTTCCCTGGAAGAGATCTCCTCCATGACTCGACAGAATGCGGAGAACACCCGCGAGACCAACCGCGTCATGATGGATGAGGCCGCTCCCAATTTTCAAAATATCGACGAGCGAATGGATAAAATGAAAGAGGCCATTGACAAGACTGTCGCCAACAGCGAGGAAACCGCCAAGATCGTCAAGACCATCGACGAAATCGCCTTTCAAACGAACCTGCTGGCACTGAACGCGGCGGTGGAAGCCGCACGCGCCGGTGAGGCGGGAGCCGGTTTTGCGGTCGTCGCCGATGAGGTGAGAAACCTGGCCCTGCGGGCGGCCGAGGCCGCGAAAAACACCTCGGAGCTTATCCATACCTCAAACGACCGTATCAAGGAGGCGGCCGAACTCAACCAGCAGGTAGTGCAGGCCCTGGGTACGAACTCCGAGATCGCGGAAAAAATAGGCAAGCTCATCAGCGAGGTGGCCGCAGCCTCCGAGGAGCAGTCTCACGGGATCGATCAGGTCAGCAAGGCCGTGGCGGAGATGGACAAGGTGACCCAGCAGACAGCCGCCAATGCCGAAGAATCCGCAAGCGCTTCAGAAGAAATGAGCGCCCAGGCCAAAGAAATGAACCAGGTTGTCGATGATCTGGTCGCACTCACCGGAAAACGCGAGGAAACCGGAAAGGTTCACAGGGTATACGAAGAAGCCGAATCCACGTATCAGGCCGATGCAAATGGCGCAGGTGCTTCCTCTTTCACAGCCCCGGTCCGAGAGCAACACCGCATAGGGAGCCGCTCCGAAATCCGGCCGGACCAGATGATTCCCTTTGAAGACGACAATAAGGAAGAGTAGGCGTCTACGGCACGTCGGGCAGCCGCATGCACCGCTCCAGGGGAAGATCGAAGACGAACCGGCCGCCCGGGTGTCCGTCGCTCATAACCCGGATTCGACCGCCGTGGGCCTCCACCGCCACCTTGCAGAAGGTCAGGCCCTCCAACCGGATATAGTGGACAATAAATAAAAAGCTGGAGCAAGAAGCAATGGCTGGGTATGTTATAACGCAGTTGGATGAAGTCGAAGGTATGAAGTGTCCTTGTGGAATACCATACAGAGATATACCTGGTTTTAGAAGGCGAAGGCTATATGGAACTCGATGGTGAGCTTTTTCCGGTGAAGCCGATGACATCAATCCTGATAAGGCCCATCTGCAAGCATTGTCCCAAGGGGCAAATGCGTATAGTAAACATCCCCGTGCCCGCGTTGGACCCAACAGATGAGTGGTTCGATTGATGGTCTAAAGCCCCATTTTCATACGTTCGAGTCTTTCTATTGCTTTTCTTAGTGTCTCTTCAGTCTTGCAGAACGCGAAACGGATTTGATTTTTGCCAAGCTCGCGAGTCGAGTAAAAACTGCTTCCCGGCACAGTAGCCACACCATAAGACTGCACAAGGTCATACGCAAATTCTATATCATTCTCCACATTGAAGGCTTTAATATCAGTTAAAATATAATATGAGCCTTTGGGAATGTACGGTTTGAATCCAACCCTCTCAAGTTCCCAATTAATAATGTCCCGCTTTTCTTTATAAAACCTGGCCAGATTCGAATAATACTCCTTCTGCAGGTTTAAAGCGGTCACCCCCGCCTCTTGCAGTGGAGCGGGAGCGCCGACAGTCAGGAAATCGTGCACCTTTCGAATAGCGTTCGTGATTTCCTCCGGGGCTATAATCCACCCTACCCTCCAGCCTGTCGCGGAGTAAGTCTTAGACATCCCACTGATGGTTATGGTCCTGTCCTCCAGACCGGCAATCGAGCCAGGCGATATATGCTCTACGCCATCATATAATATATGTTCGTAAATCTCATCTGTTACAACCAGTGCATTATATTTATTACACAACGTGGATATAAGCTCAAGTTCTTCGCGTTTGAATACTTTGCCTGATGGATTATGAGGTGTATTGATAATAATTGCTTTCGTGCGATCGGAAAATGCAGAAGTAAGAGCATCAGGATCAAAACGGAAATCAGGTTCTATTAAAGGCACATACACCGGCTTCGCGCCTGATACAATGGCGTCCGGTCCATAATTCTCATAAAAAGGCTCAAAAATGATTATTTCATCACCGGGATTAATGATTGATAACAGTGAAGCCATCATAGCTTCGGTTGCCCCGCAGGTAACGGTTATATTTTTATCAGGATCGGCTTTGATTTTATTATACTCTCTTGCTTTATTGCTGATCGCTCGCCTTAACCGCAGACTTCCCCAAGTGATGGAATACTGGTTATATCCTTCTCTTAGCGCGCGGGAAGCCGCAGCTATCAGTTCTTCCGGCGGATTGAAATCGGGAAAACCCTGTGCTAGATTGATGCCATTGACTGCCTCATTCCGTCTGGTCATTTCACGAATTACGGATTCCGTAAAACTTTCAGTGCGCGAACTAAGATAACAATTATAATCCAAAACTAATACTCCTTTACCAGTCGCTGCCAATCAAAAAGCCACAACAGTAATCTGAGTATACAGAACTATAACTGACTCGGCAATAGCCAAAAACAAAAAAAGGGACCGAACAGCACCGGTCCCCAAGTGTTCATAGCTTAACTTGTTCTAATTCTCTATATCCCTGAAGAGGCCAAGGTTCTTTACCAATCCAAGGACGGCAAGGAGGAGAAGATCTTCGACGCCCTTGAAAGGATACCTGCCTCTTTCTTTTGATACAAGCCCCCCTTGGGCACGTGTAAGGGAGAGACTAACAGGAAGAGAGGATTTTCTCTGGGAAGAAGGTTATGTCTTGACGAACTCTTTTGGGAAAGAGTATGAAAAACTAAAAAAAGACTAATCCTTCATATGCTGATGAATATCTATTGATTGATATCATTGAAGATTACTTGGAAGAGAACGATTTAATGGCACCAGTGAAACGACTTTCAGATGGAAAGCAGTTTGAAATCGGATTGTCTTGGTTGACTACAAAGAAAGCCAAAGGAAAGGATTATCAATTGCTTGACGACTATGCCACATGGGTTGTGAACTACAGCGTAACATTGATGTTTAACTTCGCGGCCATTTTAAGGCGCCTCTTGCGGTGCGAGTTACAAAGGTTTCCAACAGGAGCAGTCGATCGTTAAAATGCCGTTCCCAGTCTAGAGGCAGCCGTGCGATATTCAGCGCGAGCACATGGCTTGCCATATTGGGAATTCGAACCCAGGGCATCACTAAACACCGACTGTTACAGGCAATCTGCTTGAGATGGCGCCTTCTTTGTTCGGCCCACCAGCAGATGAAGCAATCCCTGGCAGCCAGTTTTAGGGCCGCTACGGGTCGCTCACAGATGGGGGATTTTCATAAGAAAAATTAAAACGCAGTATAGGACGGGGTGGGGAGATGCGTGGGGGCATTTTCGCCCGCAAACACACTGTGTTTAATTGATACGGCTCAGGGGGATGACCGCCATGGCAAAGGGCAGCGATTATAGCTCAACCACCAGCGGAAGCGGTTTTCAGACTGCTCGGGTGGTCTCTGTAGCCGTCGCCCATTTTGTCCACGATATCTATACCAGTTTCCTGCCGCCGCTATTGCCGTTGATCATCCAAAAATTGGCGCTGTCCATGACCCGAGCGGGGGTGCTGTACACGGCCTTGCAGCTGCCTTCGTTGCTCAATCCTTTTCTTGGGCTATTGGCCGACCGAGTCAGTATCCGCTATTTCGTGATCTTCACTCCATTGACTACCGCGGTGGTGATGAGCCTCATAGGCTTTGCACCTTCCTACGGCGTTTTGATTGTGCTGCTTTTAACCGCCGGTATCAGCACATCTTTCTTCCACGTGCCCGCTCCTGTTATGATCAAGCGAGTTTCCGGGTTGCGTATCGGCTTGGGTATGAGTTTTTTCATGACCGGAGGCGAACTGTCCCGGACGGTGGCGCCGCTGCTGGCGGTGGGCGCGATTTCACTTTGGGGCTTGGAAGGGTTTTACAAAGTGGTTTTTCCCGGTGTTCTGGCCACCGGCTGGTTATTGATCAAGGTCCGCGATGTTGCGACACCTGTGGAAGCACCTGTACTCAGATCTTTGTCCGGCACGTGGAAGCATATGCGCGACCTGCTCCGGCCGTTGATCGGGATATTGTGCGCGCGAGCGTTTATGCACGGCTCTTTGGTCGCTTTCCTTCCCACTTTTTTGGAACAAATCTCCGGAAGCCTGTGGCTGGGAGGCCTGGGCCTGACCATACTTGAAGGCAGCGGCGTAGCAGGCATTTTGCTGTCCGGGCCGATGAGTGATCGATTTGGTAGACGTCGGGTCCTATTCTATGCTTTGACTGGTGCTCCGGTGGTGTTGCTTTTATTCTTGTTTTTCAAGGGGCCGGTCCAGTTCCTCTTTTTAGCCCTGACCGGACTCACCGTTTTCTCTACCACGCCGGTCATGTTGGCCATGGTCCAGGAACATGCGGCCGAGTCGAGCCCGGCCGCGGCCAATGCATTGTTTATGATGTTCTCCTTTTTGGCCCGGTCCGGGGTTGTGATCATAGTTGGATGGTCAGCCGATTGGTTCGGTTTAGAGGCGGTTTATGTCATTGCCGCCATAGCCGGGTTGACGGCTGTTCCGCTGATTCGCTTCCTGCCCCCAACGCCAAAACATTGATGTTCATCCTGACCAAACCCCCAGGCAGAGGAGGTTTACGTTGAAAAGGAGTCACTCAACTCATATTCTGAGAAAGGAGCTTGGCCATGAAGATAGGCCTTTTTCTCAAGAGCAGGCCGGGCTCCGACAATGCAGGGCGTGCGATTCAAAACGCCGGAGACATGCTCGAGTCGGGTCACAGCGTAAGCCTGTCACTGCTTCAAGAGGCTGTCCGCTTCTGCGTTCCCGTCACAGAGTCTTCCGCACCTGTGGACTTTCGGAAACTGATGGGCACGGCCCTGGCGGTTCATGTCCTATGCGACGACGCCCGCCTTCGGGGGTTTGATGTGAATTCGGGCGGGCAGGACTTCCTGTCGGGCTCATATGCTTCTCTCGTCGACTTGATGGAGTCCTGTGATCGAGTCATCGTAATGCTTTAGCACCGGGGGGGTTTTGGGATGAAAACAACGAGTGATCAACCTGTTAACAAGGCCAGACCCCGCATAGGAATAGTGGGGGCGGGGCCGGGCGGGTACACCGCCGCATTGAGGGCGGCCCGGATGGGCGCCGATGTGACTGTCGTGGAAAAGGAAAACGTGGGAGGGACTTGTCTGAACTGGGGGTGCATTCCGTCCAAGGTCATGATCGCCACAGCGGAGCTCATGGAAAGAATCGGGAAGGCCGGATCGTTCGGGATCAACATCGAGGGTCAGGTCCGTGTGGATATGCAGTCCTTGATGGAGAGAAAACAAAGGGTCATCGCCGACCAGAGCAACGGCATCCTGAAACTGCTGAAGCAAAACCGGGTAAAATATATACAAGGAGAGGGATATATTAAAGGAAACCATCTACTGGCGGTCAGGAACGGCCAGGGCGTTGAAGAGCAGGTGCCGTGGGACAAGCTGATCCTGGCAACGGGCACCACCCCCTTTGAGCTGCCCGGCCTTGAGTTTGACGGCTCAAGGATTCTTTCCAGCGACCACGCCCTGTGCCTGGAGCAAATGCCCCCATCGGTTCTCATTGTGGGAGGGGGCGTGATCGGCTGTGAGTTCGCCTCCCTGCTCTCGGCGCTGGGATCCAGGGTGACAATTGTGGAGGCCTTATCCCGCATGCTGCCCCTGCCCTCGGTGGATGAGGACTGCTCCAAGATCCTCCAGAGGGAAATGAAGAAACGAAAAATCAATTTCATGCTCTATAGGACCGTAGCCGGGTTCAAAGAAAAGGACAACAGGCTGAAAGTGGAGATCGGCCCGTCGCCATTCCTGGAAAACCCCAAGGAAAAGGACAAAAGACCGCTCTTTGAGGAGGTGGAAAAGATCCTGGTCTGTATCGGACGCACCCCCAACACCGCCCGCATCAAAGGCTTCGATTCCCTCGGCGTGGACATGGACGACAAGGGATGGGTCCAGGCGGATCAACGGATGTTGACCGGCAACCCTGACGTATATGCCGTTGGAGACATCCTGGGGCCCTCAAAGATCATGCTGGCCCATGTGGCCTCCACGGAAGGCCTGGTGGCCGCTGAAAACGCTTGCGGCGGAGCGGCCCTAATGGATTACGGCACTGTCCCGAGTGCGGTCTTCACCTCTCCGGAGGTTGCCTGCGTCGGGCTGACAGAGGCCCAGGCCAAGGAACAGGGCAGCGATGCGCGTGCGGACAGCGTGCTTTTCAGAATACTGGGAAAGGCACAGGCCATGGGAGATATTGCCGGGCAGGCCAAGATCGTATCGGAGAGGGGCACCGGCCGGGTGTTGGGAGTTCATATCATCGGCCCTCACGCAACGGACCTCATAGCCGAAGGCGCATTGGCCGTGAAGACAGGAGCTACTGTGAAGGATTTGGCTCACACCATCCATGCCCATCCCACCCTTCCCGAGATCATGCTGGAGACCTCGCTGAAAGCGATGGATCAATCACTCCATGGATAGAAAATGGGCATGCAATCCAAAAAGACGTTCGCCATGGTGGACTATAAGACATGCAACCCCGGGGAATGCGACCCGGAGCAGGGTCTTTGCGCCGCTGCATCGGCATGCACCCACAAAGTGGTCAAGCAGATAGACGGCGCCTTTGAGCCGCCTGCGATTTTTCAGGACATGTGCATGGCATGCTGGGACTGCATCGAAGCATGCCCTTTGGACGCCGTTCTAATCAAGAATGTCTCTTGACTCCGGTCAAGCCGGTCTTACTCCCTGCCCGTTCATAAGCCTAACGCATATGATGAGCAGCCCTTCGGCTTGCAGATTCCGGGGCGGCTACACGGACGCTATTGGGGATTGTTTACACAGAGAACAAAAATTGATACTACAATGTTCGTTGTAGATCGGAGTCTTTTTATTGGTTTTGAAAAATGCTCTTAGCTTTCTCTTTGAGCTGATTTGTAGGAATATAAATGTGTTATAATACCTGCACTCATGTTCTGCCAGGCAGCCGGGCATGAAGGGTGTTCCTGTGGGGCAAGACAGGCAATCCGCCGGGCGCCTTTTCTCTTCGGGACTTGGAAGAGTCTTTCCGGCCCTTGAGGAGCATGATTTTCGTGTCCTGTGGTTCGGGATGCTTCCGGGCATCCTGGCCATGCAGATGTACTTCTTCGTCAACGGCTATTTCGCGTTTGAGCTGACAGGCATAGCCTCTTCCATTGGAGTCATTTCACTTGGGTTCGGTCTTCCCATGCTGCTCTTCTCTCTGGTGGGCGGGATGATGGCGGACCGACACTCAAAGCTGCGAATCCTCATAGTGACCCAATTCGTTCTTGTAACAGGTGCTGTGGTTATGGCGGTACTTGTTATTTCAGGCCTCATAAGGCTCTGGCACATGGTTTGTATTGGAATATGCATGGGAACGGCGTTTACCTTCCACATGCCGGCCCGGCAGTCTTTTGTCGCCGAAGTGGTCAGCCCTCCGCGGCTTAGGAACGCCGTCGCACTGGGAGGTGCGGGACTTAATGCGAGCCGTGTCCTTGGACCGCCGCTGGCCGGTGTGCTCATCGGGGTTTCCTGGATCGGCGTGGGCGGCGTCTACTTAATCATGGCCGCCATGTTCGGCCTGGTATCTTTGAGTTTCCTTCGCATCGCCGAACCACACATTCAATCCGACACTCCCCAGGTCAACGGATTCAGGGCAATGATGGATGGAATCGCCTACATACGACATGATCCGGTGCTTCCGGTTCTCCTTGCCATGAGCCTGGCACCCATCCTTCTAGGGATGCCTTACCAGGCCTTGATGCCGGTTTTTGCAAAAAAGGTATTTCACGCAGGCGCCGGGGGGCTTGGAATGCTCATGATGGCCAATGGAATCGGCGCTCTCATTGGCTCCCTGGTCATTGCTTCCTTACGCCGCCTTAGTAGACCCGGTCTCGTTCAGCTTGCTCTTGGGGTGCTTTTTGGAATTACGCTCATGGTTTTCTCTCGCACTGAAAACTACCATACAGCACTGATGGTGCTCTTCTTTTTGGGGCTTGTATCCGCAGCCTATTTGGCACTCAACACCACGTTAATAATGGAAAAATCGGACAAACGATACCACGGGAGGGTCATGAGCATCTACATGATCACCTTTTCCTCGCTGCCCCTGGGCAACATGTTAATCAGCCTGTTCGCAGATGCTTTTGGCGCCCAGGCCACCATCGGCGTGAGCGGAACCCTACTGGCGGTCATTGTCTTTCTTTTTGGAAGTTTCAGCAGGGACTACCGGAACATGTGAGACCCTATTTTGAGCAAGGGAAGGGGATTCCATATTTATAAGCACAATCAACAACAAGCCGGCCATTTCGCCCATGGTGCGCTTTAACGGTTCAGGAGGCTATTCAGGGAGCGCTTAATCGGCAATCCAGAACGGCCCTCACCCCAGCCAGAAGGTCCGCCGCCTGGTAGGGCTTTCCCACATAGCCGGCCGCACCGGACTCAAGCAGCTCTTTCATGCCTGCATCAAGAGCATACCCGCTGGTAATAATGATCGGCATGGAAGGATCCAGTTTGAGCAACTCGCGCATGCACGCATACCCTCCCATCCCTGGCATTCCAAGGTCAAGGAGCACCAGGTCGATGTCGGGCCGAGACTTGAAGAGCGCCAGTGCCTCTTCGCCGTTTTCGGCCAAAACCCCTTCATACCCGTAGCGATTGAGAATCCGTGCGGCCGATTCCCTGACGGACATTTCATCATCAACGACGAGAACGGTCTCGGTGCCTTCTTTGGGTGGAATCAACTCCGCCTCTTCAGCTACCCTACCGCCCTGACGCTCCGCCACCGGCAGATAGATCTTAAAGGTGGTACCCCGGCCCATCTCACTGTAGCACATGATATATCCACCATGGCTCTTGACGATGCCGTAGACCGAGGCGAGACCCAATCCGGTCCCTTTGCCCACTTCTTTGGTGGTGAAAAATGGATCAAATATGTGCTGCAAGGTCTTCTCATCCATGCCGTGCCCTGTGTCTGTGACCGCCAGGAGCACGTACTCGCCGGGAACGGCTCCGAGATGATTGCTGCAGTATTCTTCGTCCAATGAAGTGTTGCAGGTCTCGATTATCAGCCTGCCGCCTTCGGGCATGGCGTCGGCCGCGTTACTCCCCAGGTTCAGAAGAATCTGCTCCATCTGAATATGATCGGCCTCTACGGCACGCAGATCACTGCTGAGCCGAACCTCGATGTCAATCATTTTGGGAATGGTCCTCCTGAGAACCTTTTCAATATCCATTACTTCCTGGTTAAGATCCACCGGATGGCGGTCCCCTTCAACCTTGCGGCTGAAAGCCAGGAGCTGACGGACCAAAGCCGCTGCCCGGCCGGTGGCTTTTTCTATCTCTTTTAGCTCATATTGATTGTCATTATTGCCGCTATTTGTAAGGAGAAGCAGTTGCGTGTAACCGCTTATGGCCTGGAGAAGGTTGTTGAAACCATGGGCCACACCTCCTGCCAGTGTGCCTATGGCTTCCATCTTCTGGGCCTGTCGCATCTGGGCCTCGAAACTCTTTCGCTCGGTAATGTCCCGGATGTTGGCCTGGAGCACCTGGCCCTGTCCAAGCCGGTAAGAGGTCAGGGTGACTTCTGCGGGAAAGGCCTCCCCGCTCTTTCGCCTATGTAGCCATTCAAAGGTGACAAAACCTCCTTTTTCCGTTGCCTCGGCGATTTTTTCCCTTGATGCGTCATAAGAT
>CAYPSZ010000401.1:0-34930 GCA_964413125.1 uncultured Desulfobacterales bacterium
CGCCATAAAAAGTTCAATAATCGATTGCTCCGTCTGAAGTCCGATAATAATCAGGGTCACGCTGGGCGGCATGACCGAACCCAACGTACCACCCGTTGCGACGGTACCACTGCTCAGCCTTGGATCATATTTGTACTTTTTCATTTGAGGTAGGGCAATGGCCCCCATGGTGGCGGCCGTGGCCGTATTAGACCCGCAAATGGCCGCAAAAAGCTCATCCGCCCCAATTGTCGCGATGGCCAGGCCTCCTCGCCAGCTCCCGAACCATGTGTAGGCTGTTTTGTAAAGTTTTTCAGCAATTCCCGAATAAAAGGCCAGATAGCCCATAAAGACGAAGAGAGGGATGGCTGTCAGCCCGTAACTGGAAAAAGTATCCCAGATATCAGCACTTATCATTCCCATGGCCGCTTCAAAGGAGATCAAAAAAGCAAAACCGAAGAACCCCACCACTGCCATTGAAAAGCCAACAGGCATGCCAAGAAAAAACATAACAAAGAGGAGGAGAAGAATACCGGCTATACCGGTGGATTCAGGAGTCATCTATCGTCCCTTATAGGCTTTGAAAACACCTCCAGCATGTCCATCACTAAGACGAGGGAAAGGATGAAAAGGCTGATGGCCACGCAATGGACAAAGGGGTAAAACACTATGTTAAGGGTCTCTGTGACCTCGCCGGTGGACTTCAATATCTGCCCCCATTTCATGAGTTGAACACCCGCGATAGAAAACACAAAAACGCATATCGCCGAATTTAATACAGTGATGATGCGCTTGAGTTTCCCGGGGAAATGGGAGACAAGGATATCAACGGCTATATGCCCGCGTTCCATCTGAGTGAACCCCAAAGCGAAACCCGTTACAAGGGCGCACAGAAATCCCACCAGTTCATAAGTTCCTTTGATGGGGATCCAGACGGCACGCAGAAAGATGTTAGAGCAGATAAGAGCCGCCATCACAATAAGGGCAAGGCCCGCAAGACACAACATGAAGTTGTTCAAGTTTCGGCAGATCTTTCGCAGTATTGTCATTTCAAACCCTCCCCCTCTTCCTGGGGCACCTCTTGGCGCCGCCCTTGTGCCCGCGTAAGCGCTCGCTCGACCCAGAGAAAACTTCTCTCCAAGCCTTGGCCTAAGGATGGAGTCTAGCGCACATCAGTGGGTCCCGGGGGGCCCAAGAACGGCCCCCCAGACACACCTACTGTTGCATGTACTTATCCCTGAATGTCTTTATATCCTCGATAATCTGGGCGCCTGGGAAACCTTTTGCTGTTGCATCCTCTATCCAACTTTCAACCATGGGATCCAACATGGCGTTCCACTTTTCACTCTGCTCTTCCGACAATTCAATGACCTCAACACTTTGATTCTCTCT
Source organism: uncultured Desulfobacterales bacterium (assembly GCA_964413125.1). GTDB lineage: Bacteria > Desulfobacterota > DSM-4660 > Desulfatiglandales > HGW-15 > JAIPEI01. Next base: position 1,372 of record CAYPSZ010000401.1, read on the forward strand.
TGACCATGCAATGGATTCCACAACATGATTATCCATATATTTGCCAGTCCATATACACTGTTCCAGTGCCATGTCATCGATGACCTTTTTTACATCTTCCGGAAGAGAATGCCATTTACGTTCATTCATTATTACTGCAAATGGATAAACTACAGCATCAGTAATGGTTATGTATTTACAAATTTCTGCAAATTTGAAGTCTTTCATAACTTCGAGAGATGAGAAAAGCCCACTTACCACACCTTTTTGCAAGGCTTCCGGGGTCTCCGGCATGGGCATGCCGACCGGATTGGCCTGCCAGATCTCCAATACCTGGGCGGCCATGCCGGATGCCCGGACATTCGCACCTTTCAGATCGTCCAGGGTCCTGATGGGACCCCTCATCATCAGGTTTGATGGGGCTGAAGTGAACATGGTGATCACCTTTAGTCCTTCAAACTCCTTAGGTTTGTATTTTTTATACAGGTCAAAAAGAGTCCGCCCGGCAACGTAGGCATTGGGTAACTGGAGGGGTAGACTGACAGCGTTCGTTACAATGAACCGTCCCGGTTGATAGGCCATACAAACAATGCCCATGTCTGCCTGCCCAAGTTTGACGCCGTCGACCATCATCTTGTCTTTCAACAGCGTCCCGCCTGGAAATGTTCGAATTGACACCTTTCCATTCGTCCTCTTTTCAACCTCATTTTTCCACCGTTCCATTTGGATACATGGAAAGGCAGGAGCCGGCATTCCTGCAGCGTAATTCAGATTAATCGTTTCTGCCACAGCCGGTTTGGAATAGACCGAAAAGAAGAGGAAACAGCAGGTGCAAAGAAAACAAACCCCCCATTTAGCATAATTCTTCATGATAACCCTCCTTTTGTTTTTGGTTAAAAGAACCAACAAAATCTATTCTTCGAGGATTTGTTCCAAGAAGCCAACTTATCCCATCAATGTTCTTCACCCTTTCCAATTCGCACATGTGAAGGCCTTCTCAGTGCTGTCCAAGACATCTTGCTCGTAATCCACCACAAGAACCCCTTTTAATCTCTAAAGCCACAGGCCTTTCCCATGGGCACCCTCTCTCTTTCAAGGCCCATCAGTGCCCCCGGCAACGTAACCGGACCAATTATTCAAATCCACACTGAAGAGCTTTCAAGACCCTATCCGGAGTTATTGGCAGCTTTCTCATACGCACCCCGATGGCATCGTAGATGGCATTCGCAATGGCGGGCGCCGTAGGTACCAGGCCGGGTTCTCCCACACCCTTTGCGCCAAAGGGGCCTTCCTCGTCATGGGTCTCAATACAGTCCACGGCTATGGAAAAATCCACATCCGGTGCGGAAAGGATCTTGTAATCCAGGAAATTAGGATTCAGGTTCTTTCCCCTATCCGTCTTATACTCCTCGCACAGGGCATAGCCAATCCCCGTCATGACTCCACCGTAAATCTGGCCTCGAATGGTCTGCCGGTTCAGCACCTGTCCCACGTCATGGGCGGCAACAAAGTTAAGGATACTAACCCTGCCGGTCTCCAGATCCACTTCCACCTCGACGCCCTGAGCCCCGAAGATATAGGCCGCGGACGTATTGCCCCTGCAGGTCTTCATGTCGATCATTTCATTGCAGGGGTCATAAAACGCCTCGGTCACGATCATGGTTCCCTGCTCCTTGTAGTGGGCCTCCCGCAGTATCTCATCCAGGCGCAATTGAAGAAGTGGATGCGCGGGATAGTTCTTCAAGAAAACCACGTTCTCCCTCATATCGAAGTCGGAGGGCTTGAACATACGTTCGAAGTCCAGGTCCGGGATATTGTATCCGGGGTCTTTCTTCTGCTTGCGTTTCTCCTTGAACTGGATTCGCGGCATGAAGTGTTCGGCGGCGAGTTGGAAAACCTTCTCACGGGCCTTTTTGGCCGCCATAATGGCGGCGTTGCAGGCAGTGAATGCACCACGGCTGGCATGGGTACCCACGTCCCAGGGGCAAGTGGCGGTATCTCCGGTGACTACCCGCACTTTGTCCGGTGTCACGCCCAGGGCCTCGGCCGATGCCAGGCTCAGGGCCGCATCAAACCCCTGCCCCATCTCCACACCACCGGCTAATACCGATACGTTCCCGAAGTCGTCCAGTTTCATGATTACCCCAGAGCCGTCGGACTTATAAACCCTACCGGATCCCCCCACGTGAAACAGGCATGCCATGCCAACTCCTCGCACCTTACCATTCTCCGATTTCCTGCCCTTGCTTCTCTTGTTTTTCCAGTGGAGCTTGTCCGCTACCACCCGCATGCATTCTTCATGTCCGCATGAAGTAATGTTCAGCCCCATGGGGGTCAGGTCATTCGGGATGTTTCGGTTCAGCATGCGGAACTCATAGGGGTCAATTCCAGCCTTTTCGGCCAGATGATCCAGGTTGCACTCAATGGCAAAGGCCGCTTGGGGGTTCCCATATCCCCGCATAGCCTGGCAGTAGGTGTTGTTCGTATAAACGATCTTTGTCTCGTAGAGGACGTTGGGGACGCGGTATATACTGGAGATAGGGAGCATCATGACGCTTGGGGTGGTAGCCCCCCAGGAGGTGTAGGCACCGTTGTCCAGCATCATATGGACTTCCCTGAATGTCAGTTTCCCTTTCTGATCACATCCCTGAATTATACGGCTTCGAGTGGGCTGGCGAGGTGAGAGTGTTATGAACTCCTCTTCCCGGCTCAAGACGATCTTGACAGGCCGGCCGGTGTAGTATGCTAGGAGTATGGCTATGTACTCGTAGCCGTGAGTGTCCAGGCCTGTCCCGAAAGAACCTCCTAGAGTGGGAACGATGACCCTGGAGTTTTTCCCCTTCAGGCCCATGGCCATGAGGGCCTGGTTGAAATCGTTCTGAGCTAGAAAAGGGATCTGGGTCTTGGTGTGCATGATCAGGTTGTTCTGAACATCGAACTCGGCAATACACCCTGCGGTCCCCATGCATGATTGCTGAATCAGTTGGGTCTCAAAGGCATCCTCGGCTGCGTAAGCCGATTCCAATTTAGCCTTTTCCACATCTCCTGCGGCGAACCGCCAAGGTACAGGGACCAGGTTGTCCTTCTTGGGTTTCCCCTTCCCGTCTATCTCGTGGATCAGAGGAGCCCCTTCTTTCAGGGCCTCCTCTGGGTCGAATACGGCATTAAGCTCCTCATACTCCACCCGGATTAAGTCCACAGCCTCAGCAGCAATGTCAGGATCGATCGCGGCCACGGCAGCAACCTCATCACGGTACTGCCTTACTTTATCCTTTTTAAAAATAAAATTATCCTTAATAAAACCGTACCGAACCTCAGGGGAGTTGTATCCAGTAAGCACGACCCTAACACCGGGCAGTTTCTGTGCGCTTGAAATATCTATATGCTTGATCCGGGCATGGGCATATTCGCTGTATTTAATCTTGCCAAAAAGCATTCCAGGCCTTGTAAGATCGTGGATGTAAACAGCCTTGCCCGCCGCCTTTTCAGGAGCATCGGGCCTGCATGCGTCGGTACCTATAAAAGTGTATTTCGTGGTCATTTGCGCCCTCTATCGGATTAAAATCCGGCTTTCCACATGAAATCAGCTCAATCAGCCGACATTCTCCTGGAGTCGTTCCGCCGCATCCCTGATTGACTCAATGATCTGGACGTATCCGGTGCACCGGCAGAGGTTGCCGGAAATTCCCGCCTTGATCTCTGCATCACTCGGCGCGGGGTTTTCATTAAGGAGCGCCGCTGCGGACATGATCATCCCGGGCGAGCAGAAACCGCACTGGATCCCTCCACGCGCAACAAAGGACTCCTGGACCGGATGGAGCTTGTTGCCCTCGCCTATGAGTCCTTCGACAGTGGTCACTGATTTACCTTCAATCTCAAAGGCCGGGTAAAGGCATGAATCCACGCTCACTCCGTCCACGAGAACGGTACAGGCCCCGCACTCCCCCTGACCGCAGCCGGGTTTGGTGCCCTTTAGATCGAAAGTGTCCCTCAATACCTCCAGAAGCATCCTGTGAGACTCAAGCTCCGCAGAGACCTCGTGTCCGTTCAGGATAAATGTAATCAGCTTCTTCATTCCTTTTTCCTCTTTGCGTCAATGGACCTTCCGCTAATGTGCTGTCTGATTGCTAGATAATACCCTGTCTCACTCACTTTATTCCCAATATTTTTCTTTTTCAGTTCACCATCACAGACACCGTCTCGCTTTTACCAGCCTCGCTGACCGCCTGCTCCACTGCCCTTTTAATCATTACCCCGGACATTATCCGCCTATACTCTGCACTGGTTCGAACGTCGGTTATTGGACTAACTTCCTTTTCGGCCAGCCTTTTGACCTCTTCAAGGAGATCCACGGTGATCTTACGGCCCTCGATCGCCTTTTCCGTCTTTTTGAGGCGGAGAGGCAAAGGCGCTACGGCCCCGGCGGCCAGCCGACAGGTCTTGCAGACATCGCCGTCCATGATCACGAAGGCCGCCGCGTTGATCAGGGCGATATCCTGACTCACCCGGCCGGCCTTGAGAAAGGCCGTACCTGCCCCTTTTTCCGCCTCAGGAACCAGAACCGACTTGACCACTTCCGCCCCGTCAAGGCAGGTCTCTCCCGGACCCGTGAAGAAAGCCTCCAGAGATACTTCACGGCCGCCCCGGGGGCCGTCGATCTGAGCTTTTGCGCCCAGCACCAAGAGCGGAGGAGCACAGTCGGCCGAGGGGGCGGCATTGGCAAGGTTCCCCCCGATGGTGGCGACGTTCCGAACCTGGGGATTGGCCAGGGCTTTCACGGCCTGATGTAAGGCCGGGAAGGTGCGGGCGATTCTCTCGTCCCTTTCAATATCTCTCAGGAGGGTCATGCTGCCTACTCGAAGTCCTTCGTTCCAGTTAACCCCCTTCAGCTCATCGATGTGTCGAAGGGAAATAAGGGCTTCCGGTTCGATGGCCCTCTGCTTGACCCGCACGATTACGTCCGTCCCGCCTGCGATGTACCGGACCCGGTCATTATGCATCTCCATGAGGCCATAGGCCTCGTTCAAAGTCTGAGGCATATAATAGTTGAACTTCTTCATGAACCCCTCCGCAAATTAGGGCTTCTCTTCGCGATGAACATAACAATAAAATGATATAAAAATATTGATCTTTGAATATATAATTTATTTAATACATTTTATAGCTCATAATAACCTATATAAATCTGATATTACTATTAAAATAATTTTATGATTCGTTTCATACAAGGCCTATTGGAGGAGGGGGCAGGGATCCCTCGATGGTAACCGCTCAGCGACAATCAGGCCATACCCGGAGGGAACGGAGAAAGCCCCCCAGCAAAGTTGCCGACAATTTCATGTGTAGAGGTGGCAAGCCTGCCATGGACGTTTGCGATGGGTTTCAATCTCTATTGTCGAACACCCGTTTGCTCTTACGTTCCGACCTTGGAAGAGAACCATAGTCGACCAGGTCCACCTGGGTGCTGACCATGATCTGTTTCTTGATCTCGCTGGCGATTTGATTGCGGAGTTCCTCGTCGCCACTGCCTCCCCTTCCTTCACCACGCTCTACCCGGAGTGTCATGTAATCCTTGCCGTCATCTTTACGATCCAGAACAATATGGTACTCGCTCCCGAGGCCCGTAATGCCGGAGAGCACATGATCCATTTGACCAGGGTAGATGTTCACGGCCCTGAAAATGATCATGTCATCCGACCGTCCCAATATACGATCATGCCTCGGCAGCACAGATCCGCATTCACAACGCCCCGGGATCAGCTTTGTGAGATCCCGTGTCCTGTAACGGATCAGGGGCACCGCTTCCTTCCTGAGTGTTGTGACGACCATCTCACCCACGTCGCCTTCGGGCACCGGTTCCAGGGTGTCCGAATCCAGGATCTCCAGTATGTAGTAGTCGGCCCAGTAGTGGATCCCCGAATGGAGTCGGCAATCCAGGCCGGTACCCGGGCCGTACAGCTCTGTCATACCAGTGATGTCGTATATGTGCTCGATATTGAGCAAAGTACGGATCCTATCCCGCATCGAATCGCTTGAACGCTCCGAGCCCAAAATAACTTTGTCGAGTTTGAGTTTTTTCAGGATTCCCTTCTTGGCTATCTCCTCGGCAACCAAGAGCGCCATGGAGGCCGTACAGGTCAGCACGGTGGTCTGAAAATCCACCATGAACTGGCACTGCATATCGATGTTGCCCGGACCGATGGGTATGGCCATGGCTCCGAAGGTCTCGCAACCGAGCTGAAAACCGACCCCGGCCGTCCAAACCCCATAGCCCGAAGAGATCTGAACGCGATCCTCCCGGGTGAGCCCCGCCATCTCATAGCAGCGAGCAAATAAGTGGGCCCAGTCGTCGATGTCTTTTTGCGTGTAACAGAGGACTTTTCGCTTGCCCGTGGTTCCTGATGATGCATGTATACGAACAACCTTTTCAAAAGGCACAGAAAGGAGGGGAAAAGGATAGCCTTCCTGCAAATCCTTGGAAGTCGTAAATGGCAGCTTTTCAAGATCGCTCAGGGAACGGATATCATCAGGAGATAAGCCAGCGTCCTGCAGCCTTCTGCGGTAGATTGCAGTACCTTCATAGGCGTGTTTCACGGTCCAATTCAGGCCCTTTTCCTGAACAGCGCGGAGCTCTTCTTCTGATCTTATTTTGGGTTGGAACGTTTCTTCCAATTTTATCTCCAATCTCAAATTGACAGACTATTGAAACAAAAGTTTGAGGAGCCGGGCCTAAAAAATGCTTGCTTCTATGTGTTCCCCAAATACATCCCGAAAGACATCCGCCATTTCACCCACGGTTGCATAGCAATTGCAGCAATCCACAAGGTAAGGCATGACGTTAATACCATCACTTGCGGCACCTCTAAGAGCATCCAGGCTCTTTTTAACGGCATCGTTGTTTCTTTCTTTTCTCACCTCCTTCAGGCGCTTAATCTGCAGATCGGCCCACTCCTCGTTGTACTCATGGAGTTCGACCTCCATGTCGACGCCTTCAGTGTATTTATTCACACCTACTTTTGTTATTATGCCGTCCTGAAGCTTTTTTTCATATTCATAGGCCTGTCGTGCCACCTCTCTCTGGGCAAAGCCCGAGGAGACCGCTCTTACCATGCCCCCTGCCTTTTCAATCGCCCCCATTTCTTCAAGGATCTTTTCTTCCATCTGCTTGGTAAGCGTTTCTACGAAGTAAGATCCGCCTAGGGGATCGACCGTGTCCCTCAAACCGACTTCATCCATGAGTATCTGAAGAGTTCTCAAAGACAGGAGTGTCGCTCTTTCGGTAGGGATGGTGAATGCCTCATCAAAGCTACAAAGAGCGGTAGTTTGAGCTCCGGAAAGAGCCGCGGCAAGCTCATAATAAGCACCTCTCATGATATTGTTTTCGGGTTGCTCTTTGGTCATACCGGATCCGCCTCCACCGAACAGCCCTCTCAAGAAAAGTGCCTTCTTATTCTTCACGCCATAGCGTTCCCTGAGGAGTTTCGCCCATAGCTTCCTGGCAGCCCGGAATTTGGCCACTGTTTCCCAGAGGTTCCCATAGACATTCAGATTGAATGAGAAGCGCCCGACAAAATCCTCAGCTTTATACCCACGAGCCTCAACGTTATCGATGTAGGCAAAAGCGATCATAAAGGCGTAGGCGATTTCCTGTGCAGGGGTGGCTCCGGATTCCCGGATGTGGTAACCACAGACAGAGACGGGATTGCATTTGGCTAGGGATTTCATGCTGTATTCGATGGTATCGCCTATCAGGCGGACCGCTGGCTCCACCGGATAGATCCAGGCACCTCTTCCTATCATTTCCTTGAGGATATCGTTCTGGGGAGTGGCGGATATCTGACTCTTGTTGTACCCGTATTTTTCCGCGACAGCTTGATACATGGCGAGCATGATGGAGGCCACTGCGTTTATGGTGAGTCCTGCCCCGATTTTGTCAAGCTGGATGTCTTTAAAGGCTATCTCAAAATCCCTCAAGGAGTCCACGGCCATGCCCACACGCCCGACCTCTCCTTCGGCCATCGGGTTATCGGAATCGTAACCCATCTGAGTAGGCAGATCAAAAGCCACATTCAGGCCGGTTTGACCGTTTGCGATCATGAGCTTAAAGCGTTCGTTGGTCTCCGCGGGCGTACCGAAGCCCGTGTACTGCCTCGTGGTCCAGCTACGGCTACGGTATCCCAATGGGTGAAGGCTCCTTGTAAAAGGAAATTCTCCGGGAGCTGCTAAATCCTGATCATATTGGAAGCCAATTCTTTCAAGGTCTTCCGGAGTGTACACAGTTTTAATCTCAATTCCTGATTGAAGTATAACTTCTTTTATAGCATCTTTTTCGTCTTTAATATAAGTGGCAACTCCCATAGTGATACCTCTATTAACTAAAATTTAGTTTTCAATTTATGTTATTTTTAATAAAGGAAGTAATCTGTTCAAATTTAGTGCCAGCTGGAAAAACACCTTTGACACCAATTTGTCTTAGAACAGGTAGATCTCGGCTTGGAATAACCCCGCCTATAACTACCATCTTATCATCAATACCCTTTTGCTTAACGAGGCTCATTAACTTCTTACAAATGGGGATATGAGCCCCGGACATGATTGAAAGTCCTATAACATCGACATCCTCCTGCATAGCCTGGTTGACAATGCTCTCCACAGTTTGATGAAGCCCTGTATAAATGACTTCCATCCCTGAGTCCCTGAGAGCATGTGCAATGATTTTAGCACCTCTATCATGCCCATCTAAACCAGGTTTAGCGACCATAACCCTAACTTTTTTGCCATTCATAAGTTATTTTGCTCCCATAGAAATTCAGCAAATGAAACTTTTGTGATTCGAATAGCTTAAATTCCCTCCTGCGCCAGGGAAGGCACTAAGTCGCTTGCTCAAGAACCAAGATCCTGATTTCCCTAAAACAATCCGCCATAGAACTTCCCTGACAATTTGTTTACTATTAATATATTAACCAGATGCCCTTGTCAAGAGTTTTGTTTACGCCGGCACCAGGAGTTTCTTGCATTGGCGAGTGCCTCATTAAAAACAATAATTTGGAATATTAATAACAACTAAAGGATATAATAGTGGGACTTATTGCAAATTATGGACACCAGCCAGTTTCCAGCGCAGAAAGGAGCCTATTTAATGCAAATATTATTATTAAAATAGCTTTTGCAAGTACTTATTATATATAAAATGGTTTTTTCTAACAATAATTATCATAATTTTTAGCCGCTTTAAAGTTAATGCCTAGATTATCAAAAACATGAATACAGGCCAAGCCAAATCTATAGGCTTTTTAATAAATACGCTAAAATGACCTGACAATAGCATATTAAGTAGTATTATGTCAAATGCTTAAGGAGAAACTTTTCACCAAAAACTACTTGACATAAAATCTAATATTAGTTAATATGTTAATTAAAATTTGCTTCCGAGAATTCGCCGCGTGAAAAAAAAAGGGGGGGGATGGATCAAATGTATATTTAAACAAATGGTTATTTGAGCATTTTAGAACAACAATATATCAAAAAATAACTAAAAATGGAGAAAGACATGAAAAAGCACGCCGAACTGTACCCAACGTTCCTTAACCCTCTCTTCATTACTTCCGAAAGGAGCCTTCCGAGTGAAGCGGCCATTATCGGGGCAGGCACAATCGGCCCGGACATTGGTTACTATTTGAAGAGCGCTCTTCCTGATATCAAGCTTTATTTAGTTGATGTAGACAAACAAGCTCTTTTAAATGCAAACAAAAGATACCAGTCTTATGCGGCAAAAGGGGTAGAAAAGAAAAAAACAACCCAAGAAGAAGCTGGAAAAATTCTCTCAAATATTCATTATACTACAGATTATAATGAAATAAAGAACTGTGAATTAGTAATAGAATCAGCAACTGAATACATTCCGCTGAAACGAAAGATTTTCGCTGACGTAGAACAAATTGTGGGTGAGGACACCATTATTACATCCAACACCAGTTCCATTCCTGCGGACAGGCTTTTTCTCGAGATGAAAAGACCGGAGAGGGCCACCGTGACCCACTTTTTCGCTCCGGCCTGGCGGAGCCTAGCTGTAGAGATCATCAACTGGGAAAGGATTAGCAAAGATGTCCTAGATTATCTCTTCTGGTTTTTCGCGGCAACCGGCAAGGCCCCTGTCATCACGGACAACGTTATCTGTTTTATGCTTGACCGCATCTTTGACAACTGGTGCAATGAGGCCGCCTATCTCCTGGACGAAGCCGCTGCAAGCCAGGTCTGCAATGCTGTGGAAGAATTCGCCTTCCAGGGGCCTTTCTACGTCCTGAACATGGGCAACGGCAATCCCATCATTATTGAAACCAACACGCTTCAGATGGAGGAAGGAGAGCATTATCGACCCGCACCCATATTTGCCTCCGTGGATAGTTGGCGCGTCCCGCGACCGGGAACGCCGGTGGAAATGTCAGATATTGTAAAGAACAAAGTGCGGGACAGGATGCTGGGAATCCTCTTCAGCCAGTCATTCGACATCGTGGATCGGGGGATAGGGACACCGGAAGATCTCAATTTCGGGTGCCAGATTGCCCTGGGGTTTAAAAGGGGACCCCTCGATATCATGAGAGATATAGGAGAAACCGAGGTGGATCGGATAATGACCCGGTTTGAAAGGGAGAGGCCCGGGTTTCCACAGCCATCCCGGCCTCTCTCCGAATACCAGGATTTCAAGCGATACATCCTTGTCGATGATTGGGATGGGGTCAAGGTGATCACCATAAGACGCCCTCAGGCAATGAACGCTATAAGCGATGAATTGAACAATGAGATCCTGGATGTTCTAAAGCAGTACCGCGACGACTCTTTCGTAAAGGGGTTCGTATTGACCGGATACGGGAACCGGGCCTTCTCGGCAGGTGGTGATATTGGGAAATTTCCGAAAACGCTTGGCAACAAGGATGCAGCCATAAAATATGCAAAGGACTCGGCCGAAGTTCAGCGGTTCATGGACAACATGGAAAAACCAATAGTCGCGGCAGTCAACGGTGTGGCCTTGGGCGGAGGTGTGGAGTTGGCCATCAGATGCCACAGTATCGTGGCCATGAAAAACGCGAAGTTCCAGTTTCCCGAAATCACCCTTGGGATTTTGCCTGGGATCGGGGGATGTATTGTCCCCTACCGAAAGTGGCCTAAAGGCGCCTCATTATTCCATGAGATGATATGCCTGGCCAAGCCGATCAGCGTTCAGGAAGCCCAAGCCGTCGGCTTGGTGAATAAAGTAGTGGATCGATACGATCACTTGATAAAGGAGGCGGTGAATGAGGTCATGAGCCTCCAGGGCAATATCCCACGCATACATGAAGGCCCGGTTCACATTCCGGACATTGAGATTCCTGAACAACCGACGTCCGGATCCTTGAAGCTGAGCAGGGAGGGTGTCGTTATCATTGCACGGACAATTGCGCGAGGCGCCGAGGCTGAGAGTTTCGAAAGCGCCCTGGAGATAGGATATCAGGGAGCAGGAGAAATAGCATGTACAGATGCCGCCAATGAGGGAATTAGTGCCTTTCTTGAAAAAAGAAAACCCAATTATAAGAAATAATAACCCGAGAGAGGGAATCTTTAATTAATAAGCCTCAGGATCGCCTTGCCGGAAGAAACCAGGATCCATTCCATCCCTAAGGAGGTTGTCGACAAATGAAATATGAAAGGCTTTTTTCGCCGGTACTGATCGGGGAATGCCTGCTTCCAAATAGAATTATGTCCACCGCGGCGGTGACCCGCCTGGCTGCAGAGGACGGGCACGTGACTCCAGGCATCGTTGAGAGATACCAGCGCATGGCAAAAGGAGGCCTGGGCTCAATAGTGGTCGAGGCAGCTGTAGTACTTCCTTCCAGGAGCTCTTACAATTTGAGACTCAGCTCCGATGAGTTCGTCTCAGAATTGATGGAATTCACTAAGTCAATAAGAACCGCCAACCCGGAAGTCAAAATAGGAATCCAGCTCATTCATTTCCTCAAGCTCGCCCGAAGCGGCTGGAGGCAGAAAGTTGAAGATTTGTCCGAAGAGGATATACGCACCATACCGGAGCAGTTTGCAAGCGCGGCGCTCAGAGCCAGGAGTGCGAGCTTTGATTTTGTAGAGATACACATGGCCCACTTCACTACGCTTGCCTCTTTCCTGTCCCTTGTGAACAAGCGTATGGATGATTATGGCGGCGATTTCGAGGGGCGGATCCGTCTGCCCACAGACGTGGTGCTTGCCGTTCGATCAGCCGTGGGGGATGGCTATGCCGTGGGAATACGAATGAACGGTGAGGAGTTCACCAAAGAGGGGAACACGCTTTACCAGAGCACGAGGATCGCCAGGAGACTTGCTGTTATGGGAGCGGATTACATAAGCGTATCTGCAGGCGAACGCTTTGAGGATGCTGAGCCGCCCCCGCCTGAGTTTCCCCCGTTTGCGGGCACGGGGTATAGCGGCTATCGCATGAGCCCGCGATGGTGGAATCCCGATGGAGCACAGGTCTACCTGGCGCGTGGTATCCGAAAAGTCCTTAGAGATGCTGGAATCAAAATACCCGTAGTAACCGCCGGCAAGATAAGAACCCCCAGACATGCAGAAGAGATACTCATAAATGGGAACGCGGATATCATCGGAATGGCCCGGGCGCTTTTGTGCGATCCTGATTGGCCTATTAAGGCCAAACAAGACAGAGCGGGGGGTATAGTTCTTTGCGCAGCGTGCGGTTTTTGTAGTGATGCGGACGAGAGGTACCAGACCGTCACCTGTATCCAATGGCCCAAGGGCGCCCTCAACGCACCCTCGCCATGGTATCTGGCTCCCCCCTGTTCTGCCGCATGTCCTGCCGGGGTGGACGTCAGGGGATACATCGAAATGATCAAGCAGGGAAAGTATGAAAAGGCCCTTGAGTTGATCGAGGAGAGCATTCCCTTGCCGGGCGTTATTTGCCGGATATGCCCCCGTCCTTGTGAACTGGAGTGCAATCGTATTGAGATGGACGACGCAATTGCCATCAACGCACTCAAGAGATTTGTTTTTGATTCCGTACGCCTCCGGCGAAGGAGAGAAAAATACCCTCCGGCATCTCGAATCCAGCCTGAAAGAGTGGCGGTTATAGGTTCCGGACCCCCGGGGCTGACCCCGGCCCCTTTTTTTGTCCGCAAGGGATACTCGGTGACGGTATTCGAGAAGGAGAAAATCGCCGGCGGAATGCTCGCTCTAGGGATCCCGGAGTATCGCCTCCCCAGGGATATCTTGCGCATGGAGATCGACGGAATCCGTGAATTGGGTGTTGAAATCCGATTGAATAGCCCCGTGGACAACCCGGAAGAGCTTCAGGAGCAGGGGTTCTCGGCTATATTCATTGCTGTGGGTGCTCATAAGAACGCCACATTCGATATCCCCAATGCGGCTGCCCAGGGAGTAATTCACGGCACTTCATGGTTAAGGGCTTTCAATATGGGAGAAAAGGTGGCAGCAGGGGAAAAGGTGGCCGTGATCGGCGGCGGCAACGTGGCAATCGACTCGGCCAGGATGGCGTTGCGGTTGGGCGCCAAGTCCGTCTCCATCGTTTACAGAAGATCCAGTGAGGAGATGCCGGCCTTAAGAGATGAAATCGAAGCCGCCCGGGAAGAGGGTGTCAAGATTCGTTATATGTCCAGTCCTCATCAGATCGTGTGCGTCGATGACAAATGCTGTGGGTTGGAATGCATGGAAACGGAACTGGGTCCCGTGGATGAGACCGGGCGACGGCGCCCCTTTGTCATCGAGGATTCGCAGTTCACGCTGGATGCGGACATGGTCATCGTTGCAATAGGAGAGGTACCAGATCTCGATTTTCTTCACGGGTCATGGCAGGCTCTGGCAGGGGACGGGAGAATCAAGGCGGACAACTGGACCCTTAAAACCGATGTTGAAGGGGTTTTTGCCGGAGGAGATGCGGTTACAGGACCGGCGACAGCCATCGAGGCTGTTGCCGCAGGGAGAAGAGCGGCATTAGCAATCGACGGATATCTGAAGGGGAAGAGCCAGGTTCCCGATACGCCTGAAGTCAGCATCATACGCATGAAAGACATGGACACGGAAATCTTTAGGAAACGTGAGAGGGTTAGAATGCCGGTACTGCCTCCACGGGAGAGGGCAAGGAGCTTTGATGAGGTGGAAACCGGCTTTGAGGAAATGGGTGCGCTCAAAGAGGCCGATAGATGCCTCCAGTGCGGCATGTTTCCTAAGAAATAAGGATCCCGTTGGAATATATAAGATCAGAGGAGGATTGTGATATGGCTATCGAAGAAGAAGGGACACATATTGTCAAATCCGTCTGCATGCTTTGTTTCATGGTGTGCGGCATAGATGCGCACGTGAAGAACGGAAAATTGGTCCACGTGGATGGAATGAAGGAGCATATGGCGACAAAGGGAGTGATCTGCCCAAGGGGACAGCACTTTCCGGCTTATGTCTACTCACCGGACCGCTTGAAATATCCCATGATCAGGAGCAGGCAGGGAGGGTTGGAAAGGGCCTCCTGGGATGAAGCTTTGGATAATATTGCTTCTAAGCTCGAATCGATCAAACGAATACACGGGGCACGATCTGTTGCGCTTTCTGTCGGCTCCATCGGGGCAGAAAACATCCTCATATCAGCTTTTGCTCAACGATGGCGAGGTGCTTTCGGGACACCCAACTTCTTTTCCATTGAGGCGCACTGTTTCCGGGTTCGTATCATGGCTAGGTTGTTCACGTTTGGTTCCTATCCTCTTTCGGATCTGGATAATGCGGAATGCGTTGTTCTGTGGGGGCACAACCCAGATGCATCCGAACCTCCTGTGGCCGCCCGTATCCATAAACTCGTAGACGAGGGATTGAAAGTTATCGTAATCGACCCCAAGCGAATACCACTGGCGAAAAGAGGAATGCATGTCCCCATAAGGCCGGGAAGCGACGCAGCCCTGGCCCTGGCCATGATGAATGTGATCATCGGTGAAGGACTCTATGACAAGGATTTCATTGCTGAACACACAACAGGGTTTGAACAGCTTGTGGAACATGTGCAACCATATACACCGGAGAAAGTTTCAGGGATCTGCGGGGTGAACTCAGCCGATATCTACAAGATCAGCAGGGTGTTTGCAGGGGCCAAGGGTGCGTGCATCGAGCAGGGAATTAACACACTCGACCAGCACATAAACGGCTTTCAAAACAGCCGGGCTCTTGCCATTTTGCAGGCAATCACAGGGAACTACAACAGGCCGGGCGGATGGTGCCGAAACTCGTTCCTGCGTCTCTCTGACCTGAGGCTGCCCGTTGAGGGCGATCCCATCGGTGCAGACAAGCATCCTCTTTTCAGATCGTTTTGGGGTATGACATCTCCTTACGGCCAGCAGATGTATCTGGCCGATACAATCCTCACGGAAAAACCGTATCCAATAAAAGGCATGCTGGTTAGCGCGGGAAATCCGGTCGCTGCGTGGCCCGATTCCAACAAATGGAAGGAAGCGTTCACCAAGCTTGAGCTCCTCGTGGTGTCAGACCTATTTATGACAGAAACCGCTCGATTGGCCGATGTTGTTTTGCCTGTATGCTCCTCTGCGGAGACCCTGGGGCTGGCATACAACTATGGATTGACCATGGGCATCCCCTTTGTCATGTTGAACCGGAAACTCATCGATCCCATAGGCGAGAGCAAGCCGGACTGGTGGATATACTCGGAGCTGGGACGGAGGATGGGGTACGGAGACCTTTTCCCGTGGAACACGGATGAAGAGGTGGTGGAGCACATGCTCAAGCCCAGCGGGATCACCTTGACTCAATTGATGAAAGAACAGCCGGAAGGGACCCCGTACGGGAAACGCGAATATGAGGTGGAAAAGAAAATCCGGACCCCATCAGGAAAGATTGAGATTTACTCCCAATCTTTGGCAGATTTTTCGGAGGATCCCTTACCTGTTCATAAAGAGCCGACCCAAAGCCCTGTTTGCGCGCCGGATCTGGCCAGTGCATATCCCCTGATCCTTGTCACCGGCGCGAGGATCATCGAATACACCCATTGGCAGATGAAAAATATTCCGGAATTGAGGAGCCTGGCTCCGTATCCCATTGCCTGGCTTCACCCAAGCACGGCGGGTGGCGCTGACATTATTGACGGGGATGAGATCTCTGTGGAGACCAGGAAAGGCTCTGTCAAGGTAAAGGCCTGTGTGACCAAGGACATGATGCCCGGGGTCATCAGCCTTGCCCATGGCTGGGAAGATGAATTGAACGCCAATAGGTTGGTGGAATTGGACGCACACGATTCGGTTACGGGATATTGTGAATATCGCAATGTGGCATGTCGAGTAAAAAAAACATAATAAGGCCTCTTTAAAAGAATAATAAGGAGCTAAAAACATGGATTTTTCATTATCAAAAGAGATGAAGGACATCAAACAGGCGGCACGTGAGTTTGCAGAAGGGGAATTCAGAGATATCGCAGGGGAATGCGATCTGGGAGAAAAATTTCCGAGAGAACTTTTTAGGAAGGCCGCGGAACTCGGATTTGTGGGAGTCTTTATTGATGAGGAATATGGAGGTGCCGGTCTCGGTTTTCTCGAACACGCCTTGATAACCGAAGAATTCTGGAGGGTCGATCCGGGGCTGGGACAACAATTCGTGTCTATTCCTTTCGGAGCAGAGGTCCTGATGATGTACGGTACGGACGAGCAAAAGAAAAAGTACCTGCCTCTAATCCCGGAAGGGAAGGCAATTATGGGGTTTGCCATAACAGAACCGGATGCGGGGAGCGATGCTGGCGCGGCCACGACCTCCGCGGTTTTGGAGGGGGATGAATGGGTTCTAAACGGCAGCAAGGTCATGATCGGCAATGGCAGCTGTGCCGATTTCATGCTGGTGTTCTGCCTCACGGATCCGGATAACGAAAGAAAATCCAGACGGCACAGCATTATCCTGGTTGAAACGAACCGAAAAGGTTACGAGGCAGTCAAGATGCATGGGAAAATGGGTTTGAGGGCCTCGGATACGTCCAGCATCTATTTCTCAGATTTAAGGGTACCCAAGGAAAACCTCATTGGGGAAAGGGGGAGGGGCTTTGCACAGCTCATGAGTTTTTTCGACAGATCCCGTGCGTGGGTAGGGTCACAGGGTGTCGGCCTCGCCCAGGGCGCTATGGAAATGGCTATTGAACATGTAAAACACCGCGAGCAATTCGGCCGGTCAATTGCGTCCTTTCAGGTCACCCAATTCAAGATTGCAGAGATGGCAACCAAAATCGAACTGGCGCGTACTTTCGTCCAGAGGGCCTGTTGGATGGTGGATAACGGGAAACTGGAGACGGCCATAGTGGCTATGTCAAAATGGAATGCGGGCCGTATGGCTGTGGAGGTCGTCGATGAAGCTCTCCAACTCCACGGGGGGTATGGGTACTTCAACGAACAACCCATTGAGAGATTCTATCGGGCAGCCAAAGTCCTTGAAATCTATGAAGGGACCAAGGAAGTTGAGAAAATCATCATCGGCCGCAGTATGCTTGGGAAGCAGAGTTAAACCTGGGTCTTGTATGTTGAGGAAAACGAGAACCGCCTAAAACAAGGTTCTGGTTCCATTTCAGGTTAACAACAAATCAAGATGGGAGGTGCAACCATAGGAGGAGTTGAAATCTTGTCCGCTGATTACCAGTAACATTATTCGAATGGAGGGGAAAATGAGAAAAGTATGTCTAGGTTTGGTTTTTTTTGTATGTTCAGCGTTTATTTTTACACCCTTTTATCCTGTTTATGCGAAAGATAAATTCGTTTTAAAGGCTGCCACTTTCCTCCCCCAAGACAACAAGGACACAACCGCCTGGTGGGCGTTTGTCGAGGATGTCAACAAGAGAGCCGAAGGGGAGCTGGAAATAAGATATGTGGGAGGGCCTGAGGCCATACCCGGATTCAAGCAGTTCGAAGCTGTCAAAAATGGGGTGGTGGATATCATATTTGCCTGTGAGGCTTATTATGGCGGCCAAGTCACGGGTGCGGCCTACACTCACCTTACGCGAATCACTCCCATGCAGGAACGTGAAAACGGGTACTTTGATTTAAGGAATGACCTCCTAAACAAACATAACATACATTATCTTGGGCGGCCACTCTATGGGCCATGGTTCCATGTTTTTACAAACAAGGCGGTCTCCAGGCCCGAAGACCTCAAGGGCCAAAAAATTCGTGTCTCGGCAACCTATGAGCCGTTTCTAAAGGAGCTCGGGGCGGTTCCCATAAGCATGCCGGGATCCGATATCTACACTGCTCTTGAGAGGGGGACCGTCGACGGCTATGCCTGGTCTATTGTGGGCAATGTCCAGAGTGGGTGGGTCGAGGTCTGTAAGTACATATTGGAACCGAGGATCTACCAAATGAATGTAGAGGCCCTCGTCAATCTGGATACATGGAAGAAGCTCCCACAACATTTGAAAAAACTCCTTACGGACTGCATGATTGAGAATGAAAAAGAATATAGCATTATAATGAAAAATATTGGCGAAGATGAATTCAAACATATGACTAATAAAGGGATGGAAGTAATTAAATTTAGCCCTCAAGACACGCAACAATATGTCGAAATGGCCTATGAGGCCGGCTGGGCACAGATCGAGAAGCAGAACCCAGACCTTGCCCCGAAACTCAAAAGCCTCCTCACCCCATAACAGCAGGACACTTGGCTTTTATGCTCCGAATAATTAGAATGTTGGATTTAATATGTAACATAATGGCCCGGCTTGCAGGATTATTGCTTCTATTTTCTCTTTTAATTGTATCCACAGATGTTATATTAAGGTATTTTTTTAACAATCCTGTGAGCTGGGTTTTACCACTATGTGAATATATATTATTATATATTCCATTTTTAGGAGCTGCTGTAGTCTTGAAAGAAGATAAACATATAAAAATTGATATATTACTAAACTTTTTAAACCCCAAAATGAGAAATAGATTAAATTTTATATCCTCTATATTGGGGTTTTGTATCCTTGGGACGCTGACTTACTATGGATTTTATGTGACCTTGGATTTTTATCAAAGAAATGTCCTTACTATTAGCTACCTTAAGATCCCTGAATTTTTAGTTATCATGATTATTCCCATAGGGTGTTTCTTCTTTGCGCTCCAGTTCCTCAGGCGGGCTTACGACACCTATATGTCTTTGCCTCAGGGTGACACGGATGAAAAGACATCATTATGAGGCACGGTGGCATGAAGTCGAAAGAGCCCATTACCACTAGAGAAAAGGAATAGACCAGATGGAGTGGTGGCAGGCCCTATTGTTTTTGGTGGGTATTTTGATCCTCTTGATGCTTTCGGGAATGCCTGTTGCGATCGCCTTCCTGTTGATCAACATCCTGGGGGCCGTGGCCTTTTTGGGCGGTGAGCCTGGCATCGTCCAGCTCATAGTCAATATTGAGGAAAGCCTCACATCCTTCAGCCTATTGCCTGTCCCGCTCTTCATCCTTATGGGAGAGGTCATGTTCCACTCCCAGATTGGCTTCAAGGCCATCGACGTCTTGGACCAGTGGATAGGTAAGATCCCCGGACGTCTCTCCCTCCTGGCCATAGCGGCTGGCGCTGTCTTTTCCACCATGAGCGGTTCTACCATGGCAACGACGGCGATCCTGGGGTCCATGCTCGTGCCGGATATGGAGAGAAGGGGCTATAAGAAACAGATGAGCATCGGACCAGTAATGGGGAGCGGGGGCCTTTCCATGCTCATTCCCCCCAGTGCCCTTGCCATCCTCTTAGCAGCGCTCAACCAGATCTCGGTGGGCGGCCTCCTAATAGCCGGAATCGTTCCAGGAATCTTGATGGCTTGTTTTTATGGTTTATACGTTGTCATCAGGTGTCGGCTGCAGCCGGAGCTTGCTCCCGCCTATGAAGCACAAGGACAAGAAATATCTCTTGTTGAAAAGTTAAGTCAGTCATTAATACATGTTTTTCCGATAGTCTTCATCGTTTTTCTAGTAATCGGCCTCATTTTTCTCGGGATTGCAACACCTTCGGAGTCGGCGGCAATGGGTTCCCTGGGAATTATTCTGCTGGCTATCGCCAACCGTAGAATGAATTTTGTGATTTTCGAAAAATGCTTCATGAGCACCGTCAAAATATCCGCCATGATGTATATGATTATCGTAGGATCCACGACTTTCAGCCAAATATTGGCTTTTTCGGGCGCTAGCGCAGGGCTCATAAATTTAGTCTCTTCCTTTGATGTGTCCCCAACCATAATTTTAGTATTCATGCAGCTATTATTACTATTCTTAGGATGTTTCATGGATAATTTGTCCATGGTAATGGTTGCCATGCCCATATTCATGCCTATTGTGATGGCTCTTGGTTTCAATAAATTGTGGTTCTCGGTTCTCATGCTGTTAAATATGCAAATGGCAAACACGACACCGCCTTTCGGGCTCCTGCTTTTTGTCATGAAGGGGGTGGCGCCTTCCGATACCACCATGTGGGAGATCTACCGCGCAGGGGTTCCTTTTCTTCTTTGCGATGCCCTAGTTGTGGTCCTTATCATGATTTTTCCACAAATAGCCCTCTATCTCCCGTCGCTTCTAAGATGAGCCGTGAACCGCAATTTGAAAGGAGATTCAATGAAGTTCAAAATTGGAGTGGACGTAGGTGGGACATTCACGGATTTTCTGCTCATGGATGATGAAGGGAATTCTAGGATATTCAAGGTACTCTCGACGCCGGAAGACCCCTCGGTGGCCGTTTTTCACGGTTTTTCCGAAATGGCTGAATCCGAGGACCTCTCTTTGAGAGTCTTTCTTGACAGGGTGTTAATCATTGTGCACGGCACGACCGTCACCACCAACGCCGTCCTTACGGGGAATGTATCCAAAACAGGGCTTCTCACGACGGAGGGTTTCAGGGACGCCCTCCAGATGAGACGAGGGATACGGGAAGAGCTTTATGACAACAAATTCCTCCCCCCACCTCCTATCGTCCCCAGATACCTTAGAGCCCCGGTTGGAGAACGCGTTGATTACCAGGGGAACATCAAGAAAGAAATCAGTGAAACAGATGTAGAGGCTGCTGTGCGGCATTTTAAGAAGAACGGAGTGGAGGCCGTTGCTGTATGTTTTATGCACTCCTATGCCAATGACGCAAACGAGCTTCGTGCGGAAGAGCTGATGCTGGAGCACATGCCGGAAGCCTACCTCTCGGTCTCATCAAGAATACTGCCCCAGGTCCGTTTTTATGAACGGGTGAGCACATGCGTCCTCAACTCGGCCGTGGGCCCCATTCTCAGAAGATATCTGGAAAGACTCAGTCACCGTTTGGGCGAGGAAGGCTTCCATGGAGCTCTTCTGATCATGCAGTCCAACGGAGGTGTCTCTCCTCCCAAGATCGTTTCGGATCTGGCTGCAAGCACCCTGCTTTCGGGGCCGGCGGCAGCGCCGGTCGCAGGGATCGCCTATACTAGCCTGCACAACCGGCCCAGCTTCATCACCATCGACATGGGAGGAACGAGCTTTGACGCAGCCCTCATCAAGGACGCCTCTCCCATTGTGACTACCGAAGGGAAGGTGAACCGCAACGCCTTGGCTTTGCCCATGATGCAGATCAACACGATCGGGGCGGGAGGAGGAAGCATTGCTTGGATAGATGAAGGGGGACTCCTTAGGATGGGCCCCAAGAGCGCAGGGGCCCATCCCGGTCCGGTCTGTTACGGGCTCGGCGGCACGGAACCCACATGCAGCGATGCCAATCTCCTGCTCGGTTACCTCAACGCAGACTATTTCGCTGGCGGAAAGATAAAACTCGATTACCCAGCCGCCGAGCGCGCCATCGAAAGGATGGTGGCACGCCCCCTGAATCTGAGTACGATTGAAGCAGCTCATGGCATGTTTCATATCATGAACGTCAATATGGCTTCGGCTATACGGGAAGTATCGGTACAGCGGGGTTATGATCCAAGGGAATTCCTAATGGTGTGTGCCGGTGGAGCGGGCCCCATACACGCGGCTATGATTGCCAAGGAGTTGGAGATCCCAGAAATCCTCATACCAAAAGAATCCTCCATCTTCTGTGCTGCCGGCATGCTCCTGTCGGATCTGAAGCATGATTTCGTGAGGACCTATCACCGCACCCTTTCAAAAGGAGCCATGGACCTCACCTACTTCTTATCTCTGATGACAGCCCTCAAAAAAGAAGGAGAAAGGGTGCTCCAAGAGGAAAACATACCTCCGGATAAGAGGTCCTTTCGCTTTTCTTTGGACCTTAGGTACCTGGGCCAGTACCATGAGGTCAACGTGGAGGTCGAAATGGAACAGCTTGAAGTCTTTGACGAAGAAGCCATCAGGGAATCCTTTCACGCGGTTCATGACAGGCTTTACGGATACTCACTGAGGGAGGAGGAGAGAGAGCTCGAATTGGTCAATATGAGGATGACCGCCTTTGGAATCACCGAAAAACCCTTGTTTAAAAAGGAGGCATTTCAAGGCGAACAACCTGATAGACATATTAAAGGGGCAAGAAAGGTTTTTATAGCTGATCAAATGGAGTTCCTTAAAGTAGCTGTTTATGATGGAAATAGGATGGGTAATGGCAATAAAATTAAGGGTCCAGCAATAATTGAGCAAGTAAATACTACTATATTTGTACCTCCAGAATACAAAATAGAATGTGATCCTTACGGCAGTTACTTGTTAAGTGTGCTATAGCCACCATGAGAGGAGCCTAATGAAGGGGAAAATAGATTATATACTGGCATCCGTTCTTCAGAGAAGATTAAAGTCCATTACAGAAGAGATGGGCCTGACCCTCCTGCGGACCACGCGGTCACCGATATTAAGTGAGGCAAGAGACTTTGTGACTGGGCTTTATGACGGCAAAGGCAGGATGCTGGAGCAGACCGAATACATCCCGGTCCTCGCGTTTGCCATCCAGCCTGCTTGCCAGTACATAGTGGATTACTTCGGCGACGACATACACCCTGGAGACGTCATTTTGCACAACGACGTGTTCACAGGAGGCAACCAGAACGCGGACGTAGCTGTTTTTAAACCCATCTTCCACGGGAAGGACCTCGTGGCGTGGGCGGCTTGCAAGGGGCACCAGGCGGATATCGGCGGGGCGGTTGCGGGAGGATACAATCCCGAGGCCAGGGAGGTGTGGCAGGAGGCGCTGAGAATAACGCCCGTGAAAATCTATGAGGAGGGGCAATTCAAGAAAGACGTCTGGAATCTCATATTTTCGAACATCCGCTACGATATAGTGGAAGAGGATATCAAAGCTGAGATCGGAGGCTGTGTGGTGGGCGAACGGGGGGTGCGAGCCCTTATACAACGCTATGGCATAGAGAAGTTCAACGACCACATTAGGTACCTCTTTGACGTGACGGAGAAGATGGTCAGAAAGGAAATTGCACAAATCCCGAACGGGACATACCACGGAGAGAGCTGGGTCTTTTACGATGGGATAAACGAGGGATCCAGAATGAAAATCAATCTGAAGATTGTCGTACAAGGGGATGAGATAGTTTTTGATTACACGGGCTCTGCGCCCCAAACGGAGGGGTTTGTAAATGCGCCCTATTCCGCAACAGCCTCCGCCGTCCTTTTGACTTTTCTGATGCTTATAAACCCTGACATTCCGCATAACGATGGCATACTGCGACCCATCCACATAGTCAACCCCGAGGGTTCTTTCCTTAACGCCCAGTTCCCCGCGGCCACGACTTTCGGCAATACCCTCGCTGGTCCCAACTCCGATGCCATTTTCAAGGCTTTTTCGAAGGTTCTCCCCAAAATGGTCACCGCGGGCTGGAACCGCGCGCTTAACTTCAGCCTGACAGGCATCGATCCCAGGAAGAACAAGCCTTACGTCGACATCCTTTTTTTGTCACTCAAAGGCGGCTCGGGCGGAACATGGAATGCGGACGGCTACGATCATATCGGAATCATTAATTGCGCGGGCGGC
Source organism: uncultured Desulfobacterales bacterium (assembly GCA_964413125.1). GTDB lineage: Bacteria > Desulfobacterota > DSM-4660 > Desulfatiglandales > HGW-15 > JAIPEI01. The sequence goes on from CAYPSZ010000401.1 coordinate 25,302, forward strand.
ATCCTGGCACAGGATTACGAGATGTTCGAGCTCCACGACCCACACTTCCTCCTGAAGCACGAGTTTCTGCCGGATTCTGCGGGCGCTGGGCGGTGGAGGGGAGGCATGGGAGTCGAAACGGAATTCGTCATATATGGCGAAAAGGTCACTGGCATCTCCTTCGGTGACGGTATCGACGAGGATTCCCAAGCCTTCGGCATTTTCGGGGGGAAAGACGGCACCCTTAACGAGGTCCGGCTGGTCCATCCGGATGGATCCCATAGGATTGCCAAGTCCAAAGAGCTTATCCGCGGCATACCCACTGGAACCGTTTTCAAACAAAAGGCTGGCGGCGGCGGGGGCTACGGAAACCCCTATGAAAGGCCTATCGAAAAGGTTCTGGACGATATTAGAAACGGCATGATATCCAGTGCATCGGCACGATCAGATTATGGGGTTGTCATAGACCCTGTCACCGTGGAGGTGGATATTGAGGCTACCAATCAACTTAGAAAGGGATCCTAATGACCCCCCATATCCAGCACATGGGCATTATAGTGGATGACCTGAAAGAATCGCTCTATCTCTTTGAAAGGCTCTTAGATTTGAGTCCGGTTGAGATATCCGAAATCCCGGATGCTGGGCTCAAGGTGGCACGGCTCGAGGCGGCCAATATCGACATCGAGCTCATTGAATACACGAAGGAAGATGCCTTTGGCAAAAAAGTCATGGGAGCTGCGAAAGGCGTCAATCACCTAGCGGTGAGGGTGGATAGTGTGGAATCCGCTCTGCAAGATGCGCGTCTAAAAGGATTCAAAATCCAAGACGGTTTTCCCAGGGAGGGAAGCCGTGGCAAGGTGGCCTTTTTTGAAACCAACACTACCCACGGTATCCTGCTTGAAATATGTGAACATTAGTCTCAGGAGACTTTAATGGCCCACTACCAAGAAAGAAAGCTCTGGAACGAAAAGATCGAAACAATATCCCGGGACGAAATGAGAACACTGCAACTGACGAAACTAATTAAACAGGTTGCATACAACTACTCGAATTCCATGTTTTATAAGGAGAAATTCGAAAATATCGGTGCTCGGCCGGAAGACATCAAGACCTTCGATGACTTCACAGAGGTCCCTTTGATGACAAAGGACGAGCACAGGCAAGTACAGGAGGCGTCCCTGGCCGAACACGGGCACCCCTTTGATGGCATCACGTGCGCCCCACGGGAAAAGATCGTTCGCATCAACTCCACTTCCGGAACAACCGGGATGCCGACACTTTACACATTGACGCAGCACGATGTCGACGTAGTGAATGAGATGCACGCCAGAAAATATTGGAGGGCAGGGCTACGACCAGGGCACGTTTTTCTTCAAGCCCTGTCCCTAAGTATGTTCACCGGGGGGCTCCCGCTCTCCCAGGGGATCCAGCACATGGGGGTTTGCGTGGTTCCCGTGGGCATTGAGGGAGGCACGAAAAGGGTCCTGGAATTCATCCAGCTCACATCCCCCCAAGCTCTCATCGCCACGCCGTCCTTTGGGCAGTACTTGATCGAAAAATGCCCCGATATCCTTGGCCGGGAGGCCTCAACCCTAGGAATCGATTGGTTTTTCTGTGCCGGCGAGCCTGGGGGTGGCAATCCAGAAGTCAGGAAGATACTGGCCCGGGGCTTTGGAGCCAAGATCTTTGATCACACTGGCGGAGGACATGCATTCCATGCCATCTCCTGTGACGAACCGCCGGAGATATTCAGCGGTATGCATTTTGTATCGGAAGATCACTGCCTCCTCGAGCTATTGGACCCCAAAACAAAAAGATCCCTCCCCGTGGAGGACGGTGCGGTGGGCGAAATGGTTTTCACCTTTCTGGATTGGGAGGGGGGACCATTCATGCGATATGCACTTGGGGACCTGCTTAAGGTGACGACCAGACCCTGTGACTGCGGAATGCCGGGAATCCGGGTGAAAATCGTGGGCAGGGTCGATGACATGCTCATTGTTAAGGGGGTCAATGTTTACCCCGAGGCCATTAAGTCTGCCATCGTCGCTTTCTACCCCCAGGTCACGGGCCAATTTCGTATCCTTTTGGAGGAACCCGGGCCTATGGTCCATCCCCCATTGAGGATTAGGTTGGAATATGGCACTGGAATTGATAGACGCGTTGTCCCTGCGCTTGAAGAGAAGATCCTGGCTCACTGCAAGGAGCAGCTTCGGATAGCACCGCAGCTGGAGTGGGTGGATCCCGGGACGATACCGCGAGAGTTGAAAAAGACCAAATATATTGAATTCGAAGGAAGGTTAGAAAGAAAACGGCCTGAGTCACCTTCAGGTGCATAATTGGCGTTCTCATAGATCAGCTTGGTTTCCTGGGGGCGAATATGCACCCCCAGGATATAACGCGATGTGCAAGCATGTTACATCGAGCGAACAAATTTGGACTGGCGTTCTTGGGACGCACATCTGGCCCGTAAGGCGCCGGCGGAGGCTTGATTCTAGCGATGGCTAACTGCCAAGTTTGCTATCCGTGTCTCCTGCAACGATTTCATCAGGCTTCACGAATACCTGAGCAGAGGCCATGAAGCAGTTTTTTCTTATTATACAAAGCACAGCAACCCCCATGATTACGATATTATACCGCATGTATGACCTCAGAGAACTCTAGACTCTTGAGTGAGCAAATAATGTAAGAGTTTTCCCTGTTCTCAGGCTGACAAGTCCTTCGTCACACAGGCGTATAAAAGGAATGGCAGCGCCCGACAGGGTTGCCAGGGTCCTGTAAGGGTCCTTGAGGCGACATCCCAAGCCCTGAATAGCCGATGTGACTGCTTTCATGCCGACGACAATATCTTCAAGCGGGAGATCACACATGAAACCCATGATGGGCATGGGAAGCTCAGCCAGGATAACACCTCTATCACACACCACCGCGCCTCCCTGAAGGGCCCTTATCCGATTTACGGCCAGAGCCATGTCAGCGTCATTTGCACCCACCACCATTATGTCCGGGGAATCCCAGCCTGAACTGCACGCAAAAGCGCCGGATTTCAATTGATATCCCTTGATAAGGCCCACAAACATCCGGCCGGAAGGCCGGCTTCTGTCAATGGCTGCGGCTTTCAGGAGGTCCCGTGCCGAATCGCTTCGGATTTCGCCCTCTTCCGCCTTAACCTTGACGAGTGCCTCGCGCGTCACCAGATCCGTGACCTGGTCGATCACCCTCACCTGCACTTCTTTGCGGCCCTCAGGGACCTTGATCAAGAAATCCTCAGCCCTTGTCTCCCTATCAAGACGTATGCTGTTTCGCATCGCATGGGAAAAGAAATGGTCCTTCGGAGATACCGTAAGCCGGCCTTTTTCGGCGATGACCTTGCCCTTGGCGATCACAAGATCAGCCCGAATGTTTCTCATGTCCGGTATAAGAAGCATATCGGCCTGCCTGCCCGGGGCAAGGCCCCCTATGAACCCGTCCAGTTGAAAATACTCGGCCACATTCAATGTTGCCATTTGAACCGCCTGGGCCGGATCAAAACCACAGTCCACAGCCTTTTGAACAATGCCCTCCATGTACCCGTTTTCCAATAGATCCTCAGGATCAACCCCGTCGGTAACGAGCATGAGCCGCCTCGTATCAACGCCCGCATGCCGTATTGCGGAAATCTCTTCCAGATCCCTTCGGACACTCCCCTCCCGAATCATGACATGAAGCCCCAGCCGGAGGCGCTCGATAACTTCCTCAGCGCGAATGGGCTCATGACAAGATGAGACTCCGGCGGCGCAATAGGCCATGAGTTTTTCAATGGAGGCCCCGGCCGAATGGCCCTCGGCCTTCTTGCCCTTTTTGAGCGTCTCCTCAATGATCGACAGGAACTTACCAGGCTCCTGGAGTACTGATGACCAGTAGGCCTCACCAAGGCCCACGATATCCTCCCGCACAAGAAGGGCTTTGAGGTCCTCAATCGGCATGCCGTTCATCCTTTTGCAATTCGAAGCGGCAGGCGGCACCGTGGCAAAGAATGTTATGGGCTGATCATCCAACGCCAGGAGAAACTCCTCAATCCCCCGGCGCCCGCAAACGGGATAGGGCTCGATTGTCTCGGTGATGACGGTGGTGGTGCCCCCGGCGGCGGCATAACGAATGAACTCGGACGGGCTGTAGATCATATCTGCAAGATGGGTGTGCCCGTCAATGAACCCTGGAATCACGACCCCGCCCCCGGCGTCGATCACTCTTGTGTCAGGGGATATCCTTTCCCCCGGGTCCTGGCCCATGTGGGCTATCCACCGGCCCTTGATGCATATGCAAAGGCCCCCCGGGCATTCTCCTGTATACACATTAAAAACCGATGCATTGGTCACCACGCAATCTGCATGTGCCTTCCCGAGAGCCACCGCCATGACGCCCCTGGTCTCATCTGTGCCGGCTACGGATACAAGGGTTTGTCTTTTCAAGGCATCTCCTTTCTTATCATAGAATAACCATCTCTAAACCGCCGCTTAATTATTGGAGACTTTCACGTTTGATGATATTATTGAAAACGCCTTTCAAGATGACAAGGGCGCCGCCCTGCCGGACGCCGCCCATGACCTTTCCCAAAATAAACCGGGTTCCGGACTATTTGGTGAACTGCGGCTTTCTCTTTTCCAAGAACGCTGTAATACCTTCGCGGGCCGCATCGGTACAAGCGATTTCACCGAACCCTTTGTAACCGATCTCCAGGGCCTCGTCAAAACTATCTGCAGCGGCGCCGGCCCTCACCGTCCTCTCCACAATGGCAACCGCCTCCCGGCTCAGGGGCTGCTTCCCGGCCACCGGGGGATCGGGGAGCACTATATCCGGGATATCGACCTTGCCTTCCTGTATTCCTGCCATGTCCCCGGACCTGTTCTTCACTTCATCAACGGCCATACGAATCAGAGAATTGTAGTCATTCGCCAGCCCGGCCACCATGCCGACCTCCAGGGCCTCATCAGCCTTCATGGGCCTTCCCAGGCAGATCATGTCATGGAAAAGCGCCGCCCCCTGAGGCCACCTGCGGTAAGGCACCACACACCCTCCGATACCCGGGAGGATACCCAGTGTGATTTCAGGAAACTGGAAAAAGGCGTTTTTCGTGGCCACCATAGAGTGACAACGGATGGCCACCTCAAGTCCTCCGCCGAGAGCCATGCCGTTTACCGCCGCCACAACGGGCTTTTCCATTTTGTCCATGAACCGCTGCACCTCTGCGCACTCCCTGGCATACGCTATTGACGACTCTTTGTCTCCCAGCATCCGGGGAAACCTTCCTATATCGGCGCCCGCGGAGAAAGCAGCGGTTCCATATCCTGTAATCACGAAACCTTTTACCCCGAGGTCATCATTATATTTCTTGAGCACTTCCAGAATTTCGTTCGTGATCTCTTCGTTGAGGGCATTCATGGCCTGGGGCCTGCGGATGGTGATCAACTTGACCCCGTCCACATCGTCCACCAGGACGAACCGGCGAAAATCCTGGTACTCGGCCAGAGCGGCACGGGGCATGGGGAAGCCGGGCCGCTCGGACGCGAACCTGTCCATGATACGCTTGACCTCGGCCTCACCGATCTGCCGCATCACATCAAAGGGACCCTTGCGGAAGCCCAAAGCGATCCGGCACCCGAAGTTGAGATCCGATTTGGTACCGATACCTCGGTCGATGATGTCGAAGGACTGGGAGAAGAAGATCCCCAGAAGACGGTCTCGAATCAGGCCCTTCAGTTCTTCAGGCACCTCCACCTTTGATCCGGGCCTGTGCGTGTTCCAACGGTCCACGGAGTTCAGGATGGACGCCGGCCTGTAGTGATCGCCCTCTTCCATCTGCAGCGTATTGGTCTCCACTATGATGGGGTTTCCATTGGCCATGTTCAGGACAAAGAACGGGCCTGCAAACACGAATTCTTCGGCCACCTTATCTATCTGGCTCGCCGTTGCGTGCTCGAGCAGATACGCGGCCTCGTTGCACCAGTTGTCGAAGATCCGGTCCAGGACGAAGCAGATGGCGTTGTCAGTAATGATGGGGGCCTTGCCCGTAGCCGCAAAGAACCAGAACAGGTCGTCCACCACCTCAGGGCTTGCTTTTTCCCAGCGAATGATCTCCACAGGGAGGCTTCGCCAGGCCGGGGCGAAGAAATGTGTCACGGTGGCACGTTCGGGCCGTTTCATGTGGTTGAATATGCGATCCGCCGGAATGGAACTGGTGTTGGATGTGATGATGGTGTCCTCGCCCACACGCTCTTCCACCATCTGAAAGATCTTCTGCTTGAGCGGTATGTTCTCGGTGGCTGCCTCTATCACCAGGTCGCAGCCGGCTATACTATCGTAGTCCTGCGTATAGAATATATTCTGAATAACGGCGTCCGCCTTTTCCTGAGTCATCTTCTTTCTGTCCACGGCCTTTTGCGCGTACCCCAGAAGGCGCTTTTCAGCACTTTTCAAGGGGGCCTCCACCACATCCACCAGATGGAGCGTGATTTCCGGCAAGGCGCTCTTCACATAGTATCCTATATCAGGGCCTATGGTCCCTGCGCCGATGACCGCCACTTCCCCGGGAAGAGATCGCCCGGGTCTGACCAGCAGCGGGTTCAACGCCGTCGGGTAAAGCTTCTGTTCCGTGTTCATATGGCTCCCTCCATTGATAACGTTCTCATTCGGCTCTTTTCGTAACTTATCTCCAATACGAAGTCGACCCCTGTCGGCCTTCTGCCATCGCACCATTTTTCATGACCACAAACAACGTGTCACAAGCCAAGCATTGCCTATCTCACACCTTTTCACCCCTCAAGGCGGCCAGCACCTTTTCCGGGGTGATGGGCAGGGTGTGGATACGCACCCCGATGGCGTCATATACGGCATTGGCAATCGCCGGGGCGGTGGGTACCAGCCCCGGTTCGCCCACTCCCTTGGCGCCGAAGGGACCTTCCTCGTCGTGGGTTTCTATGCAGTCCACTTCCACGGGAAAATCCACGTCCGGCGCGGAAAGGATCTTGTAGTCCAGGAAATTGGGGTTCATGTTCTTTCCCCGGTCCGCCTTGTACTCTTCACAAAGGGCATAGCCGATCCCGGTCATTACGCCCCCGTAAATCTGGCCCCGAATAGTCTGCCGGTTGAGGACCTGCCCCACGTCGTGGGCAGCGGCGAACCGCAGGATCCTGACCTTTCCGGTCTCAAGATCAACCTCGACCTCCGCTCCCTGAACCCCGAAAATGTAGGTGGCGGAAAGATTTCCGCGACAGGTCTTCATGTCCATCATCTGGTTGCAGGGATCATAAAAGGCCTCGGTCACAATCATGGTCCCCTGCTCCTTGTAGTGCGCCTCCCGAAGAATCTCGTCCAGACGCAGATGAAGAAAGGGGTGTTCCGGGTCGTCCTTCAAAAAGACCACATTCTCTTTCATATCAAAGTCAGAGGGCTTGAGCACACGCTCAAAGTCCAGATCGGGTATGACGTAGTCAGGATCTTTCTTCTGCTTGCGCTTCTCCTTGAATTGGATGCGGGGCATGAAATGTTCGGCTGCAATCAGGAAGATCTTTTCACGGGCCTTTCGGGCCGCCATTATGGCTGCATTACAGGCTGTAAAAGCCCCGCGACTGGCATGGGTCCCCACGTCCCAGGGGCATGTGGCGGTGTCTCCGGTTACCACCTTCACCTTGTCGGGCGTTACGCCCAGGGACTCGGCCGAAGCCAGGCTCAGGGCCGCATCGAACCCCTGGCCCATCTCTACACCACCGGCTATTACCGAGACGTTTCCAAAGTCGTCCAGCTTCATGATGACACCGGTCCCATCCGACCTGTAGACGCGGCCTGATCCGCCCACGTGAAAAAGGGAGGCCATGCCCACACCGCGGACCTTTCCACTGACGGGCTGACGTCCCTTGCCCCTTTTTTCTTGCCAACGGAGCTTCGCCGCCACTGACTCCAGGCACTCCTTGTGACCGCAGGAGGTGATATTGAGCCCCATGGGCGTCAGGTCGTTCGGGATGTTTCGGTTCATCATGCGAAACTCATAGGGATCGATTCCCGCCTCCTCGGCCAGATGGTCCAGGTTGCCTTCAAGGGCCCATGCCGCTTGTGGGTTTCCATATCCCCTCATGGCCTGGCAGTATGTGTTGTTGGTGTACACTATCTTTGTATCATAAAGGACATTAGGTACACGGTATATGCTTGATATGGGGAGCATCATCACGCTGGGAGTGGTGGCCCCCCAGGACGTGTAGGCCCCGTTGTCCAGAATCATGTGGATCTCTCGAAAGGTCAACTTTCCGTCTTTATCACACCCCTGAAGTATGCGGCTTCTGGTGGGCTGGCGAGGAGAGAGGGTTATGAACTCCTCTTCCCGGCCAAGCACGATCTTGACAGGACGGCCGGTCTTGTATGCCAGCAGTATGGCAATGAACTCGTAACCGTGGGTGTCCAGACCGGTCCCGAAAGAACCTCCCAGAGTCGGCACGATAACGCGCGAGTTCTTGCCCTTGAGACCCATGGCTGAGAGGGCCTGGTTGAAATCGTTCTGCGCGAGAAATGGTATCTGGGTCTTGGTGTGAATGATGAGGTTGCTCTGGAGATCGAACTCGGCTATGCATCCTGCCGTCCCCATGCATGACTGCTGAATAAGCTGGGTCTCAAAGGTGTCCTCCGCCACATAAGCGGATTCCAGCCGGGCCTTTTCCACGTCACCCGAGACGAACCGCCACGGCACAGGCACCAGGTTGTCCTTCTTGGGCTTTCCTCTCCCGTCTGTTTCGTGGATTAGAGGCGCGCCTTCCTGAAGAGCCTCCTCCGGATCGAACACGGCGGGGAGTTCCTCATACTCCACCCGGATCAGATCCACGGCCTCCGCCGCTATATCAGGATCCGTTGCGGCCACGGCGGCCACTTCATCACGGAATTGCCGGACCTTATCCCTCTTAAAAACAAAATTGTCCTTGATAAAACCGTATCTCACCTGAGGGGAGTTGTCTCCCGTCAGCACCGCTCGAACCCCGGGCAGTCTCTCAGCACGGGAGGTGTCGATGTTTTTGATCCGCGCATGCACACATTCGCTGTACTTTATCTTTCCGAAAAGCATGCCCGGTCTCACCAGGTCGTGAATGTAAACCGCCTTGCCCGCCGCCTTATCAGGGGCATCGGGCCTGGGCGCCTCGGTGCCGATGAAGCTATATTTCGTGGCCATTTGCGTCCTCTGTGTTCGAATTCTATTGCGGTTTCAAGATGAACTCGGAACCGGTTGTATCAGCCGGCATTCTCCTGCAGACGTTTTGCTGCATCCCGTATGGACTCAACGATCTGGACATACCCGGTACAGCGGCACAGATTGCCTGAAATTCCAAGCTTTATCTCATCTTCCCCCGGCGAAGGGTTTTCGTTGAGAAGCGCCGTAGCCGACATTATCATTCCAGGCGAGCAAAAACCGCACTGGATCCCGCCGTGGGCCACGAAGGACTCCTGGACCGGATGTAGCTTGTTGCCCTCGCCTATGAGACCCTCAACAGTGGTTACGGACTTACCTTGAATCTCAAAGGCCGGATAGAGGCATGAATCCACGCTCACGCCGTCTACAATCACGGTGCAGGCCCCGCATTCCCCCTGACCGCAGCCTGGTTTGGTCCCTTTGAGATCAAAGGTGTCCCTCAGAA
>CAYPSZ010000402.1:0-8364 GCA_964413125.1 uncultured Desulfobacterales bacterium
CGAACCCCAAGGCAGCTCATACGGAGGGGTTGTGGCCGCACCGGTGTTTCGGGAAGTAAGCCGGTGGACGTTGAATCACCTCCGGGTCATGCCACGCCCGCGCCTTGCCGCGAGTGAGGCAAATAGAAATGTTCACAAAGAAGTTACTTTTGAGCTCATAAAAAACAATTCCGCCGGCATTCCGGAAGGAAGACAAGTGGAAATGAATGATACTTCCGAAGCAATGCGGCTTGGATCGGCCGAACACGGTGCACAGCTTCTTCCTGATTTTCGGGGAAAGTCCATGCGGGAGGTATTGCGCAGAGGCAGCGCCTTGGGGATACACGTGGTGCTTGAAGGAACCGGGCTGGCCGTGGAGCAGGCGCCCGACCCGGGTGTAGGCATGGACACGGTGAACAAGGTGCGGGTCCGATTCCATCCCCCCACCTCATGAATTGAGTGAAAGGAAAGTGGATTGCATTGAAACTGAACCGGCTCATACAAGACCTGGAAGACGTGGAACTGCTTCGCGGTGACGCGGACTGCCGGATTGAGGGCCTTGCTTACGATTCCCGTCGTGTGGAACCCGGGTTCGTGTTCATTGCAATCAGGGGACATTCACAGGACGGGCATGCCTTTATGGATGATGCCCTTAACCGGGGGGCCGTAGCCCTGGTGGCGGAAACCTTTCCGGAGAAGCATTGCAATGCGGCGATGATTCGCGTGCCGGACGCAAGGGCCGCCCTTTCAGAGTTGTCGGCGCGATACTACCGTCATCCATATCGTGCCATGGATCTTGTGGGGATCACCGGCACCAACGGGAAGACATCCACAACTTATATCCTGGAATCCATACTCCAGGCCCAAGGGGCGAACACCGGCGTCATCGGTACCATCAACTACCGGTATGGAGAGACCCGCCGCCCCGCTCCGGTAACCACCCCCGAATCCCTTGACCTTATGGGGATGCTGAGAGAGATGGCGGATTACGGAGTCACACATGCGATCATGGAGGTCTCCAGTCATGCCCTGGAACAGGGCAGGGTGCGAAGTTGTCCCATCCGGGTCGTGGTTTTCACGAATCTGTCCAGGGATCACCTGGACTATCACTCGAGCATGGAAGCCTACTTCAAGTCCAAGAGCGTACTGTTTCGTTCACCGGCGGAAGGCGGTGTTTCCGGAGAAGGGCCCGCAGTCATAAACCTGGATGATCCAAGGGGAGCTGAACTTGCCGGTCTTTGCAGAAGGCCCGTACGTACCTTCGGGCTGAAGCGACATTGCGATGTCCGGGCTGAAATCCTGTCGGAGGGTCCGGAAGGGATTCGAGCGAGGCTGGTGGCTCCGGAAGGGGACCGCATCATCCTTAGCTCTCTGATCGGCCGGATCAATGTCTACAACATCCTGGCCGCCTCTGCCGCAGCTCTGGCCCTGGGGGTGGGCATGGACGCAGTAGCCGCTGGAATAGAGCGTGTTCGGGTTATTCCCGGACGATTGGAACGGGTGGAGAACAGGAGGGGACTTAACCTGTTCGTTGATTACGCCCATACCCCGGACGCCCTGCAAAAGGCCCTGGAGACGTTAAGGCCTTTGGTCCGGGGACGACTTATCACGGTCTTCGGGTGCGGTGGTGACAGGGACGCGGGAAAGCGTCCTCAAATGGGAGCCTCTGCCGGGCGCCTCAGCGACCTGGTGTTCATTACATCCGACAACCCCAGGGCCGAGAACCCTCTGGAAATAATAAAGCAGATTGAAAAAGGGGTCGCGTCCGCGGGTCTTTCCCACCTCGAAAACGGAAGTGATCCACGGAAAGCCGGTGAGGGGTATGTGGTTGAACAAGACCGGAGACGGGCGATCCATGGAGCCGTGGGCGCTGCGGGTGACGATGACATTGTCCTGATAGCCGGCAAAGGTCATGAGGACTACCAGATACTTGGCAAGGAAAGGGTGCACTTCGACGACAGGGAGGAAGCGGTCGAGGCCGCGAAGGTTTAAACCGCTTCATTGTATCCGGGGAAAAGGAGAGGAACCGCATGCCCGCTGCATGGGGTCGTGTGACGACTGAAGAGATAGCAGGAGCTGTGGGGGCGGAAAAGTTGACAGGCCCTTCAGGTGCCGTGATCGCCGGCGTAGGAACAGATACACGCACCCTGAGGCCGGGGGAACTCTTTTTCGCCCTTCGCGGGGAACGTTTTGACGGCCATGATTTCATCGCCGCCGCATTGGAACTGGGAGCCGCCGGAGTCGTGTGCGATATGAAGTGGCGGAATCGGGCGTTCCCTGTTGAGGATCGGACGGTCATTTCGGTTCGTGACACCCTGGCGGCCCTGGGGGATCTGGCTTCCTGGTGGCGGCGCAATCATACGGCTTCAGTGGCTGTAGTCACCGGCAGTACAGGGAAGACCACCACCAAGGAAATGGCGTCCGGTATTCTGGAACTGGAGGGGACGACCATCAAGTCCAGGGGGAATTTCAATAACCTGATAGGGCTGCCCCTGACTCTATTCGGCCTCGAGGAAGAACACCGTTACGCGGTCCTGGAAATGGGAATGAACCGGCCCGGAGAGATCGCCAGGCTCACTGACATCGCTGCTCCGCAGGTCGGGCTGATTACGAACGTGGCCATGGCCCATCTGGAGGGATTGGGTGACATGAGGGCCGTGGCCGGGGCCAAGGCTGAATTACTGGACCGCATGTCGCCTAAAGGTGTTGCGATCCTAAATGGTGATGATGCAGTGCTGATGGCCGAGGCCTCCCGGTTTAAGGGGAAACTCATCACGTTTGGGCTGGGTCCTTCCAATGATTTCCGGGCGGAACGGATCAGGGACATGGGCAGGGAAGGGACGGCGTTCACTTTGATTCATGACGGTGGGCGGATAGATGCCCGCCTGACCGTGCCGGGTCGCCAGAACGTATGGAACGCCTTGGCCGCGTCAGCATTGGCCGTTATGTCCGGCTCGTCGGCGGAGAAATCGGTGCAAGGGCTTAAGTCCTACACAGGCATCCCCGGCCGGTTTGCACTCATGGACCTGCCGGGAGGAGGCATTCTGGTGGATGACACCTACAATGCCAACCCTTCCTCACTCAAGGCGGCCCTCGAATCCCTTCGCGTAATGGCCGCCGGAGGCGGGCGAATCATAGTCTGCCTGGGAGACATGCTTGAGCTGGGGCGGGAGGCAGTTGCAGCTCACCTGGAAGCCGGACGTATGGCGGCGGAATATGGGGCCGCGCACATTCTTGTAATGGGCGAGCACTCTGCTCATGTCATTCGGGGGGCCGTGGAAAGCGGCTTTCCAGCGGAACTGGCAAACCGGGTTCGGAACCACGAGGAGATGGCCGATGCAATCACTGGCCTGATGGAGGAGAGGGATATCGTTCTTCTCAAGGCATCTCGAGGCATGCGTTTTGAGCGGGTGCTCGAACGCCTTTGGGGGACCGGGACGAAGGGGGAGCCAAGGGGTCTCCATCAAACGGTTTCCGGTGGTGGACAACGAACCGGCTCTTCACCGACTTCTCTCTAAAGAGGAAGAAAGGCGATGGCCTGAAGCATGCTGTACAAACTCATATACCTTTTTCATCAGGACATTTCATGGCTGAACGTTTTCCGGTACATAACGTTCCGGACAATCGTATCCGCCCTCTCCTCCATGGCGGTGGTGCTTTTCTTAGGCAAGTGGGGAATCGGCAGGCTTCGTGCCATGCAGGTGGGGCAGTTCATCCGTGAAGACGGTCCACCAAACCACATGAGCAAGGCGGGTACGCCCACCATGGGGGGATGCCTGATTCTGCCTGTCGTCATGCTATCCACCATTCTTTGGACGGATCCCCGCAACACCTACGTCTGGCTGGTCGTGGTGGTTCTTCTCGGTTTCGGAGGGATAGGTTTTGCGGACGATTACATAAAAAGGGTTCGTAAGAGCAGTCAGGGGTTGAGCGCCCGGGCCAAGTTCGGGCTGCAGTTCCTTGTGGCTCTCGTTACAGCGCTGTTTCTTTATGCACAACCCGGATTCGATTCACATCTGATGGTTCCTTTTCTCAAGCAGATCAAGCCTGACCTGGGTCTTTGGTACATTCCATTCGCCGTATTCATAATCGTTGGGGCCTCGAACGCCGTCAATTTGACGGACGGGCTGGACGGACTGGCCATGGGACCCATCATCGTGGCGTTCGGCTGTTACCTGGTGTTTTCCTACCTGGCCGGTCACATAAAGATCGCGGAATACTTGCAGATACCTTACGTGGCGGGAGCCGGGGAGCTCTCCGTGCTGTGCGGAGCCGTGGCAGGAGCCGGGTTGGGGTTCCTCTGGTATAATGCTTATCCCGCAGAGGTCTTCATGGGAGATGTGGGGTCCCTTCCCCTAGGAGCAGTGCTGGGAACCGTGGCCGTCATCACCAAACAGGAACTCGTCCTGGTTTTGGTGGGCGGCCTCTTCGTTGTGGAGGCCCTTTCGGTGATTTTTCAGGTGGCCTACTTCAAGCTCACAGAGGGGAAAAGGATATTCAGAATGGCTCCGCTCCATCACCATTTTGAGTTGAAGGGATGGGCCGAGTGCAAGGTGACGGTTCGTTTCTGGATCATTTCGTTAATCCTTGCGCTGCTTGCGATCAGCACACTGAAACTCAGATGAAAAGTCTTGTCCGGATGGAAAATGAACTCACAGTCAGGGGTAAGCGTATCGTGGTGGCGGGCCTGGGTCGCTCCGGCTCGGCCGCGGCCCTGTGGCTCTCCGGCCGTGGAGCCGACGTGACGGTGAGTGAGATGCGACGCGAGGCCGACCTTGATCCTGAAATAGTGAATAAAATCCTGGGGGCCGGGATTCGCCTTGAGGCCGGAGGCCATGAAACGGAGACTTTCAGCAATGCCCATCTTGTTGTGATCAGCCCCGGCGTGCCGGATGACATTGCTCCTGTGAGGGCCGCGCGGGACCTTGGAATTAAGGTCGTGGGCGAGATGGAGCTGGCCTGCCGTTTTCTTGATATCCCCATGGCGGGTGTGACGGGTACGAACGGCAAATCAACGGTAACGGCCCTGATTGGCGAGATGCTTCGTAATTCGGGGCGCCGGGTGTTTGTGGGAGGTAACATCGGCAAGCCTCTCATTGATCTTGCAGCCTCTGCCGGGCGATATGACTGCGCCGTGGTTGAGGTTTCCAGTTATCAACTTGACACCATGGAGAGCTTTCGACCGGTTGTTTCAGTAATACTTAACATCACCCCGGACCATTTGGATCGATATTCGGATTTCGAGGCCTATGTTCAAAGCAAGCTCAGCATTTACAGCAGTCAGGATCAGGGTGGCACCGTCGTGCTCAACGATGAAGACGAGAGATTGCAGCGGGTGAACCCCGGAGACCATCTGCGCGTGCTCCGCTACGGAATGAAAGAGTCCCGGGGCAGGGCTGCCTGGGTCTCACAAGACCGGGTTCTGGTCAGGCTTTCTAAAGAGGAGTCCAGGGCGTTTTCTCTGAAGCATTTCATCCTGCAGGGCTTTCACAACCGGGAGAATGTAACCGCCGCTATTCTTGCATCCCTGGTTCTTGAAACCCCTCCCGAGGCGATTCAGAATGCACTGGACTCGTTTCAGGGGCTTCCCCACCGGCTGGAACTGGTGGCGGAAGCGGGTGGGACGGCATTTTACAACGACTCCAAGGCCACCAACATTGATGCGGCCGTTAGGGCCGTGATGAGTTTTGACCGGCCGTTGATACTGATCGCCGGAGGCCGGCACAAAGGGGCCGACTACAAGGAACTGGTCAGAGCCGCCCGCGGCCGGGTTAAGGCCGCAGTTTTTCTAGGGGAGGCGCGTTCTCTTTTGGCCCGGGCTTTTGATGGTGTCCTGCCGGTACGTCAAGTGGAAACACTGGAAGAAGCGGTCTTTGAAGCCCGCCGCCTGGCCCGGCCCGGGGATATTGTCCTTTTTTCACCGGCCTGTTCCAGTTTTGACATGTTCATAGACTATGAACATCGCGGAAAGGCTTTCAAAGATGCGGTGTCGGGGGAGCTGGATGTCCGCGAAAAAGAATGAGCTGCGGGGCACGGATTACTGGATCCTGATGCCCACCATTCTCCTGGCCGGGTTGGGACTGGTTTTCATATACAGTTCCAGCTCTTTTGTGGCCGAGCACAGGATGGGGGACAGCTACTACTTTCTCAAACGCCAGGGTGTATTCTGCCTGCTGGGGTTGTTTCTTCTCATCGTGGCCAAAAACGTTCCGCCCCGGATATGGGAAAAATGCGCTTATCCCCTGCTTGTTTTGAGCCTCGGGCTTCTCACCGTGCTCCTGATTCCAGGCATGGGCATGACCGCAGGGGGCGCCACGCGCTGGCTGAGTTTCTACGGGTTTTCTTTTCAGCCGTCCGAACTGGCCAAACTCTCCCTGGCCGTTTACATCGCCTATTCCATGGCCAAGAAGGGGCCGGAGATGAGGTCCTTTTCAAAAGGGCTTCTTCCACACCTTTTGATCGCAGGCGTTTTCATGGGCCTGATCATTCTTCAGCCCGATCTGGGCACGGCCGTGATTATGGGAATCTGGCTCATGATGCTCCTCTTTGTAGGAGGGGTCCGGATCTACCAGATCACCGCCCTTTTGGTCGCCTTTGCACCGGTTCTGGGTTTCCTCATATGGCTGGAGCCGTACCGCCTTCGCAGATGGTGGGCGTTCCTTGAGCCATGGAAGGATCCCCATGGACTGGGCTTCCAGATTATCCATTCGTTCTTGGCTTTCGGGTCAGGGGGATTGTTCGGCGTCGGTTTGGGTAACAGTAAACAGAAGCTTCTATATCTGCCGGAGCCGCACACGGACTTCATACTTTCCATCATCGCCGAGGAGCTGGGGCTCATGGGCGTTGCCGCAATAGTACTGCTTTTCGGCGTGCTGTTGATGCGCGGCATAAAAGCGGCCCTTAACGCCAGAGACCTTTACAGCACTTATCTGGCCATGGGGATCAGCAGCTTCATCGGCCTGCAGGTCCTAGTTAACATGGGAGTGGTCATGGGTTTACTGCCCACCAAAGGGCTCACACTGCCTCTGATCAGCTATGGGGGATCTTCACTGGTTTTGAATCTTATGGGGATAGGGATACTTCTCAGCATTGCCCGGAGAAGATAGCAAGAGGGAGTAAATGGCCGTAGCAGGAACAACGAAAATGCGCCGCTTGTTGGTGGCCGGAGGCGGTACCGGCGGCCACTTGTTTCCCGCTCTGGCCGTAACCCGTGAGCTGACGCGACGGCATCCGGACGCCCGGATCCTTTTTGTGACGGGTGAGCGGAGGATGGAAACGCGGATCCTGGAGCATACCGGTCATCGACTGGTGTCCATTCATGCTCAGGCTTTGAAGGGCCGGGGCTGGAAGGGGAGGCTGATGACCCTGGCGGGGCTTCCAAGAGGACTTTTCCAGGCGCGCCGCATCATTAGATCGTTCTCACCCGGGGTGGTCCTGGGGGTGGGTGGGTACTCATCCGGCCCGGTCTGTGTGGCCGCCAAAACCCTGTGTATCCCCCTGGCCATTCATGAGCAGAATTCCATCCCCGGGCTCACAAATCGGCTTCTTTCTCGATTCGCCGACCGGGTGTTCATTTCCTTCGAGGAAAGCAGGGAAAAGTTTTCCTGCGGAATCCGTGTTTTCACCGGGAGCCCGGTTCGTGAAGAAATCCTGTCCCTCAGTGCCGGTGTCAGGCCGTCCGGAGAACCTCTGAGCCTGCTGGTGTTGGGGGGCAGCCAGGGCGCACGAGACGTTAATACGGCCGTGGCGCATGCCATGCTGGTTCTGAAACATAGGGGGAAGGTCGTACGTGTGGTTCACCAGACGGGTGAGCACGACTACCAAAGGGTCCTCCGCATCTATACGGAAAAAGGCCTCCGTGGAGTGGTGACACCTTTCATAGATGATATGGCCGGGGCATATGGAGAGGCGGATCTTGTGGTAAGCCGGGCAGGTGCAAGCACGGTGGCAGAGCTGGCGGTCATGGGCAAGCCTTCCATCCTTATTCCATATCCTTATGCGGCGGATGATCATCAGACGGCCAATGCCGGGGTTCTTTCAGACGCGGGAGGCGCCCTGCTGCTTCCTCAGGGTGACCTCAGCGCGACATACCTGGCGGACCTTGTGGGAAGATATGATGAGGATCGGGAGAGCCTTATAAGGATGGGATTGCGAGCCGCCATGAAGGGCCGCCCTGAAGCCGCACGGGCAATCGTGGATCAACTGGAAGACATGATGGGTCTTGGCGGCACTACATATCAAAGGAGCCGAAACGGGGATGAAACGGTTCGGTAAGGTTCAACATAACCATTTAGTGGGCATAGGCGGCATAGGAATGAGCGGCATAGCCGAGCTGTTGCTCAACCTGGGCTACAACGTCACCGGATCGGATATAAGGGAGTCGGA
>CAYPSZ010000403.1:0-12487 GCA_964413125.1 uncultured Desulfobacterales bacterium
ATCAGCATTCACAGATTCGACTATCCCCTGGATCGGGATCGAGCTTTGCTTGAGCGGGCAATGATGCTGCTACTTGAAGAACTGGACGTTTCCTGGGACCGGGTTCTTGAAGCGGCCGCGCGCCTGGAACGTATTCGAAATAAACTCCGGCGGCTGGACCTCATGACATATCAGGAAAACGTGGTAAGCGGGCAGGAGAACCATAGGTTTCTGGTAAGCAGTTCCGATTTCGGTTCGAACCCGGACGCCTACGAGGAGGCCCTGGACGCTTTCTTGGCCGAATCAGCGGGCCGTTCTCCTTTTGAATTCTCTCTGCGCCTGGGGTTGGTGGGGGTCCCTCCGGTCTTTGATGACTTGTACGAAACGCTCGAACGTCTCGACACTCGTGTGGTTTTTAATGAAGTACAGCGACAGTTCAGCCTGCCCAACGGGGGCCCGGACCTTGTGGATAGATATCTTGCCTATACCTACCCTTACGGCCTGAAACAGAGGATCTTGGATATCAAAGAGGCGGTAAACAAGAGGAGGCTCGACGGCCTCATTCACTATACACAAACCTTCTGTCACCGGCAGATCCACGACATACTGCTGCGGGAGAGCCTGGATCTACCGATCCTCACACTTGAAGGAGACCGGCCCGGACCTCTTGACGGGCGGACAGTGACCCGTGTGGAGACCTTCATTGAGGTCTTGGGGCTCGAAAAGGGGATCAATACTTGATCAAGTTCCGTATGAGACATGGTCGTTCAATTCAAACTAAGACCAGGTTACAACATGGCCTCTTTATACTCAAGCCGGTAGATTTCCGCTAGTGTAAGGAAAATAGTCATTATCAGAGGGCCGTATACCACACCAAGGATGCCGAAAAGCTTCAGTCCTCCGAGCACGCCGATGAACACCAGAATCGGGTTCATTTTCATGCCTTTGCCGATGAGCCGGGGTTTTATCACATACTCTATCACGGAGCTGTAACAGAGATTATAGATGAGAAACACAAACCCCATTCCTGTTTTCCCCTGAAGAAAAAGTATGGCCGTGGCGGGAACAAACACTATGGAAGCTCCCACAAGCGGCAAGAAGGCCATAAATGCCGCAATGGTGCCCCACAGAAAGGGGCTGCCCAAACCGGAGAAGAAAAACCCGAACCCCGCAAGGATTCCCTGGATGATTCCTGAAACCCCGTTTCCCAGTATGACGGCCCTGCCCATTTCCCGGAATTTATTGACCATAAGCTCCTGTTGGGAAATGGGAAAAGGAAGCAGTTCTGAAATATAGTTCTTAAGTTTTTCCCCATCCCTGAAAATGTAAAAGATCAAAAGGATCATAAGAAAAAAATGTATCAGCAGGCTAAGCAGATTGGACGCCAAAGAACCGATTTGACGCGAAAGAAACAGCCCCACGCTGGTTCCAATGGAGGAAGCAAGCCGGTGCAAGGACTCAACGTTGAGGTTGACGCCTGCCATGCCGGCCGCTCTTCGGATACGATTCGCCCAAACACTGTCACCCTGTATGATCCGGTCGAGTTGGGAAACGGAGACAATGGTGCGTGTGCGCTTGTAAAAATCCAGTGCCTCGTTGGAAAGAGTGCCTATGAAACCGCCCACAGGAATGATCAGAGTGACTGTTATGATCAGGCACATGATGAGTGCAGCGGGTTGCTCTCGATTCTTCAGAAGAGTGCGAAGACGAGCATAAACCGGAAAAAAAGCGCTGGCTATCAGGAGAGCAAGTACAATGGACGAAATATAGGTCCAGAAGACACGAACCAGAAGAATCGCAGCCCCCAGAAGAACGATTAGAAACACCTTGGATATCGTGCGCTTTTCCATATGATTCGGGTGCCGTGGAGCGTGGTCCGATTAACAGTAGCCCACCTCGGTTTTTCAGTGCATCCGTCTCCCAAGTTCCGAAATCAATCGAAGAAGCTGCTTGGCGGAGTCTTCATGCATACTTCCCATACCACAGGCTGATGTGATCATGGATCGGGCTCGCACGTCTTCTTCTTTCCGTCCGGAGTCGGCCAGTTTCATGATCCCGCGTTCCAGCAGACTCATCAGGGAATCCACGCTTGTTTGTTCATCAAAAGCGGTTGTGGGCGCAATGCCCCAGGCTATGGTCCCGCCGGCATCGAGGAAACGGCCGGCGTCTTTGGAGTATAAGAGGAATGAATCCAGGAACCCGTAGGCATCGAAATTGATAATATCGGGGCTGGTTTCAAAAATGGCCGGCCAGTCCGTATTTGCACAACAGTGGATGCCGATGAGGGCGTTACAACGATTTCTGCAATAATCAATCATGTCGCCAAGCGACTGGACCACGACTGCTCTGTCCATGGAAAAAAACGCTGAACCGATCCCTGAAAGTGCCGGCTCATCAATGAAAATGACCGGTGCTTTCCCGGTCCCGGCCAGGGTTTTAGCCTGCCAAAGGAGCTTTATGGACAGACCTTTAATAACGGTATCCAATAGGCCCGGATCATGTAAAAGATATCCACCGTTCTCCAGGGAAACGGAAGATGCAAAAGTGATGGGTCCTATGCTCTGTCCCTTAATGAACTCATTTCCGGATGACGGTTCTTTTTCCATCAGATCAAGGAGCGTGTATAGACCTCGGGCGCAGTCGGGGCTGATTGCAAAGGCGTCCAGGTCATCGGATAGGAATTTTTCATAAAACGACGCCATTTCATCTTCCAGCGTCTCAGAGGCCACCAAGAGCGTCCTGCCGTCGTTTTGCATCCTGAGCCCTGGAAGGCCCTCGCTGAACTGCACCACCATGTCTTCCAAGGGGGAGAGGTTCACGAACTGGGGCCAAAAAGGCATTTCCGGAAGCTGTCCCAGGATGAGGCGGCAGGATTCTTTCACGTTCACCCAGGGTACACTGCCCACGCCGGTGGGAGTAAAATTGAAGTTCAATCGGTCATCTCCCCAACGCGGAAGCGTTGGTGCCTGCTTTCTGAATACGGGTCAGCCATTCTTCGAGCACGGCGATCATTTTTTCTGTTTTCCGTTTTTCCGATTCCATGGACGCAGCTCTTCCCGGTTCAACCAGGGCTCCTTCCCGGGAATCGGCTTCCACAGAAGAGGGTCCCGTTAATGCACCCTCTCCAGGTTCTTTATCAGGAAAAACATTCGCAGAAGACGCTTTCAAGCCTTTCAGCTCCCTGAGACGACCACGCACCTTCAGGTCGTCCGGTGATCGGGCCAGCACTTTTTCATAGGTAGCCACAGCGGCATCGATCTGTCCCTGGCTATAATAGAGTTCGGCCAGCGTAGCTGTTGCAATCTCAGGAAGTGTTTCGTCCGGATGATAGTCGGGCTTGTCCACCTCCGCGGCCTCAAGGGGTTCCCTGGCGGTTTTAGAAGCCTGAAGGCGAAGGTTTTCAAGGAACTCACGGGCCTCTGAATCCTCGGGGTTGTGTGCCAGGTAGACTTTCAGGCAACGTATAGCAGCCTCGTGCCTCCCCTGATGAGCATAGGCCCTCGCAAGAAGGGCATATGCTCTTGCGGAGTAGTCCATACTTCGGGTGACGCGTTCCAGTTCATCTGAGGCCCTGGCAGTGAGTCCGGTGTCCAGGAAGACTTCAGCAAGAAGTGTGCGAAGGCCTTCATGAGCGGGATGAATGTCTAAGGCCTTGCGGCAGTGCCGGATTACCAGCCCTCTATGCCCCACCTCCCTGAGTCTTGACAGGATCAGGAGAAGGGTTGCGGGCGAAGACTCGCTTTCAAGGATGTCTTTGACAAGCATCTCAAAATCGTCCATATGCGTCCTCCTCCTTTTGCCGTGACGTTTGGGCTTCAGTCGGTCGGGTATTCCCCTGAGGCGTTCAGCTCTTTTTGATGGCTCATCTCAGGCCCGGGACCCAGGCTCTCGGACCAAGCGTCCTCAGCGGTTAACCCATTACCGGACTCTTCCGGAATCCGAAACTGAACCTCGTCTTCTTTTAAGAGATTAAGTTCACGTCTGGCTACAGACTCTATGTAGGCTTCGTCCGTACGCAGGCTCTCTATCTCGCGAAGCAGTTCGTAATTCTTTTTTTCCAATTGCTTAATACGTTCACTGTATTGCTGCCTCTGCCCCTCCATTTTGTACAGGTGAATCACTCCGCGCTCGCCAAAGGCCAGCCAGGCTATTACCAGAACGAAAAAGAGGAAGACCGAAAGTCTTATGATGCCCTTCTTGTTCAGTGCCATGAAAAGCCTCTATACTCGAGGGGAAACCAAGTCCGCCTGCTTTTCGGGTTCCAGCGGAACAGCGGGCTCTTGCGGGGATTTTCAAAGGTCTTGACCCGGTTTCCACTGTGCTGCGATGACCACCGAGCGGACCCCTGCAGCCCTTGCAAGGTCGATGATCCTCAAGACGGACCCGTGCCGGACGTCCGTGTCGGCCTGAAGTATAATACTTTCGAGCCCTTTGCTCTGGACGCGTTTTCGGAAACTCGCCTCAAGTTCACCACTCTCTACAAGGTCACCTTCCAAATAGGTGTTGCCGTCCCTGTCCATCAGAACCGTTAACTCCTTGCGGGGCTCGTCGGTCAAGCGGCTTGACATCTCAGGGAGCTGTAGCCTGACACCAGACGCCAAATCGAAATGGGATGTGACCATGAAAAAGATCAATAAGAGAAAAACTATATCGATAAGCGGAGCGATCCCTAATCTCGGCTCTTCCTCTCTTCGGCCTCGGCTGAATCGCATGGCATTCTTCTCCACCTTTATGGATCTTCCCCGGGAGACGGGGCGGCTTCGGTTCCAGGGATGTCGCCGGAGGTGTTTTCAAAGCTACCGCCGCGTGCCTTTTCAAGTATCTCGATTACTTCCATTGAGTGTTCTTCCATTTCGAAGACAAGAGTTTCAGTGCGGTCCTTGAGTATCCGGTACCCCACCAGAGTGGGAATGGCCACACAAAGGCCGGAGGCTGTAGTGACAAGCGCTTCGGCGATTCCTCCCGCGAGGGGGGCAGGATTTCCGACGCCCTGTATTGATATAACATTGAAAGTTTTGATCATGCCGGAAACAGTGCCCAGCAGTCCCAGCAGCGGAGTGAGGTTGGCTATGGTGGCCAGGACGCCTACGTGCTTTTCAAGGACGGCCGCTTCACGGCTTCCCGTGTCTTGGATCCCCTCCTTCACGAGCCACATCCCTCGGCCCGTGTTCTTAAGCCCCCCCAGGAACACCCGGGCGATGGATGATTCGTGTCCCTGACAGAGGTATAGGGCTTCGGCCGTTTTTTGTTGGTGCAGCAGGGCCTCAACATCTCGGATGAAGTCTTCAGGCAGCACCTGACTGCGTCGCATTATCCAGAGGCGTTCCAGGAAGATCGCCAGAGCTATGACGGAGCATAGCAGGATAGGGTACATGAAGACGCCGCCCCTGACAAAGAGATCGATCAAACTGGAAAGTCCTCCATTAACAAAAGAGCGCCCGCGAACGCCGTGCACTCACGGTTTTGGTTGCGGGGACACCCATGGCCCTTCACTCCGGAACTCCTCAATCACGTTGCCCGGCGGTTCAAATTATCCAGGTACCATACTTGCCGGAAAGCGGGGAAGTCAAGAGTGATAAAGGAGGGGATCGGTGCAGGCCTCAAGTTCAGTCGCTCCGGTCATAACGGGACAGGGTTGCGGCGTCGTAACCGGCCTTTTCATAGTTTTCCAGCGCCCTCGTCTTTAGTGCGGAATCCTTAGTCTTTTCAGACTGCTTGTCCGCCAGCTCGGCGGCATGGCTCCACATTCCCTCCTTTTCGTAGCGCCGGATACTGCTCTCGGCCTCGGTGACCTCCCCGGGTGTATCCACCACAGCGGCACGACACCATGAGATAAGCTTTACTACACGATTGCCGCACTCCGGGCATGTGCCGAGGGGAGGTTCTTTAAGTGTCTGAAGGACCTCAAAAGAGGTACGGCAGTGTCTGCACGACGACTCCGGGTGCTGCGCTCTGTATTCATAGATGGGCATCGGTATCTTCCTGCATCGGGGCCCCCAAAACGGCGGGGGGCTTCTTGTGGTTGACGAAGACCTCTGTAGGTTCTATACATGTCATAAGAGGCGAAGGGATTCAACATGAACGAACATGAATACAAGAAAAAGTATGTGTACCTGAGGATCCTCAAGGACATTCAGGATTATATCAAACCCAAGAAGGGCTCCTCCACGTCCGTTTACCCCATAAGGGTTCCCAGCGAACTACTATATCAGACTTTGCAGTTTCAGGGGGCCGAAAACGCGGATCAGCTCATCCATCATATTTTCGAACTGGGGCTTCTGACGTGGAGCGAGCGCCAATACAATGAGGTTTTCGGCTCGGAGAAAGAACTCGAGGAGTTCATCGAGCTGGTTAAAAAAAGAAACAAGGAGTGATATATGGCATGTTTTTTGCAGAAGTACCTGAGGAGACGGGATACACTGCGCGGGAAAAAAGGCAGACCCTTTTCTCTTGTAGGAAGATCAATTTTTCTTGAACAATAAATAATCGTGCTTAATGTTTTTCTTAACGTCATTTCCCAGGATCTCTTGGAAAGGTTCCCATGAAGAGTAATATAGAAGAAATAAGCCCCGTAAAGAAGAAGATCATAGTGGAAGTTGAGGCCGACGAGGTGGAACGCAAAATAACCAAAGCGTACAGAGATCTCGGGAAGCAAGCGCGTCTGCCCGGGTTCCGCCCCGGAAAGATTCCCATGAGTATCCTTGAGGGGCGTTTCAGCAAAGAAGTCTTGAGTGATGTGACCAGAGAACTCATCAACGACACCCTTCCAAAGGCCCTGCAGGATAACGAAACCTTTCCCATCAATGTGCCCACCCTGGAGAATGATCTGCCTAAGAAGGGCGAGCCATTTCGTTACACGGCCACAATGGAGGTCAGGCCTACATTTGAGTTGAGTGGTTATAAGGGCTTGGAAGTGGAAAAGGAAATTCTGTCAGTGGGCCCGGAAGAGGTTGAAAGGCAGATCGATATGATCCGTCGTTCGAGGGGTTATTTAAGACCTGTTGAGGAAGACCGTGGAGTCAGGGAGGGTGACCATGTAGAGTTCAGTTACAGGGGGCTCGAGAACGGTATCCCCATTGAAGGTCTTGACGCTCAAGACCACTCGCTCCGAGTGGGTTCGGGCGATTTCCACCCAGACTTCGAAAAGGAGATTATGGGTGTCAGAAAGGGTGGGACCGCTTCCATTCGAGTGAATTTCCAAGAGGACTACCATGCTAAGAACCTTGCCGGAAAAACTATTGATTTCGAGATTGAGCTCAAGGACATAAAAGAAATGGAACTTCCCCCTTTGGATGATGAGTTCGCCAGAAGTCTGGGCGGCCAAGTGGAGACTTTAGAGGACCTCAGGAAGGAGGTTCAAAAGGAGCTCAAACGGCGGGAGGAGGACCGTATAGAAAGGGAAGCAAAGATGCGGCTTATAAGGAAAATCTGTGATACCGTGGACTTTGCCCTCCCCGAATCATTGGTAGACCAGGAACTGAACAGAGCCATAGAGAACATTATGCAGAACCTGTCCCGTTCAGGAACCACTCCGGATATGACAGGGCTCAATGAAGACAAACTTCGACAAGAATTGCTTCCCGCAGCCGAATCAAGAGTTAAACGCATGTTGGTTTTGGGTGAGATTGCGCAACAGAACGATCTCAGAGTCACTGATGAAGACGTGTCAAACGGGTTTCTGGCACTGGCAGCCGAGTCAGGTCAAGACCCAGGTGTTATAAGACGCCTATACGAGGATCAGAATTTAGTGGATTCCTTTCGGGATCGTCTCCTGGAGGAAAAGGCCTTGAATTACCTGGTGAGTAGTTCTAAAATTACGGAAGTTGATTCAGACAAAATTAGCAGAATTGAGTCTTGATAATACCCCGATCATAGTGTGTGCCGTTTCAACGAGCCCTTTTCTCAAGAGGAAACAGATATATGCTGATACCCATTGTAGTGGAACAGACAAGCCGTGGAGAACGTGCCTATGACATCTATTCTCGCCTGTTAAAGGACCGGATCGTATTTATAGGAGAGCAGGTGCATGACAGCATGGCAAACACAATAATCGCCCAAATGCTTTTTCTCGAATCCGAGGACCCGGACAAGGATATCAACCTTTACATAAATTCCCCCGGCGGCTCCGTTACTGCAGGTCTCGCCATATATGACACCATGCAGTACATCAAGCCCGATGTTACGACCATTTGTATAGGTCAATGCGCAAGCATGGGGGCCCTGCTGCTGGCCGCGGGCGCTCCCGGAAAGCGTTACTCGCTCCCCCGCGCCAGGATTCTTATTCATCAGCCCATGGGAGGGGCTCAAGGCCAGGCAACGGATATCGATATTCACGCACGTGAGATCTTAAAGATCCGTGAGACCATAAATAAACTCCTCTCGCATCACACCGGACAGCCTCTTGATCGCATTGAAAAGGATACGGAGCGTGATTTTTTCATGAATGCGGAGGAATCAAGGAAATACGGAATTGTGGATAAGGTGATCACCCACAGGGAGATCCGGGATTCCCAGGGAACCTGATAAAGGATTATACCTATGCCTAGAAAAAACGACTCCAGTGACGATCTACTGTGCTCTTTCTGCGGCAAGAGCCAGGAAGAGGTGAAGAAACTTATCGCGGGGCCTTCGGTCTACATCTGCGATGAGTGCATCCAACTCTGCAATGAGATCATTGCCGAGGAATACGGACACGAGGCCGGGGCGGAAGACGGCGGGAAGCTGCCCAAACCTTATGAGATCAAAGATATGCTCGACCAGTACGTGGTAGAGCAGGAAAAACCCAAAAAAATACTTTCGGTGGCGGTCCACAATCACTATAAGCGGATCAACACCAGGGCGGATATGGACGGTGTTGAGTTGCAAAAGAGCAACATCCTTCTTATCGGCCCTACCGGGTCCGGAAAGACCCTGCTGGCCCAGACCCTTGCCCGCATTCTCAGGGTGCCGTTCACAATTGCGGATGCAACCACCCTCACTGAAGCCGGTTACGTGGGCGAGGATGTGGAGAACATAATCCTGAACCTCGTTCAGATGGCCGACTATGATGTGGATGCAGCGTGCCGGGGTATTGTTTACATTGATGAGATTGACAAGATCGCCCGAAAGTCGGACAGCCCGTCCATCACGCGGGATGTCTCCGGAGAAGGCGTGCAGCAGGCCCTCCTCAAGATAATAGAAGGGACCATGGCGAGCGTGCCTCCAAAGGGTGGCCGTAAGCATCCACAGCAGGATTTTGTCAAAGTCGACACCGGCAATATCCTGTTCATCTGCGGAGGCACGTTCAACGGTCTTGAGAAGATCATCAGCAATCGCCTTGGCAGCAAAACCATGGGGTTCGAGGCGGCTATCAAGGACAGACTGAAAGAGGATGCCAACACAGTGCGGACCATGGTACAGCCCGAGGACATGATAAAATTCGGGCTGATTCCCGAGTTCGTGGGACGCATACCCATCATCGCCTCCCTGGATGAACTGAGCCGTGACGCCCTGGTACGAATTCTCACCGAACCGAAAAACGCACTGGTGAAGCAGTACAAGAAGCTCTTTGAACTGGAAAATGTTATTCTTAGTTTCACAGATGACGCCCTCCTGTCTGTGGCCAACGATGCCATAAAGCGTAAATCAGGGGCCCGGGGGCTTCGGGCCATCCTCGAGAGTATCATGCTTGATATCATGTATGATATCCCAAGCTTGGCCGGGGTTCGGGAGTGTGTGATAAATGACGATGTTATTGAGCGTGGGGAATCCCCCCTGCTTATTTATGAAAACCAGGCAGGTTACGCCTGAAATAAAAAAACGAAGGTGATATGTTCAATTTGACGAAGAAAAATCCTTTGGATGTTCTAAAAGAACAAAAAATTCACTACCCGTTGCTCCCCCTGCGGGACGTGGTCGTGTTTCCCAACATGGTGGTTCCTCTCTTTGTAGGCAGAGAAAAGTCCATCAAGGCCCTGGAACACGCCATGAGTCGGGAAAAGTTTATATTTCTCTCCGCCCAGAAGGATGCCAAGGTTGACGACCCCGGACCGAAGGATATTTACCCATCCGGTAGCCTGGGGGCGGTTCTTCAACTCCTGCGGCTTCCGGACGGGACGGTGAAGGCCCTCATTGAAGGGAAGAAGCGGGCCCGAGTTATGGAGTTCGTCAGCAGCCACGAGTTTTTCATGGTAGAGGTGGAACCGGTCGAAGAATCAAATGAGATTTCAGACCAGACCAGCGCATTAATGCGGACCGTGGTTGAGGGTTTTGACGAGTATGTCAAGCTTAATGATAAGCTCAGCAAGGATCACGTGAATGCCGTAGTAGGCATAGAGGACCCTTCACGTCTTGCCGACACTATTGCTGCACATCTTTCGCTTAAGGTCAGCGAAAAACAACAGCTCCTTGAGACTGAGAACACTGATGCACGCCTTGAAAAACTTTATGAGATGCTAAGGTATGAAATAAACATCATATCACTGGAAAAGCGCCTTAAAGGTCGTGTTAAGAAGCAGATGGAAAAGACCCAAAAGGACTACTATCTGAACGAGCAAATGCGCGCGATCCAGAAAGAGATGGGGACCAAGGACGATTTCAAGGCCGAGCTTGACGAGATTGAGAAAAAGATTAAGAAGAAACGGCTTCCCAAAGAAGCTAAAGCCCGTGCTTGGCAGGAGTTCAAGAAGCTCAAGATGATGTCACCCATGTCCGCTGAAGCCACGGTGGTCAGGAACTATATCGACTGGATTTTGGGGATACCATGGCAGGAAAAGACCAAGGACAAGAATGATATCAATCAGGCCGAGGCGATTTTGGAAGAGGACCATTATGGGCTTAAGAAACCCAAAGAGAGGATTTTAGAATACCTGGCCGTTAAAACCCTGACAAAGAAGATCAAAGGGCCTATCCTCTGCCTCGTGGGGCCTCCGGGTGTCGGCAAAACATCTCTGGCCAAGTCTGTAGCGCGTGCAACATCTAGAAATTTTGTCCGGCTTTCTCTGGGCGGGGTAAGGGACGAGGCAGAGATTCGAGGCCATCGAAGGACTTACATAGGAGCCCTGCCCGGCAAGATTATCCAATATCTCAAGAAGGCCCGGTCAAACAACCCGGTCTTTTGCCTCGACGAGGTGGACAAGATGAGTACGGACTTCCGTGGGGATCCTTCCGCGGCCCTCCTGGAAGTCCTGGACCCTGAGCAGAACTTCGCATTTAATGACCATTACCTGGATCTTGACTACGATCTATCCGAAATATTGTTCATTACTACAGCAAACAACCTTTACAATATCCCGTTGCCATTGCAGGACCGCATGGAAATCATACGGCTGCCCGGATATACCGAGCTGGAGAAGCTTAACATCGCCAAGCAGTTTTTAGTAAAAAAACAGATTAAAGAAAATGGCTTAACGTATGAAAATATTGGTTTTTCGGATAGTGCCATTCTCAAGATCGTTCGTGAATACACACGGGAGGCAGGTGTACGTAACCTGGAAAGAGAGCTTTCCTCGGTATGCCGGAAGGTGGCCAAGAAGGTGGCCCGAAAAGGAAAAGACACAAGGGTTCGGGTCGTCCAGAGTTCCATTCCCAAATACCTGGGAGTACCCAAGTTCAGGCATGGACACGCTGAGGAAAAGGACGAAGTGGGCATGACCACCGGGCTTGCTTGGACCGATGTGGGCGGCGAACTCCTTCAGACCGAAGCTGCAATAATGCCTGGAAAGGGCAATCTGGTTCTGACCGGCAAGCTCGGAGATGTGATGCAGGAGTCCGCCCGTGCAGCCTTGAGCTATGTCCGATCCCGTTCTCGTCAGCTTCGGTTGCCGGAGAAGTTTTACGAGAAGGTGGATATTCACGTGCATGTCCCCGAAGGTGCAATCCCCAAGGACGGGCCTTCTGCCGGCATCGCCCTGGCTACCTCAATGGTTTCCGCCCTTACACGGAAACCTGTTAGGAGGGACCTGGCCATGACGGGTGAGATCACTCTGCGGGGAAGGGTGCTTCCCATAGGAGGGCTCAAGGAAAAGATTCTGGCAGCGCACCGTGGAGAGGTGACGAAAGTCCTTATTCCCATGGAGAACAAAAAGGATATCGAGGAGATCCCCAAAAGGGTTCTCAAGAAGGTCGAACTCGTGCCTGTGGAACATATGGACCAGGTACTTCGAGAGGCCCTGGTTTTCGCTGAAGGAGACGAGCTCTTCAAACCGTCTGAGGAGTGCGAGCCTTATTGCATCGAAGCTGAAGGAACCGGAGAAAAAGACATTTCCGAGGTGACCGCTCATTAATTTATGTTGACAAGGCAGGGGTGATATTACATAATCTGATGCTTGCGGGCGGGTAGCTCAGTTGGGAGAGCATCGGCCTTACAAGCCGGGGGTCGCAGGTTCAAGCCCTGTTCCGCCCACCAGAAAGGACGCGGCGCTTTGAAGCGCAACGCATGATTTAGGACATATAAAAAAGGATTCATATGGGCTCTTCCCGACAGAGGGAAGGGCGCTCAAGTGGGGGCGTAGTTCAGTTTGGTTAGAAC
>CAYPSZ010000404.1:0-17980 GCA_964413125.1 uncultured Desulfobacterales bacterium
TCCGTAGAAGGCTGAGTTGACCAGCCTCAAAAGTTTATTGGTAAGAGCATAATCCTTAAGAATTGCGTTGGACAGCTCGGAAGCCGACGTCATATTAGCCCGTGAGGCAGAGGCCTTCTTGTTTATCTCAATTATATTTTGGGAAAAACTTGGAAAATCGCCTTTGTGGCGAATACGGCGGAGAAGAAAATCCAGGGTTGAGTGGCTTGTGCCGTTCCAGGCGTGTGACTCTTCATCCCAGCGCTTCCTCAGGTAGGACTCCAGGTCTTGGAGCATGCTGGATGCGCTCAAATAACGGACTTCAGGATTCCTTTCCACGGCCCTGAGAAAAATGGCATCCAACTTCCTATCAATCTCCTTGTTTTCCCGAGACGGAGGAAGAAGGTTTTTCTCGGCTATCTTATACATTACAGCCACGTAGTTGTCCGCCTGAACAGCCGGATGTCCCAGTACCATTTCATAGAAGATAAGACCGAGAGAAAAGATGTCCGACTGGAAGGTCACCGGATCCTTTGAAAAGTGTTCCGGTGACATGTAGCATGGGGTCCCTGCGACATCTTTTCGGAGGCTTTCCTCAGCCCCTGTCACGATGGAGATTCCAAAGTCCATGATACGCGGCATACCGCCGTGATCCAGAAGGATATTTGAAGGACTGAGATCCCGGTGAATGATACCACGATCGTGGGCATGTTGGATGCCCGATAGAATCTGGATCATGATCTCGATGGCCTCGCGTATCTTCAGCGGCCCCTGTCGTCTTATATGTTGAGTGAGGCTCAGGCCGGAAACGAACTCGAATACAAGATAAAGCAGCCCTCGGTCCTCACCTGCCTCATAAAGGGAGATAATGTTAGGGTGCTGAAGACTACCAACGAGCCTGGCCTCCTGCATGAGCAAGGTCTGATGTTTCTTCAAATCGGCCGTGGAGACACGAATGGTCTTGACCGCCACACGGCGGTCCAGCCCGGGGTCCCGAGCCAGGTACACAACGCCTTGTGAACCCTGGCCCAGAACTTTTTGAATCTCGAAGCGTCCGATTTTCCTTGGTGCCGTCATTATGAAGGGCAAAAGCCTTGCCTCTGGGTTTTCACGAAAACCATCAGCCGTTGACAGCCGCGGGAGGACTCATCTCCTCGGAAACCGCAGAACTCAACGCCTCCCCAAGGGCCTCATCGATGAGGTCCACCGGGACGAACCTGATTTTCTTAAGCACTTCATCGGGCAAATCATCCAGGTCACGCTCATTGCGCCTGGGCAGAATGACCGTCTTGAGCCCGGCCCTGTGAGCTGCCAGCACCTTCATTTTGATACCGCCCACCGGAAGCACCCGGCCCCTCAGGGTTATTTCTCCTGTCATTCCCAGGTCCCCTCTAACCGGACGGCCGCTGAACAGGCTCGCCATGGTCAGAACCATGGGTAACCCCGCCGAAGGGCCGTCTTTCGGGATTGCGCCCGCCGGAACGTGGACATGCACATCCGTCTGTTCAAATACGGCAGGATCCACATTAAGCCTCTCCGCTTTGGACCGGACATAACTCTGGGCGATGCGGGCGCTCTCGCGCATGACTTCTCCGAGTTGGCCTGTGAGGGTCAGCCGTCCCTTTCCCTGCATCCCCGTGGCCTCTATAAAAAGGATATCGCCTCCTACGGCCGTCACGGCAAGTCCTGTGGCGATACCGGGGATGCTGATTTCCTCGGAAATCTCTGACTCGAAACGTTCCTTCTTCAGGTAGTCTCGCACCAGTTCGGGCGTCACCACGTCATGCGTGAGCGACCGGCCCGCGATCTTGACCGCACACTTGCGACAGACCGAACCTATCTGACGTTCCAGGTTCCGCACCCCCGCTTCCCTGGTGTAGTCCCGTATTATTTTCCGAATGGCCTCGTCGGTGAAGTTGAGTTCATCCACACCAAGCCCATTGGCCCTGAGCTGCCTGGGAACCAGATACCTTCGGGCGATATTCAGCTTCTCCAGCTCGGTATAGCCCTCCAGGTGAAGCGTTTCCATCCGGTCACGAAGGGGGGCGGGGATGGTCTCCAGCTGGTTGGCCGTGGTGATAAAAATCACGTCACTGAGGTCGAAGTCCACATCCAGGTAGTGGTCCCGAAAGGCATAATTCTGCGCCGGGTCCAGCACCTCCAAAAGAGCACTGCTTGGATCCCCCCGCCAGTCCGCACCCACCTTGTCCACCTCGTCCAGCATGAAGACCGGGTTCCGTGTTCCGGCACGCTTGAGGGCCTGAATGATCCTTCCCGGCATGGCTCCGACATATGTGCGCCGGTGTCCTCTAATCTCCGCCTCGTCTCGCATGCCTCCAAGGCTCATACGGGTGAACTTCCTGCCCAGTGCCCTTGCTATGCTCCGGCCCAGGCTGGTCTTGCCCACACCCGGAGGGCCCACAAAACAGAGTATTGCGCCCTTGGCATCTGATCCCGGTGCGTCATCCCTCGGCCCTTCCGACCGGTCCAAACCCCGGTCCTGTATTAGTTTTCGCACTGCCAAGTACTCGATAATACGGTCCTTAACATCTTCCAGATCATAATGATCCTCGTCCAGGACCCCCCGGGCGCCGTCAATATCGATCACGTCTTCACTGCTCTCCTTCCAGGGAAGATCCAAAATCCAGTCCAGGTATGTCCTTATCACCGAGTACTCGGGAGAGTGTGAAGACATGGAGGCCATACGCTTGAGCTCCCGGTCCGCCTCCTTTCGAACCTCGGAGGGCAAATCGGCGTCTTCCAGCTTCTGTCTATACACATCCGACTCCGAAGACCCAGGCTCATCCTCCCCCAACTCTTTCCGGATAGTCTTCAGCTGCTGCCTCAGGTAAAACTCCTTCTGGGCCTTGTCCATAGTATGTTTGGTCTCGGATTCAATTTTCCTTCCCAGGGTAAGCACCTCCTTCTCCCTTGTGAGATGCCTTATAAGCCTGCGCATCTTCTCGCTTGCAGTAGCAGCCTCAAGGACTTCCTGGGCCTCTTGCACTTCAAGGCCTGCATTTCCTGCCACAACATAGACAAGATTCAAAGGATCGGTGATCTGGTCCAAAAACGCGGTAATCTCATCCGGAAGATTGGGAGAGAGTTTGACAACTTCCTTTGCCAGCTCTCCGAGACTGCGATGAAGCGCATCCAGTTCCACGCCCTTTTCCACCTGATCGGGCATGGACTCCACTTCGGCGCGCATATAGGGTTCGGCTTCGAGCCACCGTATGATCCTAAACCTTTCAATCCCGTGCACGAGGACCTGCAGGGTATTGTCTGAAGTCTTTAAAACCCTGTCCACCCTGGCAACGGTCCCTATCTCATAAGTTTGGCCAGGTTGAGGGTTTTCAACGGAGGAATCAGGCATGCCCACAAGACCTACGAGCTTGTCCCCGCTCAAGGCATCCTCGATCAACTTGACAGACCTGGGGATCCCCACCAGCAAAGGGATCACCGATAGAGGATAGCCCACCATGTTCCGCAGGGGCAGGATGGGAAGCACTCCGGGAATCTCCAAGGTCTTATTTGATTGGCGTTGTTCTTCCATCTTCTCTACGCCTCCTTTATCTTATGGTTTGGCAAGATACGAACTCTTTCTCTGATCTTGCCCATATATGACTCTTTTGTGCATATTGTTTAATATGTCATAAAAGATAAGACTGTCTCGCCCAATGTAAAGGGGCCGGTCCGCTGCAATGCCTTTGCTTTTTTCTTGGGGCAACGAAGGTTAACGCTCAATGTTTGCATCGGTTTTATCGAGAGAGGCTGCGCGCGATGGAAAAGAACATGGGCGTGGAACCCAAAGAAGACCAAGACCTTAGCATGGAAGGAGACTCCATGGGAGAACTGCAGGCTACGTTCAAACTTGACAAAGAAAGGGGACTCTGAAAAATTGGAGATTCCGGCTTTGCTGTGCTCCCATAAAACCGGACGATTTCCTCTGGAACGCCTGGGAGTTCAAGATCGGAACAAAAGGACTTTTGCCACGAAATACGCAGCTTTTGGAATTGAATACCACCGGATGGAAATTGGATGCCTTGGAAAAGGAGGGCTTGGAAATGGAAACAAAAAAACTGCTTCAAGGTAAGAAGGTGTTGATAGTTGATGATGAACCCGACATTCTTGATTCCTTGACTGAGCTTCTCAGCATCTGCATGATTGATCGTGCATCTACATATGAGGAAGCAAAAGAGCTGCTTGAGACAAATAGTTACGACGTTGTCGTTCTTGACATTATGGGCGTTAAGGGATTCGAACTTCTTCAAATTGCAAAAGAAAGAGATTTTCCTGCTCTAATGCTCACAGCCCATGCCTTGAATAAAGAGAGCTTGAAGAAATCAGCCGAAGAAGGCGCTTCTTATTATGTTCCTAAGGATGAAATAGGGAAAATTGATTTGTTTGTGGCGGATGTTATTGAAGCCAAAGAGAAGAAGAAGAACCCCTGGGTCAGGTGGTTGGATCGACTCGGCCCTTATTTTGACGAAAGGAAAAGATTCAGTGGTCCGAATTGGAGAGAAGATCATAAGAAATTCTGGGACGAGAAGCTCAAGCAGTTGACCGGCATTTGATCAGACGTTTGATATTTCCCTTTGGGAACCCTCGAAAAAACGGCTCTATGGGAATGTCAATCCAAATGAAAGCCAACTGTTTTTGTAGGGTTAATCCCCGTTTACTTGAAGGTCGTATTTGAGGGAAGGGTTTCACTGCCGGGTTGACAGGGTCGGGCAGTCTCGTATATTATCGTATTCCGTAAGCTAGCAGAAGCTACAAGTTTCGGAAAAATCTAACTCCTTTATCTGTTAAACTTATTATCAAATAAATAAAGCGGCCTGGTGGCTGAAAGGGGGTGAAAGGAGATAGTTTGTCACTGGGAGGGACCCCGGCGGAGCAATTTAAGACAGATTGAGAACACAAAAAAGGAGGAGCAAAATGAAAAGAGTATCCCTGGGTTTGTTGGCGGTAGTGCTGGCTGTGAGCATGGTTGTTCTGGCTTGGTCTGCGCCGGCGAGTGCTCGTAAAAGGATTCAGCTCGATTTCGCTACTTTCTGGCCCGCCGGCGACTTCCAGGCCGCAATCGGGCATAAGACCTGGATGAAGACCATAGCGGACCGTGTCAAGGCCGAAACCGACTATGAGATCGTTTGGACGGAGTTCTACGGCGTTCACCCAGCGAAGCTTTTGGACGGTATTGAAGCCGGAAGCTACGATGTGGGGACAAGCGGTCCGGGCTATAGTCCCGGCGTGTTCCCCTTGTGGGCCGGCCCCGAGTACGCAGGCGAAGCTCACAGAAGGAACGCTTACACCATGTCTATGACCATACAGTCACTTCATGAAACGCTGCCCGTTCTTCAGGCACAATTCGTCCGCACAAACATGAAGCTGATGCACTTCTGGTCTACCGGACCCGGCTACTTCCTAATGACGCCAGGCAATGACGTTCAATCGCTGGCTGACTTTTCAGGTAAAACCATCAGAGCGGCCAATCCCGCATCAGTGGCGTGTGTTGAGGCTCTGGGCGCGGAAGCTCTGTTCGCCCCCATGAGTGTGGCGCTGGAGAGGTTCGAGGCCGGATTGATAGATGGTATCCTATGTCCCACCGATACACCCAAGGGCTTCGGTCTGGGTGCATATGTGCGGCATGTTACCTTCGCTCCATTCGCCTACCACTTCGTGTTCTTCAAGGTAATGAACAAGGGTGCCTATGATGGCCTCCCGGCGAGCGTGAAGACTATCTTTGATGAGGTCAACGCCGCCTTTCCCGCATACTACGGCCAGTTGAGAACATGGGGTGAGGCGGATGGGTTGGAGTACATGAAAGAACTTGAAGGCTATACCTATTATGACCTGCCCAAAGAGAACCCGGCTGAATATGCCAAAGCGCTTGCCGCAACAAAGAGTCTCATAGAAGAATGGATTGACGGAGACGCCACGAAACAGGCTGTCTGGGACAAGTACATCGAGCTGGATGAGTACTATAACACGACACCCCCCTATTCTACCTGGACACACAACTGGCCGACTCCGCCGGAGCCACCCAGCTGGAAATAATTGGTAATCAACATGGATTTGGTGTGATGTCGGTTAAAGTACAGTAAGGAAGTTGGGGTACCATGGGATTTCTCTCCGGGTACCCCAACTCTTTTGCGGGAAACCCCGATTGGTTGCATACAGCAAGAGTCACAGGAGGGCCGGATGAATACTTTCGATAAAGTGCTGAGGTTTATCACAGAGAAGATGGCCTGGGTTGCCATGTTCGCCATTGTGGCGTGTGTGGCCCTTGTGGTAACTGATGTTATCAGGTATCAAGTTGTCGGCAAGCCGGTTCCCGGCACTCACGAGCTTGTGGAGCTGATAGCGGCCGTGATACTCAGCATGGGAATCGGCTACCTTACTTTTGTGAGAGGGCATGTCGCGGTGGGTATCCTGGTGGATCGCTTTCGGCCCCGAGTGCAGGCTATCTTTGACCTTATTACCGCTGCTATCTCTCTCGGGTTTACTATCTGGCTCACTGAGGGCGTGGTAAAGATGGCCATTCGAAATTACAACTACGGTTGGATGACGGGAGTTCTGGAAATCCCCAGATATCCATTCATGTACTTGATTGCCTTTTCACTGGCACTGGCATGCGTGGTTCTTCTCAGGGACGTGATCAAGGCTGTGATCGTAATTCGAAAAGGAGGTGGAGATGGAGCGTGAGTTGATTGGTGTTTTATCGATCGTTTTCCTTATTGTGCTTCTTCTCTCCCGCATGCCTGTGGCGTTCGTGATGCTGGTGCTGGGCATGACCGGTGTCGCATGGATTAAGGGCCTGCCGGCCGCGCTGGGTTCCGCGAGCACGATCATGTACGGGACATTCGCCAACTATGCCCTGGTGGTTGTTCCCCTTTTCACCTGGATGGGCTATATAGGCTACCACTCCGGCATCAGCGAGCATCTGTACGAAGCTGCATATAAACTGGTGGGCCGGCTCAAGGGGGGCCTGGCCATGGCTACCACCCTGGCCGCCGCGGCTTTCGGCGCCATCTGCGGTTCTACTACGGCCACATCGGCGACGTTTGCCGTCCTGGCGTTACCCGAGATGAAGAAACGGGGTTACAATCACTCTTTGGCCACAGCCAATGTCGCGGCGTCGGGTATCCTGGGAGTGCTGATTCCACCCAGCGTAATTTTCATCGTCTATGCCAGTATCACGGCGGAGAGTGTGGCCAAGCTTTTCATTGCCGGCATCGTACCAGGCATCCTTCTGGCGACGCTTTTCCTCGGGGCCACTTACGTGGTGGTGGCCCTCGACCCTAAAAAGGCGCCTCCCGGCCCCTTGTTTCCCTGGCCGGAAAGGTTAAAGGCGTTGTTCAAAGGCGGGATAGAGGTCATAATAATTTTTGTGGCCGTGATCGGGGGGCTTCTGGCCGGGTTATTCACGGGCACTGAGGCCGGGTCGGTTGGTTGTTTTGCAACGCTGCTTGTGGTGCTGGCCAGGCGGGCGCTCACATGGAAGGGCTTTGTGGAATCCCTGAAAGACACAGTCCGCACATCCACCATGGTCATGTTCCTTGTGGGTGCTGCAGCCGTCTTCGGGGAATTTCTCGGTTTGACACGCCTTCCCATGGTTGTAGCGGACTGGGTGGTGGCACTTCCTTTGCCCCCCAGTATTATCATAGTTGCAGTTCTTCTCATACTCATGGCAATGGGCTGCTTTGTGGACGCCCTGGCCATGGTGTTGCTGACAATACCCATCTTTTACCCGGCTGCAATGAGTCTGGGTTTCGACGGGACATGGTTCGGGGTTATCATGACGCTGGCCCTGGGGATGGGCGTGCTGACACCACCTGTGGGCGCCAATGTCTACGTTGTGTTCGCCGTGGACAAGGAGACCCCGGTAATGGACATTTTCAGGGGGGTCTGGCCTTACCTGATAAGTCTTTGGATTTGTTGTGCCATCCTGCTGATTTTCCCCCGGGTTGTCCTTTTCCTGCCCAATCTTATTAGATAGCGCCCGGGGAAAGACCGTGTTTCCGGAAGACCGAAGATTTCCCCCTCTCCCCTGCTTGATCGGGGAGAGGGAGGCTCAATCCCACATGGCAATTCAAATAGTATGAAGAATTGAAATCCTGGTAGGAGAAACATCACCAAGAGAGATTAAAGGAGGCGTATAAGTCACTGAAATGTCTGAAAAGGACTATTTCCGTAGCTTAGGAATCCCACGGGGCTCAACCACCGAGGAGGTCAAACGGGCATACAGGGAACTGGCTTTTCGCTATCATCCGGACACGTCCGGCGGCGGGCAGGAGTCGACAGAGCGCTTTCGCGAGATCCGGGAGGCCTACGATGTGCTGAGCGACAGCGACAGACGGATCCGGCATGAACGCAACCTCGACTCGAAAAGCATTCCGGTACGGCGTTCTTCTTCACCTGCCCGGGCTTTCCGAAACGGCGGTTTAGGAACCTTAGGGCCTTTCAACCGACGCCAATTCAACAGGGGATTTGCATACGGAAACATTCAATTCCGCCCTGTCCTGACCCTTGAACGTTTCCCCGGCAGGCAGCCCTATGGACCGTCCGGTGTATATGACTTTCCTCTAACCGCCTCAGAGGCCCGGGACGGCACGGAGCGAAGCCTCAGGATCGATCTGCCTCACAAGACACTCCGGATTACCATTGAGAGTCCTCCCGGCGTTGAGCAAGGTGCGCTTCTGGAAGTGGTGGGCCCGCGCACCCGAAGACTGGGAATACAGATCTTCCTACGCGCCAGGATTCTGGACTGATATGGAACCACGGCGGATCTGACCGTAATGCAGCAAAGTAATTCGCCGGCTCAAGAGGTTTATCAATCAATTGAGCCCGTCCCGGGAAGCACTACTGTACGAGCTGCCAAGTGCCGTCCGGCTTTCGGTAGGCCTTGGCATGCACGGTTTCACGTCTTCCGTCCACGTAACCGTCAATCTCCACATCCCTATAAACCCGACCGTCGTGCCGATATGCCGGAGCCGGGGTGGCAAGATATCGGTTACCCGTATCCGGGTTCACCCACGCCTCGGTGTGTCCGGACGGCGCCGTCTCGAGTGTGCGGTTTAAGCGCTGTTGGTCGTACTTGTCCCATTCATTGCCGATCATGTATCCTAACACGGCACCTATACCGGCCCCGATAAGAGCGCTCTTTCTACGGTCATCCTTGGGGCCGAGCTGCCCCCCCACAGCGGCCCCTCCAAGCCCCCCGATTACAGCCCCGGTCCGGGCCTTTCCACTATTGCCCGCGCAGCCGTAAAGCGACACACCCAGGAACATAAGAGAAACCAGTATCGCCAAGCAATGGCTGTAGCTTGTATTCATGGTTCACCTCCGTTTCAACGTGTTCTTTCTTATTCCAACACGTTAAGGAAGCGCAAAGGCCCTGTCAAACAAAATCCACCATATCGGGTCCAAGGTCTCAAATAGGTGTGTTCTCAGAGTGTTCATTCATGTTCACGCTTTACAGCTCAAAACATCTTATCCG
Organism: uncultured Desulfobacterales bacterium; assembly: GCA_964413125.1. Lineage (GTDB taxonomy): Bacteria > Desulfobacterota > DSM-4660 > Desulfatiglandales > HGW-15 > JAIPEI01. The sequence continues at coordinate 9,476 of CAYPSZ010000404.1, forward strand.
GGGGTCTACGCTCAGGTACATACGGTCTGTCAAACCCCCCTTCGTTCCACTCCTTGGAAACATAAAGGTTGCAGTAGCATGAACCGTAGTCTTTCACATCGGCCTCCCGGTAAACGCACGGGCAGATTATGTCCTTGTCCTTTTCACGGTCTCCGGCGCCAAGCCGGCATGGGCAGCACATGTAGCCGTAGCGCTCCTTGTTAAGAAGAAGCGCCTCCAGAAGTTCCATTACATGCACTCTGTCCTCATTGAAAAAATAGCCCTTGGGTTCCTGGGTCTTTCGGAGCATCTCGTAGAACTCTTCAGCTTTAGCGCTCATGCTATTTTCAATGCCTCCTTGATCTCATCTTCCTTGTAGCCCACTATAACCGTTTCGCCGATTATGATGGTGGGAAAGGAGCAGCGGGGATTAATCTTTCGGACATCCTCAAGTATGGCCTGGCGTTCCTCGCCTTCAAGAAGATCCACGTCCGTAAACTCGTATTGTACCTGGCACTCGTTAAGAAACCTTTTGGTGGCCTTGCAGTGACTGCATGTGCTGAGTGAATACATCTTTACATGTGTCTGCTGGTTTTCCATATGCATCCTCTTTGCCCGGGTCGGAGTGAATTCCGCCCGCAATTTTTGTTTCAGTCTTCCACGGATTCTGCCGGCAGGCCTCCCGGAGCCACCAAAGAACAAACGATTTACGAAGCAGATCTCGTTTGCAAGAGAAGTTCCAGGGCATCTGCTGCAATGTCTTGAATCCGCGAGTGAGGGAGGAGGCCGCCAAGATCGTCAAGGATCTCGGTATTGTCCTCCAGTAGACGTTTAAGGACCGGTTCGGCCTCCTGCAGCCCGAGAAGGCCCGCAGCATATGCGGCCAAACCCCTAAGCACCGGGGAATCAGATTGCAAGAACCGGAACAGGTCAGGCCCGGCCGTTATCAGTAATCCTGCCCGGGACTCGGCCAGACGCGCTATACCCCAAAGAAGGCCTTTCTGCAACGGCACGTGCTCCAAAAAGTTGGCCTCCTCCCGGGTGTAGGAAGCCAGGATCTTGGTGAACTCCTCCGCCAGTCTTTCGTTCCGTGCCAGGGTCTCTCCCATGGCCTCGGGAACTCCCCAGCCGATACCTCCGGACTCGTCGTTAAGATTCCACATCATTCGCCTGAGAACCACCCTTGCCTCTTCCATATCCCCACGGGCCAAATCTCCAATAACCGCGGCCATAACACGAACTGCAGTCCAGTGTATTCGAGGTTCCATACGGTGAAGCGCCCCGAATAGAGGGCTCACAAGGGCCCTTGCCCGAACAGCGGACAGCATATCAAGGGCTTCTGCTTCGCTCCCGGTCTCAAGGGCATTTCGGACGAGACCCTTGATCGCCCGTCCTCGGTAATTCATCTTTTTGTGGCTACCGCTCATCATCCCATTGGATACAGTCTCGAGGACAATTGACGATTATCTCTTCAATTGCTCCCTCAGGAAAAACACAAAGGTCGGCAACCTCGATCCTTCCGGTTGCCGGGTTTCGGTGAAACACCTCGGGGCAAAGATCCAGGCAAGCCTCGCAGTCCGAGCACCGGGCCGCGTCTAAGGACGGCCTGCGCCTTGGGCTCCCGAAATGGGTTTGCGCCTTTTCCATTCAAGATACTCGCCGTAAGTGAATCCCGTCGAGGCAAGGCTGGGCCCAGTGGAAAACCCGTGCTTTCTGCACAGCCTGCACCTGTCATGACTGCAACCCTGGCACTGGAAACAGTCGGGGCACTTTGTCTTCGAAGCATATATGGTTTTGTTTCCACCGGCTTTGGAATCACCGGAAATGCTGTCAGGTCCGTGGACCTCGCATTGTTCAGGTACCGGCGGCTTGCCCCCCTCAGGGAATCTAAAAAGCTTCATCCACCTTCCAGACTTCCCAGACCCGGCCCACCAGCTCCGGCCCGGGTTTAAGCGTGGCTCTGCCGGGTCGCCACCCTGACGGCGTAGCCTCTGAACCGCCCGTCTTGCGTACATGCTGGAAAGCCTGAATCTGGCGGATCAGTTCATCCACGTTCCGTCCCACCGGCGGGGGCAGAATCTCCACGGCCTGCACAACGCCGTCCGGATCTATGATGAAACGTCCGCGCATTTCCACTCCTGCATTTTCATCGTATACACCGTACACCTTTCCCACCTTGCCGCCCCCGTCCGAAAGCATGGGAAAAGGTGCACCGCCTTCCACCATTTTGGACAGTTCGTTGTCCTGCCACATCTTATGCACAAAGTGACTGTCCACACTGACTGAGAGGACCTCTACGTCCAGTTTCTGAAGCTCAGGGTATTTCGCCGCAACTGCGGAGATCTCCGTGGCTCAAACGAACGTGAAGTCCCCTGGGTAAAAACAAAGGACCACCCATTTTCCGAGGTAGTCTGAAAGGGACACCTGGCCGAAACCGCCGCCTTGAAATGCCGGGCTCTCGAAATCCGGGGCCTTTTGGCCCACCTTAACCGCGCTCATGACATCCTCCTCTCGTTTTTCGGGGCTCTTTTGAGTTAAAGTATCTTCTCCCGGTTCGGATTCACCCACCATACCCCCGGTGGGTCTTGCACAACCTACTTTTAGTTCCTTCATATGGCTTTCCTCCTTTCCTGTTTTTTCCCGTGGGGGCTTTTCATAAATAAGTCACTGCCATGCAACGCCCTACGGGCTGTTGGATGGTGCGCCCGCGTGCTTCAGGTTCAGGGTGTAAAAGGCTACAGGCACCACCACCAAAGTGAATGCAGTGGACGCAAAGAGCCCGAATATGAGGGCCCATGCGAGTCCGGAAAAAATCGGGTCCAGGGTTATGGGCCATGCACCGAGGGCTGTAGTGGCCGCTGTAAGCAATATGGGACGAAAACGTACGGCTCCGCTTTCCAGTATGGCCTCCTTAAGCGGCCTTCCATTTTTTAGCTCCCCCTGAATGAATTCCAGCAGCACCAGGGAGTTACGAATGACTATGCCACCCAGTGCGATCATACCAATCATGCTGGTGGCCGTAAAGAATACCGGATTCTGAAATCCACCCACCGGTTCGGCAAAAAGAATATTGAAAAGCCAGAACCCGGGCATAATCCCTATGAAGGTCAAAGGGACGGCAGTCATTATAAGGAGCGGCATACCAAAGGAATTCAGCTGAATCACCAGCAAGAGGTAAATCCCTGTGAGAGCCGCAAGGTTTGCGATACCCAGATCACGGAACACCCGCAGGGTTATCTCCCATTCGCCTTCGCCCGCCCATTGGACTCGAATGCCTCCAGGCGGCGGATCGTCCCTAAGCCGGGCCTGCATATCCAGCACGGCCTCAGCCGGAGCCCGGCCGGCCATCTCTCCGAACACGTATACCACTCTATCAAGGTTTTTGTGGTAGATGGGCTGTTCCTCGGCAACCTCCGCAAACCTGCCTATTTCCGCAAGAGGAACAGTGGCCCCGTGAAAAGTTTGAACGGGAATCCGCCCGAGCCCGTTCACGCCTGACCGGATCTCCCTGGGTAGAATGACTCTCATCTGAAGAGGATGGCGCTCACCTGGGAGGTGCACTGTGGCGGGAGATTCTCCTGAGAGGGCGATCCTAAGCGAACGGGTGACCATACCGGCAGTAATCCCGTGAAGAGCGGCCTTCTCCTTATCCAAAACAAAGTCCAGCCGGTGTCGCTGCTGCTCTCTGGTGTCGTCCACGTCCACAACATACGGTTCCTCGGCCATGACCCGCCTGATGTGAGCGGCTCCACGGATCAGGGTATCATAGGACTGGTCCGGGCTGCCGTAGATCTCCGCCACAAGGGTCGAAATCACGGGCGGGCCTGGAGGCACTTCCACCAGCTTCATGGCCGCCCCGGAGCCGTGTGCGATTTTCTCCAAAGCGTTGCGCAGTCTCAGGACTATCTCATGGCTCTGCTGAGTACGCCGGTGCTTAGGCAGAAGGTTAATGCGGATGTCCGCAAGGTGGCCTCCCCGGCGAAGGTAGTAATGGCGGACCATCCCATTGAAATCCATGGGCGAGGCCGTTCCCACGTATGATACGAAATTCGTGACCTCCGGTACCCCCCTGAGAAAGTTCTCGAAGTCACGCACCACCCGGTCCGTGGCCTCCAGTGTCGTGCCTTCGGGCATATCAAGGACGATTTGAAACTCGTTCTTGTTGTCAAACGGCAGCATCTTAAGGGGCACATGCCGAAAAAGGGCCAGGTACGCGGAAAAGCCCAGGAGTAACAGTATTAACAATGCGAGGACCCATCGCATTGGCCGGTGATCAATAAAGGGGGTGATCAAAGCCCCATACCACCGGCGTATCCAACCCGGAATCACATCCCCATGAAATGTTTCACTGAGATCGCCTCCCTTGCCCCTGCGCTTGAGTAAATGGTATGCCATCCAGGGCACTATGGTGAGAGCACACAGGGTGGAGAAGGTAACCGTCAGGGGAACGTTGGCAGCCATGGGGGCCATGTACGGGCCCATCATACCGGTGATGAAAAACATGGGGGTGAAGGAAATAATGATTGCAAGGGTTGACATGATCACCGGCGGCAGGACCTCATTCACGGCGAACAGGGTGGCATTAAGGGGGTTTCGCTTTTGAGCCAGGACATGCCGCTGGATGTTGTCAACATTGGTGATGGGATCATCCACCACCAGCCCCAAGGACAGTATGAGGGCAAAGAGAGTGACACGGTTGATGGTATACCCAAAGAGGTAATTAACAAAGAGAGCTAAGGAGAAACTGATGGGAACGGCCAGGGCGACCACCATGGCTTCCCTGCGACCCAGGAAGAAGGCGAGAAGACCCACCACGGTGAGGACTGCAAAAACCAGAGACACAAGAAGGTCGTTAACCTTGTCTTGAGCAGTATGCCCATAGTTACGCGTCACCTCCACTCGGACCCCGTCCGGAATAACGGTCTTCTTGAGAGTCTCCAATCGGGCCAGGATGTCCCTGGCCACCAAAACAGCGTTTGTGCCCTGCTTCTTGGCGAGGGCGATGGTAACGGCCGGGAAGGAATCACCGCCTAACGACCCCGACCGGGTCTCCTGGTGACGACGAGAGAACCCCATCCTGGTGTAGTGCTCAGCTTCCTCAGGCCCGTCCAGAACCGTTGCCACATCCCCCACATAAACAGGACGTCCTTCATGGACGCCCACCACGAGACGTCGCACGTCCTCCGCTGATGCCACAAACGAGTCGCTGGTGACCCTAACGGAGCGATTGGTCCTGTCGAAGTTGCCTGCGCTCACCGAGGCGTCCGTGGCTTCAAGGACCTGGAACAACTGCAGAGGAGTAACATTGCGACCCGACATACGTTCGGGCAAAAACTCCACTCTGACTTCCCGTTTTCTACCACCTACAATTGAGGTCCGCGAGATGTCCTCTGCTTCCGAAAGGCGGGATAGGGTCTCCTCGCCTATGCGCCGGAGTTCATAGTCCGAATAGCGATCGGAGTACATTGTAAGATTGACGATGGACACGTCGTCGATTTCAACCGGTTTGATGACCCAGCCCTTCACCAGCGGCGGGGCCTCGTCGATGTTCATGGAGATCTTGTTGTGGAGCTTGACCAGAGAGCGTTCCCGATCCTGGCCCACCAAGAAACGGACCGTGACAACAGCCTGGTCCCGTCGGGAGACGGAATAGACATACTCGACCCCGTCGATCTGCCAGAGCAGTCTCTCCAGGGGGGTGGATACCAGCTTTTCCACTTCCTCGGGACCTGCCCCCGGGGCCTGGACGAATATGTCTGCTATCGGGACAATTATCTGGGGTTCTTCCTCCCGCGGTGTAACCAGGATGGCGGCAACACCCACGGCAAGGGAGGCAAGAATCATGAGTATGCAGAGCTTGGACGTAAGAAAGGGCCCTACTATCCGCGGTATGAGACCCGTTGGAGTTTCCTCGGTGGCGGTCATGGCAACACACCATGCAGTAACAGGGTCTCCAACCCCTCAAGCCCGGCAAGGACCTCCACTCGATCACCCCTGATGCGGCCGGTCTTTATGAATACGCGCTCCCACCGGTCCACCGCCCGAACGGTTACCATCTCCAGTTGCCCCACTCGAATTACGGCCTCAAGGGGAACGGTCACGATCCGGCGATCTCCCACAGGCACCAGTAGACGGCCGAACATGCCCGGATAAAGGCCCTCTAAGCGGGGAAGGTCTACTTTGACCAGGAAGGTCCTGGTGACGGGATCAGCGGTGGGCACGACCTCGTCAACCAAACCTTCGAATGTTTCATCCAAGACGTCAAAATAGACCCGCATTTTATTGCCAACGCGTATTCGGTCGATAAGCCCTTCCCTCACAAGGGATTCGAGCCTAAAGGCGCCTCGTGTATGGAGCACCATCAGGGTTTTGCCGGGCCATGCCATGTCACCCGGTTCGGCGGTGCGCTTGGCGACACGGCCGGACTCCGGAGTCAGAATACGTGTGTAGCTCAGTGCTATCCGCGCTTCCTCCACGGCCTTTTCCGCCTGCCTCACGCCGGCTTCAGCCTCCTGCAGCCGCTGGCGCGAGTGCTCGACGCCTGATCGAGCCTGTAGAAAACTGGAACGGGCCCTCTCCATATCCTGTTCGGTGGCGGCCTCGTTTTCGAAATAGTTCCTGGTTCGATTATAGGCGGCCTCTGCCTCGGTCAGCACAGCCTCGGCCGAGTGCACGGCCTGGTCCGCCTGGAGTTTTCTGGCTTGTGCGGACAAGACCGCCTGCCGGGCCTGATCCAGTCTTGCTTGCAACTGCCCGGCGTCCAGCACAATAAGGATATCGCCCTTCTCCGCCTCGTCCCCGGGCCTGACCTTGACCTCCAGTATGCGGGCGGTTACCTGGGCTTCAATGCTGGTCTCGGTCCTGGGTCGCACTGTGCCTACGGCCCGCTCCACCTCCGTTATGATCTCCAGACTGGCCTGGCAGGTACCCCCGTGAGAAGGGGCTTCCGGAGGGTCCGGAACCCTGGTTTCAGGACCTACTCTGCTCGGGACGAGAATTCCGGACATGTAAGCCATCAGCAACAGTAGGACTGCGGCCCCGCAAACCAATGCGAGGCCTCTCCACAACCGTCCCATCAGGCTACCGAGGCTGCTTTTCACTTATCATCCCTCTTACTCGCTTCCAAAATCCAACGCCTGAACATCAGCCCAAAGCCCCAAGGCACGTCCCACATCTGCACGAGCCTTTTCCAAGTCATAGCGGGCTGCAGTTGCACGAATTTCAGACCACCTGCGGTTCAATTCGGCGTCCAGGTACCGTGTCACCGCAGCCGAACCTCCCTCATACTGTTTCTTGACAAGTCGAAGGGATTCCTCCGCCCGGGCTACACTCGCCCGCGTAACCTCCACGCGGGCTGCGGTCTCCTCCAGTGCCAGGTAGGCGCTCTTTAGCTCCAATTTAACAGAAAGCGCGGCTTTGCGGTCCGCTGCAAGGACTTCTTCAAGTACCCCTTCGGCCTCACGTACAGCCGAGCCGGTGCCACCGCCGGCAAAGAGTTCCCAGTCGAGAATCACGCCGGCTGTCCAGTTGGCACGGGCGGTATCAAAACTCACACCTTCGTCGGCCAAATAATAATGAGCAACGGCGTCCAACCGGGGCAGGTATTCTCCTCGCGCCGCGTCTACTCCCATACGGGATTTTATTACCTCGAGCCGTGCCTTTTCCAGTTCAGGACGGTGGGCCAAGGCCATCGGTAGGCCTTGGCTGTAAGACGGCGGCAGGCCCACGATAACCGGGTCCGCCCCCCCGAGTAGCATTTCCGTATCAGGATCCAGCCCCATAAGGTTGGCCAATGAAGCAAAAGCCAGGCTGAGACCGTTATTGGCTCTAATCAGATCTTCACGTGCCTGAGCCAGCCGGACTTGCAGTGAGAGCACATCGGACTTGAGTACACCTCCCGCTTTGAATCGCGCATGCATTATTTCACGCTGGGTATCCACCGTATCAACTGATTCACGGGCGATCCGGACAAAGTCTTCGGCGGCCAGCACATTGTAGTAGGCGTGGATCACAGATGCCACAAGACCGTTTTGAACGCTCAAACGATCCAGCCGGCCGATCTCCAAACCGGTCTCCGCCATCCGCTTTCTCAGATAGTCCCTGCCTCCCCTGAACAGGTTCATACGGCCCCTGATACCGAGTTCAAGGCTTCTGAAAGAGCCTGGATCATTGAGATTCAAATCGGCAGGCAGGCCTCGCTGGTCAATGGTCTTGAAGAGATAGGCCGACGGGGCATCGCCTGCTGTGTACTCGGTGTAAGCCGATAAGGCAGGCCAGAATGCCGCCATGGCCTGATCGATTATGGCCTCGGATTGCCTGATCCTGGCTACTGCCACATCCACATCAGGATTGTTTTCCAGAGCCATGCGAACGACGTCCTCAAGGCCCAGAGGGATTCCGGGGTCGGGCATGGCTGTGGGAGTAGGAAATTCGCCGGCAAAGGCGCCGCCCGCTGATGAGGGCCGATTGTAATCGGATAGGATGCGCTTGTAGACATAGCGTTCCTTTGAGACACACCCCGCCGCA
>CAYPSZ010000405.1:0-2512 GCA_964413125.1 uncultured Desulfobacterales bacterium
CGCCATTCTCTGTGGCGATGGATTTCGTCAAAAACAATCGGGATTTTTTCTCCCCTGAAATGCTCGGCGATTGCATTTTCAAAAAACATCGGGTTTTTCTTGTACTCGACCGCCACCCGGGGATCGTCCCAGTTGAAATACATGTCACCGAAACCTCGATCATTGAGCCGGTTTCTTGCGAACGTGGTCTTTCCCACCTGACGGGAGCCGGTGATAAAAATCAATCATTACTGAAGAGCTCCTCGAACGAGTGGACCAATGGGCAAGCTGAAGTGGACCGAAAAGGCGAGCAAGAATCTACAGGCTGTTTTTTATTATATCTCGAAAGATTCAAGGTATATGTTGCAAGATACGTAAAGGCACTCGTTTATTCAATAAAAAAGCTTGAGAATATGAGAAACTTGACCGACACCAATGTTTGGATTGAAGCTATCGCTGGTAACTGATCGAAAAAAAGGCGTTCCTAGGATTTACCGTTAAAGCTGAATGGGCCGGGTATATAGCGGTCATCCGTTTGGAATTATTTGTTACCATATACGGGTGATTCCATAATCGGAGAAGCGGGTGTCGCGGCTCAATATCTGCATGTTCTCCACGGTGGCCTGAGCAATCAGCATGCGGTCAAAAGGATCTCGGTGATAAAAGGGGAGTTTTGCCGATTCAGCACAATGCGTCATTTCTATCGCCAGCCAGTGAATGGCATTGGCATTTATTTCATCACGAATGACATCCAGCCACCCGGGCTGAAGCGAGAGTTTCCCCAGGCTCATTTTGATGCATATTTCCCAGAACCCGGCTGCGCTGAAAAAGAGGTCGTTTTCCTGATCCAAAAAAACTTTTTCTGCTTTCCTGCTGAGCCGTGGGTCACCGGTGATCAGCCAAAGCAGGGCGTGGGTATCCAGCAGCGTTTTCATTCCATGTAATCCTTGAAGTCGTTCAGAGGTTCATCGAAATCGTTTGACATGGACAGAATCAGTCCTTCTGCGTTCCCTATTTTCCTGCGACTTCGTGCCTCAGGGAGCACATCCAACCGTACAACCGGCTTATTGCCCCTGGCAATGATGACCTCCTTCCCCTGAAGGGCCTCCCGTATCAATTTTGACAATTGCGTCTTGGCTTCGTGAATATTGACCTGAAGCTTTTCCATAACAGCCTCCTGAAAAAGAGTTCCCGTATAGTTAGTCACTATACTTGGCTAACCACCGGTTGTCAAGGCCTTGCTGAACCCTTGGGACCTGTACATCGATCTGATGCCCCAGAGGAGTTTCCTGAGGTATGCAAAAAACCCTGGAAGCGTAAGGGAGGAAATCCTGGCCCACTTGGAACGATATCCTGATGCACTGTGCGTCATCGACGAAGTGCAGAAAATTCCGGCCCTTTTGCATGAAGTTCACGAACTGATCGAGTCGAAAGGAATCCGGTTCATACTCACCGGTTCGAGCGCCAGGAAATTGCGGAGAGGGGCCGCAAATCTCCTGGCCGGCAGGGCCTATACTTATCGCCTGTTTCCGTTGACCTTCAAGGAAATTGGAGAACCGTTCGATCTTCCAAAAGCCCTCAGGATAGGGACGCTCCCCATATTGTGGGCATCCGGCGATGAAGCCCCCGAGGAGTTCCTGATGTCTTATTCGGAAACCTATTTGAAGGAAGAAGTGGCGGCTGAGGAGATGAATCCCAAAACCCTCGGCCGGCGCTTCAAGCAATTCGTTGTCAACAGGTGATGGCCGCGATCCACTACAACAGGATGGATTATACGCTCCATTACTGGCGCACCAACCACGGCGCTGAAGTGGATCTTCTTGTGTGCGAGGGGAGGCAAATCCTTTTCGCAGTCGAAATCAAGTCATCGCGGCATATCTCAATGGAATCCCTGTCCGGTCTCCGGAGTTTCAAGCAGGATAACCCGGATGTCCCCGCCTGTGTCCTGGGGATCGATCAAAAGAGAAGAAAGCTCGCCGAAGGGCTCACGGTCATTGAATGGAGGGATTTCATCCTGGAATTCCTGAGATGAAAGACCGACTCCACATCAGAGTCTTTACCATTGAGTCTCCGCCATCTAAGCGCCAAGAATTTGAAGAGGCGTGAAGGTTCAGTTCATTTCGGCAGCGCAGGTATTATAAAGAGGTCTTTCCCTCGTCGCCGATATTTTGGGTTTTAGGATACAATAGCGAATTGGGGCTAAAGCTTGCGTTTCGAATGGGGTAGGGAAAAGGCAAAGCAAAACTATAAGAAGCACGGCGTTTCGTTCGAGGAGGCGGCGACCGCATCGGCGAGAAGGGCGCCACAGATTGTTTGGAGGTAATCGTCAGCTGTGTGGCAAGAGATGGTCCTTAAGCTCATCATATTTTCGGAATTGTTCGTCGAATGACATCAGTTGGGCGCCATGCGTGATGGCAGTGGCGATAATAATTCGATCAGCGGGGTCACGATGATGATCTGGAAGATTGGCAGCAAGAACGGCTATCTGCCGGTCAATCGGCAAGCATGTTATGCTGCTATCAGAAAGCCCGAC
>CAYPSZ010000406.1:0-13526 GCA_964413125.1 uncultured Desulfobacterales bacterium
GGTCTGTGTAGAAGACCGCGTCGCCGTTCGGGATGGCCTCCAATTCTCCCAGACCGGGAAAATGGATCGTCCCAATCATTTCGTTATCGTGCTGATCCTCCGCTGCTATTTCCACTCTCCGCCCGTCCTTGATAAGGACAGCAGGTCGGTTCTGGGAGCGCAGGACCAGGTCCCAGTTCCACGAGATCTTATACTTCAGAGGATTGTCGCACGCCTTCTTCTCGGGAATACCGCCACAGTAGGAATTCAGCACGTGAAGCTCGTCGAACTCCCTAACGGCTTGGCCGCAAAGGACCAGATCGATCCCGGGGTCGAGCCCGCACTCCGGCATGATGGAAACGCCGGCGCTTACCGCACGATCGTGAAGATGACGAATGGCATGGCCGTAGCTCGTGCCCACAAGCCCGACCCCCGCCTCAACAGCGGCTTCATAAACCGTGGGCATGAGCGGCACCGGGAGAAACTCAACAGCCACATCCACCCCGCCTTTGAGAAGGGCTGCGAGTTGGTTCTTTGAAGTGGCGTCCACCTTATGGAACCTTATCTTCTTGAGGTCCACCATGGAGCGCAATTCTCCAGGGGCCTCACCGGTGACATCCGCACAAAGGACCTGTTGGACGGAACGGTTCCGGCTCAGCGCCACAAGAGCCGCCCTACCTTGAAGACCCAGTCCTCCTAATACGGCGATTCTCACGGTTTTGGTCTCCTGCGTTTTGTTCCTCTTGGGCCTCCCGGCGCCTTTGTTCCATGAAACCCTAGCACCACTCTTTCATCCCTTGGGGCATGGATATCCACTTCTTGGTGGGCCTCGTTACGACAAAAGTCTCCGTTTGGACGACCTTGCCCACACGGGGAATTATACTGGTAATAAGTGCATGCAGTTCCTGGATCCCGCCTGCAACCACCACCTCGGCAAAAATGTCATACCGTCCCGTGACGACCCCCGCCCAAATGACCTGATCGATGCGCGCCAAGTTCTCCAGCACTTCCTCGAGTTTGCCGAAAGACTGCACTTTCATGCCAACAAGGGCTGAAATCAATTCAGGATGATTCCGGGTGTTTATGCTTCCGGCAATTCTGAGCAGTCGTGACTTGATCAGCCGTTTTATTCTCGTGCGCACGGTCGGAGTCGTAACGGAAAGGCGCTCAGCCAGGTCCGCCACCGGGGCTTGCCCGTCCTCGCAGAGAAGACGAATAAGTTCTTTGTCGAGCCTGTCGAGCTCGTAGGCCACCTGAGCCCCTCACTCTGGTTTCTGAGAATAGAAAATGGAACAGGGTACAAACAAGGCCCCTGATATTTTTTTGTTAGGATTTTTTCTCTAGAGAAAAAAACATAGTGATTGAATACTAAAAAGGAAAAATCATGTCAACACATAAAAGCAAGGGGACGCCCTTTATATATTTACATTCAGCAACTCGAAGAATGAATACCGTGCTGCGGCGCTCAATTCCCCTCGTCATCACATGATAGAGAGCCCACGGTGCCTCTATTGGAGATTTCCTCGGCATGGAGCATGCCGGAGTCATACTCCCGAGTGGATGTAAATGTAGAGATATAAAGGGCGTCCCCTAATGTCCTAATGTCAGCCGGTGCGCACGGTCTCGAGACTCGTTTTCGGCTGTGATTCTTATGGCCCGTCTCCCTTGCACAGGGCATTCATGCTCGCATACGCCGCAACCAATACAGCGTTGCGAATCAACATAAGGCTGTTGCAGGCGGATCAAGATGGCGGCTGTTTTTCCCGCCATGGGCTTACCAGGACTCGAAGGCCCGGGGCCCAAAGTCAGTCCCTTGTCGGTATTGCCGGTTATGGGCCTAGGTTTCATATTCTCCACAGCACAGAAATAGTCACCCGTGCCGTATTGTCCCGGCTCGAAAGCCGCATCAGCCAGCAATAGGGAGTCATTCTCCACTCCCTCCACCGTGTAAAGTCCGTCGCGTATCGGCTGCATGACTTCACGGGTAAAAATAGCCTTGGGGCTGACCGGGCAGTTCTCCTGGCATACTATACAGGGGGTATCCATGGCCCAGGGCAGGCAACGCCCATGATCCACAAAAGCCATGCCGATGCGCAAAGGCCCGGATCCGGCAAAGGGGCCTGTACCCAGGCGCTCATGCACAGTAATGGGCCTGATGGCCGCCGTAGGACACACATGACTGCACGCCACGCAGTTGAACTGGCATCCGCTGGTGCCGATGCGAAAATTGAGCATGGGGGTCCACAGGCCCTCGAGACCGCTCTCAAGTCCGGCGGGGCGAATCACATTGGTCGGGCAGATGCGCATGCACTGACCGCATTTTATGCACCGGGTCAGAAAGGCGGATTCCTGCAGGGTACCCGGGGGACGGATCACTTCAGGGTTCCAATTAGCATGTGTCATGCCGTCCAGGCGGATCATGGGAATCGCCGCCAGACCCAAACCAATGCTGGTGATCACCTTCCGCCGCTGCAAGTCGGGCAGAAGTTGCTCGCCGGCGGCGGAAGGCCTAAGGTTGTATCCCATAACATCGTTTCGACACCCATCCAGGCAGTTCAGGCAGAGCACGCACTCGCTGATGACAATGGTCTCGGTGGGTGAGCATGCACCTTCACAATCCGCTTCACAGCGAAGGCAGTTCTTACAGGCGGCCTCCTTTTTTCCAATTCGCCAAAGTGCCCACCGGCTCAGCAATCCCAACAGCGCACCCAGCGGACATACGAAGCGGCAGTAAAAGCGAGGAACCCGCAGGCTGAGCAGGACAAACAAAAGAAACAGGAAACCGATAATTGCAGCCCCCGGATAGATCCGAGGTATGGCCGAGGTGATCTTCAGCGGCCCGTCCGCCAGGGGAACCAAGACCAGGTTCACCGATCGGTGCATCATGGCAATGGGATCCAGGAGGCCGGTTTGAAGCGATGCAGCCAGCCATTGGCTCCGTGGAAACAGCACTTCCAGCAGAACGCCTACGGCCAGGACCGCTGCAACCAAGAGCACCACATCGCGCCTGACGTTCATGAGCCGTAGCACGGCCGATACTGCAAGGAGCACTGCAATCAGGACCGTCACGGCCCATAACACAAGGGAGCCTTGTGCTGCGGCCTGGAAGAACCACTGCAGTGCGCCGGCCGCTGCCGCAGCAAGCATGAAAAGCAGCAGCAGATACTTTACACGCTGTGCCGGATGGGGGCGATTGCGGGCTATCTTGACGGAGCTCTTGAGGTGCAGCTTGCCCAGGTAACCCACAAACTGCTGCAATGCACCGAAAGGGCAGATCCAGCCGCAGAAAAAGCGTCCCAGTAAAAAGGTCAGGGCAATGGTTGCCGCTCCCCACAACAATCCCGAATAGACCGTACGGGTGGAGAGCAAAACACCCAATCCCGTCAAAGGATTCAACTCCAGCAGCCAATTGACCGGCCACCCGCGCAACTGCCACCAGCGCTCGCCCAAGGTGGTGACCACGCAGAGCCAGATGAGCAGCGTAAAGAAAAAAACCTGACTGACCCGCCTTGTGGTGATTATACGCATCCCGGCTTCATCCTCGCACCTCCACGGGATGGAGAGATGCATAATCCACTGTCCCGGCGCCCGCATTCTGGGCCATTCGCAGATGTGGCAGATCATCCGCGGTCAGATCCAGCAACTCGCTTCCCATGGCATCCACGGCCACCGGGTCAGTGCCGGCTATGAGGGTGTATGTGGCCTTGAGGTCGTCCAGTGAACCGCCGGTAGGGCCGTTTTGCATCATGCTCATGGTGCCGTCCAGGATAACCAGGGTGGGTTTTATCATCATTGCAAGCTCTGTAATAATGGAGTGTATCTGCTGGTGAAAGATGTTGCGCCGGCCGCCCAGAAGGCCGTACCAGTTCTTGAGGGTCATTGAGGCGCCGCTGCGGTGATGATCCTTCACGGGCGCCATGCCGATGACCTTATTCACCCGGCGCAAGGGCTCGATCAGGGAGGGCCAGTGCCGGATCAGCCGTCCACCGGGAACGGTGTAAGGTTCAAAACGATCCAGGGTGGGCAGCATAACCCCTGCACCGGCCGTCCTGGCCGCGGAGTCGATCCCGGTGAGGGCGAAGCAACTTCCCGGATCATTGATGGGATTGTCGGCGACCCAAACTTCGCCGGCGCCGGCCTGAAAGCACAGCCGGCTGATCCGGGTCACCAGGTCCGGGTGAGTGGTGGCGCAAAGCATTGGTGGCAGGGCAAATGCGGCATTGACCTTGAGCAGGACACGGTCTCCCGGACGGATGAACCGATCCATGCCCCCGAGTGCATTAACAACCGTTTCCACGCTTCGTATACGATCCGCGGATCCGCGCACCACGGCAATCCTGCCGGCCTGCTCCGGGACGGAAAAATCAGGGATCAGGTCTCCCACATCCGAGCCGTCGTATGGCACGGGACCCTGCCGGTCCCAAAAGGCAAAGCCGATAGCTCCGGCTCCCACCACGCCCAGGGCGCTGCGCGCCAGGCGTTTCAGAAACGCGCGTCGATTTACATTGCCGCCCTGGGATTTACCGTTCATCCGATTCCCCTTTGATACGATCGTACAACTCCGAGGCCAGGGCGAGCCCGTGCCTCAGGTCTTCGGCCTCGTTGACGCCTGCCAGATAAGGGCCGTGGCTGAAGACAATCTGAATGTAATCCAGGATTTCAATGATTCGGACGGGCGGCGCCCCCTCGGGCGGATCAACTTGCCCGCCTCCGTAAGACATTAGAAACCGAACATAATCATCCGCCAACCCGGCTGCTTCCTCAGAGGATGTTCTTCGGGAGACATATGCAATGGCCGCCAGGTCTTCCCATTGGTAACGGGCGGAATAAATATTGTCAAACCCCTCGAAACCAAAAGCATTGGAGGCGGTCATGGTTATTGAATCGGCAACGCGCCCTCTCTCGGGTAGAAGACCTCTTTCATCCAAAGCGGCCCGGGTCACGGGGTGCTCAGACACAAACGCCCCGGCCAGTTCCGTGATTTTGTCCATGACCGGCCCCGACGCGTCCGAACCGATTATCTCCACGTAATGAGGGCCATGCACGAAAAATACCCCGTTGGCGGACAAATAGGCATCGGGCGTGAGATCCATGGTGCGGACACCCTCGCGGCGCTGCTGGCTGAAAACCGCGAATGCATTGGGATAGGCGCCCATGTCATACACGAACCGCTCGATCCAGAGGCCGGGATCATCCGCCAAAACCAGCCGCCTGCTCTCCAGGAACTCAAACCCCGACGCCAGATAAAGCTCGGCCTTGCCGTTGATCTTATCAGACAAGGTGCCGGCGTCAAAGTACTCCGGTGGAGACATGGGCTCCAAACCATCCACCACCGCCGATGAATCGAGGGAAGCAAGGGCCTCTTGAGAGAGCCACGACACCTTCGGATCGCTGTTTTCATCAGCTTGCATCCGCCAACGGGTTGGGTCGAAATCGAACTGGGCATATAGGATCCACAGTGCGATAAAAACCATGACCCCCAGGAGCACCATACTCAAGAACCTCTCCCCGCGTGACGGGCGGTTTACTTGATAAAGAGATGCTTCGGCGTTGTTCGGTTTCATTTGGAGGTAATCACTCAAGGTCCTGACCGGGCGTTACAATGGAAGAGAGCGTCAGGAAGGACGTGAATGCTCAACAACCCTATCAAAGGCTTCCAGCACCGCAGCCGCAAATTCCGGGTCGTTTATGTGCGATGAGACCTCCCGGACCGCTCGGGATGGATCGATCGTTTCACCGAGCCCTTTGAGGAATGCGCCCGGTCCGGTGGGGCTGTAAAGGGGTCCCTCAGGGTGATCGAACGCGGAGAGCCCCTTCATGGGAACCAGTATCTCCATGGGTCCTGCTGCCCCAGTGGAGTTCCGGCCAACCGCCCGTCCCACCTCTTGGATCTCCTCATCAGCGGCACGTATGGTGGTTATGGCCGAATTATGAACGTGGGTTTTTCGTCCGGGAAACCGTTCTTTGGCTTTGTCCAGCGCTCCGGAAACCAGAAAATCCACGTTTCCTGGAACCAAGACAGTGGGCAGGCCCTTCTCAAGAGCGGCCTTGCCGCGATCCGGGCCTGCATCATAGTCCCCGCCGAACCTTCGGTCCAGCAGCTCGTGAAGGGAGAGATCCACAACAGCGGCCACATCGTGTTCGCGAATGATTTCCTCCATGGCCTCGCCGCCCGCTCCAACAGTATGAAACACAACGACCTCGTACCCTCGCTCTTCCAATCCCTTTCGCACTCCGCAGGCGCAGGTCTCGCTGGTACCAAGAGTGGAGAGCACGGCCAGAGGACGGCTCTTTTCACGCCCTTTTTCCCCACCCCAGCGGACCATGCCGGCCATGGCATGGGCGCCGTTCTCAAGCACCACCCGGGTTATCCGATTGAGTCCGGAGAGATCGCAGACAGAATGAAGCATGAGTATGTCACGGGTCCCAACAAAGGCCCTGGTGTCCCGGGAGGCCATGGTGGTGACCATTATCTTGGGAAGCCCCACTGGAAAGGCCCGCATGACCGCCGTGCCGAGCGTGGTTCCCATGGACCCGCCAATACCGAAAACACCCTTCACCCTTCCCTTTGCATAAAGTTCACGGGCCATGGCCACAGCACCTTGGATCATGAAGCCAAGGGCCTCGCCTTCATGCCCGATGGAACGTACTGCATCTATGGAGACGCCTGCCGCCAGGGCCACCTGTTCCCTGGAAAACGACACAGGATGGAGGCACTCCCCGCGGATTCCGGCGTCCATTATCCGTACCGACACACCCGCCTCCTCAAGGCAGGATGATGCAAACACAGCCTCTGCGCCCTTGGTGTCCATGGTTGCCACCAGCAGTACGCCCGTGTCCTGATCCACTAATCACTCCTGAAAAAAGTTTCTCTTAAGGCTACGTTTCAATAACCCCTTCGTGCTCCAGCAGCCACTCTTTTCTCCACAATCCGCTGCCGTAGCCCACCAGTTCCCTCCCCATACCCACCACACGGTGACAGGGGACAACTATAACCGCCGGATTCCTGTTGTTGGCCTGGCCGACAGCTCTCGCCGCATTGGGCCTTCCAACGGACTGAGCCACTTCACCATAAGTCGTCCATGTACCATAGGGGATCTCCAAAAGGGCCCGCCACACGGCCTTCTGAAACGGCGTACCTTCGAGGGCAAGTGGAACCGCAAAGGTCGTGCCATTGCCCTGGAAGTATTCTTCCAACTGTTTCCTGCACAATACGAGACAAGCGGGCGGATCCTGGTTGTCCTTACCGGGTTCATCCACGAACCGGATGCCCTGGATCCCCTCCTTGATACCGGCTATCTCCAGCCAGCCTATGGGAGATTCATAGTAAAGCGTGGAAGATCCATCATCATTGCCCATGGTCTTTCCCTCCGGACAGCCTTGGCACCAAGAAGCCCGGGCCGCTTTCCTCCATATTATGCCCAAATCGTGAAGTCAGCATGATTGAGGAAGAAGTGCGCGGTCGATCCGGTAATGCCGTTTGATTAATCCGTAGTTTTTACACTATATTGACCTTCCATGAAAAGAAGTTTTTGATGCATGTGGCTGAAACGGTTAAGGGAAGCGGCTTTCGGGGCGCTCAATGCGGCTGTTGAGACGCTCTCATGCGGCATCCCGGTTCCCGGGCTTTCGCTGGATCAATTCTGAAGTGGAAACCTGGATCATGGGGATTTTATTAACTTCTAACTGTCTCTAAATGGGGGTTTTTAATGCCTTATTATGCTATTTGTGTGCTTGGAACATTTGATTCAAAGGGGGATGAGCACCGGTTTCTCAAGGAACGGATAGAAGCCCGTCAAATCGAAACTGTCACTGTTCATACCGGGACAAAAGCGGCCTCCCCCTTTCCAGCCGATCACGACCTTTATGAAGACGTTGTCCTGGGTCTTCCGTTGGAAGATCGTGACCGTGACCGGTCAATTCAGGCGGTTCTCGAGGCCGGCCGCAACCTCATACGGGAACTCTATGCTCTGGGAAGGATTCACGGTGTCGTTTCGGCGGGAGGCGGCACAGGCACGCATCTGGCCACAGGGATCATGCGAGTTCTTCCCATTGGAGTGCCCAAGGTCATGGTATCCACCGTGGCGAGCCGCGATATGTCCGGGATTGTGGGAACGCGGGACATCACCATGATGCACAGCGTGGCCGACATCCTGGGCGTGAACAGCTTGTTGGGCCCCATTCTGGACGCAGCCGCGGGCGCTGCGTGCGGTATGGTGCGCCCCACCTGGACACCCGGGAAGAACAGGCCGCGGATAGCCCTCACCATGTTCGGGTTTATTACAGCGGCGGCCGAGGCCACAAAATCAGAACTCGAGGCCCTGGGTTACGAAGTGGTCTCCTTTCACGCCAACGGCACGGGCGGCACGGCCATGGAGGAACTGGCCGCCGAGGGCCTTTTTGACGGAATCCTGGATCTTGCCACCCATGAGTTTGCCGATGAATTGAAGGGAGGATACTGCCGGGGAATCGGCCCAAACAGACTTGCCCCTCCGCCCGGAAAAACCGTTCCTCGCCTAATTGTTCCGGGCGGGCTGGACTGCGCCGTTCTCGAATTTACCCGGAAGACGGTCCCTGACAATTATAAGGCCCAGCCGGTCTTTTTTTACGACTTCCGCTCGGCGGTGCGCCTCACCGCCCATGAAAGCCTTGTAATCGCCGAACAGGTGGCTGAAAGACTTAATCTTCGACCGGAAGGCCTGCGGGTACTCATACCCTGGGGTGGGTGGTCCGAGGCCGACGGCCCGGGCAAACCCCTTCATGCTCCGGATACCAGCCGTGCCCTGGTGGATCGCCTCAGACGCAACCTGGATCCGAGCATCCCCATTGAGGAATCCGAACTGCACATCAATGATCCGGCCTTTGCCTCAAGAGCAGCCCGTGTCATGCACGAAATGATCAAGTGAAAAGGCCCGGTGAGCAGGCAGGGCGATCTTCAGGCGATTTTGGGCGGCCGAGAAAGTTTGACCCGGCAAGCCTCTGTGGTCAAAACCGGGAATGATAACACGAGGTGCCACACCCGGAAATGGAGTGACACAAGGATGAAGCCTTGATTAAAATCGTTTCATGGATTAAAGTATTACACAATAGAGGGCGGGATTGGTTGCCGGTCGCATGTGACGACCGGGATCCTGCGAGTGTTAACACAACTTAGTAAGGAGGTCATTATGAAACGAGGAAAGTTTTTGGTGGCGGCAGTGGTGGCCCTGGGTCTGTTTGTGTCGGCTCCTCAGGCCATGGCAAAGACGGACGTCCTGTTCGGAGGGGCATCCATCGTGGGGGTCTATTATCAGGTGGCCCTTCAGATAAGCAACCTGATGAACAGAAACATGGGGGCCAAATACAACTACGTGGGCAGGCCCACGGGCGGTTCGGTTTTCAACATCAATGCCATGATCAGGGAGACCTTTGATTTCGGCGTGGCCCAGTCGGACCGTAATTTCCAGGCATATAACGGCCTGGCGGACTGGGATGGAAAAGCCGTCAAGAACCTGCGCAGCGTGTTCAGCATGCACCCGGAGACGGTCATGCTCGTAACCCGCAAGGACACAGGGATCAAGAAGGTTACAGACATAAAGGGAAAACGCGTGAATATCGGGAACCCTGGTTCGGGGCAGCGTTTCAACGCCGAGGAGGTCTTGAAGGTTTACGGTATTGATCAGGACAAGGACATCATGGCTGAAGGCCTGCAGCAGCACGAGGCCTCAAGGGCCCTGGTGGACCGCAAGATCGATGCCTTCTTCTACACGGTGGGCAATCCCAGCGCAGCCATCGAAGAGCCTGCACAGTCCACCGACATGGTAATGATCCCCCTGGACCACCCCGAAATCAAGAAGCTGGCTGAAGAGAAGCCCTATTACGTATACACAAAGATCCCCGCCGGGACCTACCGGGGCGTGGACTATGACGTGCCCACCTATGCGGTGACGGCAACCGTCATCACCCATGAAAACGTCTCTGATGAGGTAGTCTACGACATGGTGAAGACCGTTTTCGAGAAGCTGGATGATCTCAAGGGCTCTCACGCGGCGTTCCGAATTCTTGAGCCCAAGGCCATGTTGCAAGGTCTTTCAGCTCCCTTCCAT
This sequence comes from uncultured Desulfobacterales bacterium, assembly GCA_964413125.1. Taxonomy (GTDB): domain Bacteria; phylum Desulfobacterota; class DSM-4660; order Desulfatiglandales; family HGW-15; genus JAIPEI01. The sequence continues at coordinate 10,065 of CAYPSZ010000406.1, forward strand.
CCCGGGGCGGTCAAGTATTACAAAGAAAAAGGCTGGATGTAACCCATAACAGCGAAGGGGCCGGTCAGGCCCCTTCCTTGTCCTGTCATGCAGCAAAAATGTACGCTTTCGGCGATAATCAAAAATCACTCTTCCTGTGACTGCTTCTCAAGCAGGAACCCGGGAAAGCCAAGTCCGTTCACCCCCGGCCCTTGCCGGGGTGAGGGAGGGCTTGGGCGGCTCTTTTACTCGTTGTGTGCAGGCGCTGCTGGTCTCTCCGACATCTCTCATCCTGCTTGGTCGTTCACCCTTTTTTCTTGAGGCAGGATACCCATGAGCTCGAATCCCAATTCCACTGATCAGGAAGAAAAAGGCCAAAAGAGATTGTCCCGAAAAACCGAAGAAGCCGCTGAAGAGATACTGGCAAAGGCCGAGGCCGGACGCAGACAACCCAAGAGCCGGGCCGCTTCATGGGCTATTACCCTCATTTGCCTCGGTTGGTCCGGATACCAGCTCTTAATCGCCTACAGGCCGATAGACTCTCATATTGCCAGGGCCTGGCATCTGGCCTTTGCCCTTTGCCTGGCATTTCTGGTGTATCCGGCCTACAACCACGTTAACCCACCATTCTGGATGCGAGGGATCAAAAAGATATTTCCTTTTCTGGGGAGGCGTTCCACCATCTCCCGCATACCATTTCTTGACATAATTTTTGCAATAGCAGCCACCTGCTCTGCGCTTTATATCTGGTGGGATTTCGATGAACTGGTCTGGCGGCAGGGCATGCCCAGCACCACCGATATCATCTTCGGCTCCATTCTTATCGTAATGCTCCTGGAGGGCGCCAGACGGGCCCTGGGACCCGCCCTTGCCATACTTGCCGGGCTTTTTCTAATATATACTATTATAGGACCTTTCTTGCCCGCAATTATTCACCATAGGGGTGTCCCTATGGATTTTATTATTAGCGATATGTACCTTACAACCACGGGCATATTCGGGGTGCCCCTGGGTGTTTCAACGGATTTTGTTTTTTTATTTGTCCTTTTCGGTTCCTTGCTTGATAAGGCGGGGGGAGGAAAATACTTCATTGACGTGGCATTTTCAGCGCTCGGGACCTTTCGCGGCGGCCCGGCCAAGGCATCCGTCATGGCCTCCGGCTTGACCGGTCTGGTTTCCGGATCCTCCATCGCCAACACGGTCACCACAGGGACATTCACCATACCACTAATGAAGAAAGTGGGGCTGCCCGGGTACAAGGCTGCGGCCATTGAAGTTGCGGCATCCACAAATGGACAGCTCATGCCTCCCATCATGGGCGCGGCGGCCTTTATCATGGCCGAGATACTGGGCATACCCTATCTTGATGTGGTAAGGGCCGCCTTGCTTCCGGCCCTTATATCATATCTGGCTTTGTTCTATGTTGTCCACATGGAGGCCCTTAAACTCAATCTCAAGGCCATTCCCAGGAAAGACCTCCCTTTGTTTTTCAGCACCTTCATTCGCGGGATCCATTTCATCATTCCTTTGGGGGTCCTGATAGTGTATCTGGTGGTCTTGAGGCGTTCCCCCATCATGGCCGCCCTCCTGGCCGTGGAATCCCTGATGGTTATCATGCTCATTCAGCGGCCTGTCATAGTATTTCTGAAGGTGGGGATGCAGCGACGAGCCGGCGCCCTCGACCCCTCGGTTGACTTCAAGGCATCCCTTTGGGCCGCCTTTCTGGAGGGGCTCGGCGATATATGGAACGGCCTGATCGGCGGGGCCAGGAACATGGTGGCCGTAGGCATTGCAACGGCCACCGCGGGAATCATCGTGGGCGTGGTGACCATCACAGGCCTCGTAGGCAGATTCATTATCCTGATCGACACCATTTCCATGGGTAACGTAGTACTAATGCTTATTTTTACGGCAATGACATGCCTTATACTCGGCATGGGAATGCCTACCACAGCCAACTACATTATCATGGCCACTCTTACAGCACCGGTAATCGTGAAACTGGGCGGGGATGCAGGGCTTGTGTTCCCTCTCATTTCGGCCCACCTGTTTGTTTTCTACTTTGGAATTCTGGCGGATGACACCCCGCCCGTTGGACTGGCGGCCTATGCAGGGGCCGCCATCGCCCGTTCCGATCCCATAAGGACCGGAATTCAGGGTTTCACCTACGACCTGCGTACGGCCATTCTGCCCTTCATTTTCCTGTTCAACAACGAGCTGCTCATGATCGCCGGGCTGACCGACACGGGCCGAGTCATCTGGCTCAATGATCCGCTCCTGATCGGCTGGGTGTTCTTCTCCGGGCTCATTGCCATGTTCGCCTTTGCCTCCATGCTGCAGGGGCAACTCGTGGAACGCTGTAATCTTCTGGAAAGGCTCCTTCTTCTGGCCATAGCCGCTTCCACTTTCAAGGCCACCGTCATCGAAGCCTATATCCCCCTTGGTCCCAGAACCATACAGATACTGGGGGTTTGCGCATACTTCGGCCTGATTGCGTATCAGAAGATAAGGATAAAGCGCAGGGCCATAGGCTGATCATTGTTCTGCATGTAATCTGAGGGAACTGCAATTGAAGCGTATTGATAAAGGCTAAGGAGAATATTTGATGGAAAGGTCACTTGACAAGGTGTTCAACCCAGGCTCCATCGCCGTCATAGGGGCTTCCGAGGTCCCGGGCAAGGCGGCTGAAAGAAGGACGAGGAGCCTGATTCAAGGGGGATACAGAGGCGACATATATCTGATCAACCCCAAGAGGGCCGAGCTCTTCGGCAGGAAAGCCTATCCGAATGTTACAGCCGTGGAAAAAGAAGTTGACCTGGTAATGATTGTGGTTGCACCCAGGTTTATTATACCCGCGGTAACGGACAGCATCAAGATGGGTGCCAAAGGGATCATAATAATAACAGCTGGTCTCGGGGAAAGCAGTGAAGAGGGCAAGAAAATCGAAGCCGAGATAATGGCTGAAGCAAACAAGACCGGCACCTATGTGATCGGCCCCAATTGCAGCGGCATGTTCAGCGCCTCTTCTGAAATCAATCTCCTGGGTGTCCCGCGCCTCAATAGGGGAGCGGTCTCCGTACTTGCCCAGAGCGGCAACGTGATCGACTCCCTGACGCACTATGCAGGGGTAAAAGGGGCCGGCTTCAGCAAGATCATCAGCCTCGGCAACGCCATAGGCGTCAGCTTCCCGGAATACATAGACTACCTCAAGGACGATCCCGACACCAGGGCCATAATGATCTATCTGGAAGGCATCAAGGATGGAAACAGGCTCATTCAAGTGGCCAGGGAAACAGCAAAGGTTAAGCCCGTCATCGCTCTCAAAGTGGGCCGGTCCAAGGCGGGAGCAAGGGCCGCGGCCTCTCACACGGGATCACTTGCGGGAGATGACCTCATTGTGGACAGCGCATTCAGGCAGGCCGGTATCGTGCGGGTCTCCAACGTGGACGAACTGTTCGACATGGCCCACACTTTCAGCACTTG
>CAYPSZ010000407.1:0-3972 GCA_964413125.1 uncultured Desulfobacterales bacterium
TTCTATGGCGGTATTCGCTGCTTCCTCCCAGGAAGTATCGCTAGTTCCCACCAACTCGATGATCTTGTACGTGCTGCCTGACATGGTTCGACTCCTTTCGTATTATCGGTCTACGGGTCTTGGCTTCCATGGTGTGTGGCAAACATGATGAAACCGGCGTCAAAAGAATGGATTGCCGCCGCGCAGCCGACCACTACATCTTCTGCGGCCAGAGTTGTTCCAGCTCGGAGGGTAGAACCTGTTTGATGTCTTCAATTTCCCCCTCGGAGATTCTGAAGTGCAGTTGCTTGAACATTGCACGAGTCAGAGTCTCCGGATCATCAGGCTCCATGTCTCCGAAGGCTTCGGCGACCGCCGAAAGAAAGCCCTCCTTGTTTCGAATCTTCACCGGGGCCTTTGAAGGCTTCCAGCCTTCGTAGTAAAAACCCCTGACCAGCATAGGCAGCTGGGCTCCGAGATGCACCGCTTCTTCAACGGTCAGGCGATCTCGCAAGGTGTGAAGACAGGCCCGCATGCCCAAGTAAGCGCGGTGGCGGTTTTCCCAGCCCATTTCGTAGGCCAGGTCTTTAAGCCAGTTATTGGTTTGATGAATGGTTTTGTCGAAAACATCCAGTCCCAAGGTACTCATAATCCAAATCCTCCTTGTTTCACAACTGCCTTAGGTGAGGCCTTCAGGCGGCTGAGTTTCGAAAAATCTCTCCAACCCGGCGCCCGAAGGATAGTTCCGTAACTACATCGATGAGCCGATCCCGGACACCAGAATGCGGTTCTCCACATCCACGACGCCTGCAGTATACGCCGCGGCATCGTGAGCGGACTCCCGGGCCGCCCAGCTGGGAACAGTCCCGGTCAGCGTTACGTGCCCGTTTCTGACCCGCACGGTCACATCGTCGGCAAACACTGCAGAACGCGCCTCCAACGATCGTACGATGTCATTGGCGATGTCCTGATCAATGATGTCCTTCTCAGGTGTGATGGCCAGGTAATTGTTGATAAAAATCACCCCCGGTTCCGAGGCGACCAGGTCTTCGGCGTAAAGCTTTTTCCAGTAGGCGTCCACGGTTCCATGTAGGGTGACCACGCCGGCGCTCACGTCGATCTCCATGTCCAGCACATCGATGTCAGGATTCCAGGCCAGCTTTCTACGAAGTTCGGTTTCAAGCTCCTCATCCGTGGGCACGGATTTCCCGACAGGATAGCGAACCGCGAGCTGGTTGCGGACGTTGACCACGCCCAATATTCCAAGTGCGTCGTAGTAGGCTGCGGTGCTAGCAAAATACGTGGGAACTTCACCCCGCAAAGTGACAATCCCGTTGCTGACCTCCACGTTCACCTTGGAAGCATCCACTCGGTCGTCCCAGTAGAGCTCATCCACCACGTCCTTTTTGATCTGTTCATCTATTCGTGCCATTTCCCTACCTCCTTTCTCTGGTAAGATGTCAAGAGGGACGGCGCAGAAAGCAATACCCGACAAAGCCGAACGGCCTGCGGGCGAAAGCCGTCCTTGTATCCTGAATACAATGCCTGCCTGTGGAGTGTGAATGGGGTATATCCTGTAAAGGACTCGTGGGATGGCCGGCCTCCTTTCCGCGAGGGAGCCCTTCCCTTATGACCCGCTTTACTATAAGCGGTACCATCATGATGCTTTGTTTCACCGCCGGTGTCATGCTCGCCATCTCCTTCCTGGAGCTGATCCCCAGCTCCTGCGCCGGGATTTCCTACGTCTGTGTCGTGGCGCTCCTCGTGGCCCCCTTATTTCGTTCTGTCCAACTACTATGCCTGCCTCGGGATCAGCGTCGTCATCGCGGTTTCGATCATCGCAGCTTTCAACTACTATAAGGCCCTTGCCAGAGACTTGTCGTTCAAGAAGCGGTTCGGGGAGATGGCGGTGCTTAGCCTGAGCGTGACCGGCCTCGGCTTTCTCGTCGGCTTACACCCTTCGTGCCGCCTTCGGCATCGACGTCTAGAGGCCGGCCAGAGGCAGGAAACGTTATTCTATGGCGGCCATCGGGAGGGGTAGACAAAGGCCTCAGTGTAGATCACGGGCACCCGGACCAGGAGGTCAGCGCTCTGGTGAATAAGATCTTTCCTGAGAAAGGATATGGATTCATTCGAAGTGTTGACGGCCGCGACATCTATTTCCAGCGAAACAGCGTGCCTGGAGGAGATTACGACCAGATGGAAATCAGCACCGGAGTTCGGTTCGTCGAGCAGTAGGGCGAGGAGGGTCCTCAAGCGAGCACAGTACAGATCGTCAATAAGCCTGGCTAATAGGGGGCTAAACCTTTTTCTGAAGCAGGTCGAGGACCTCCTCTTCCTGGAGATCATACCAGTTGGCGTAGGCGTCTGCGACGGCGAAAAATATTCCGGTCCGTATGTTAGGGCAGTAGATCTCGTCCGCCTCCGTCTCAATGCGCTCAATGGTCCGTTGAGGCGCCGTTGGGACGGCTACGACCGTGACCCGGGCCCCAAGGTCCTTGGCCATTTGAATAGTCGCCAGCATAGTGTACCCCGATGCCAGGCCGTCGTCCACCAGGATCGCCGTCCTGCCTGAGAGGTCCGGGAGGGGCTGTCCCCCTCGAAACAGCCGATCTCTCTTTTCGAGCTCCACTTCCACCACTGCTGTTTCGGCCTCGACGTCCCCCTCGTCCAGTCGGAGTTCCTCCATCAGGGGTTTGTTGAGAAACAGGCTCCCGCCATAGGCCATAGCCCCGAACCCGGCCTCGGGATTGTCGGGGATCTTCAGCTTTCGTGCGATGACCAGGTCAAACGAGGCCCCCAATCTTTCCCGGACCTTCATCGCCACCGGGACTCCGCCGGCGGGGATGGCGAAGACAGTGACGTCATCCCGTCCGCCGTATCGGGGCTCCAGCATTTGCGCGAGTACCTTTCCTGCCTCTTCCCGGTCCCGAAAGACTTCGGACTGATTGTGAAGCTCCTCCTTTTCAAACACACTGGCTCGTTTCATTATGAATCAGCTCCTTGGTATCTCAATGAATTGTTTAAGGGTCGGCGTGGAAACCTGAAAAACCCTCTGAACCAGGCTATTTCTCTCCCTTTCACTCTTGTCTCTCCGGTATGAGCTTTTCTGGAGGCAAAGTAGAAGTTCCTTCCTCTATTGCACCGTAAATATCCTCTTTCTCCTCCTCACCTTGTGATATAACCTCCTCTTCTTTCTTTTCTGGAAACTCGGTTTTCCCCGGAGTACGATCCGGTCTTTCCCACAGTTGCCGGTTGATGTGGAGACGATCTTCAATATTTCGAATGCCCAGGATGTCCCTCAGAAGCTGGAGGAGAACCCGATGCTTGGTCTCACTCGGAAGGCTTCCTTCAAGAATCAACCTGCCGTTATCAACTGAGATCTCCAATTCATCGGTTTCGACCCGGCCGTCATTTCGAACTCCATCCCAGACCAATGCCTCCAGTTGCTCATCGCTCATCAAATCCACATCAGGGCTCTGGGCCGCTTCGAGGTCTTCTGCTTCTTCTTGTATTATCGCTTCGCTTTGTTTTTCTTGTCTCGCAGCACAGTTCAAGCACCAGGAAGTCCACGGGACCGTTTCGAGTCGACCGTTCTGAATCGTCGAACCGCATCTTTCGCAGATTCCATAGCTTCCGGTTTCCAGTTTGCGAAGTGACCTGTCAATGGCTTCTACCATGGCGGTGCCTTGTGCATCCAGGCCCTCGATAGACCTGACAAGGAAGTCTTTCTGAGCTTCCTCCTCCATTTCAGGCTCCTTTTCCTTAAGGCTTTTACTCGACTCCCCCCACTCTTCCCGATACTCCAGAAGCTGGTTTCGTTTGCTTCGCAGCAGAGCACGGAATTTATCCCGCTCTTGTTCGTAAACCATCGCCTTCTCCTGTCTTTGGTTCAAAATCACCAACCACGCCCATAGGACGTGGTATGATGAAGCCCCCTCGAAGGGGGCATTCTCGTAAGGAAAGCCCCTAAAGGGGCTAATTCATTTATTG
>CAYPSZ010000408.1:0-4932 GCA_964413125.1 uncultured Desulfobacterales bacterium
TAGGGCCGGACACGCGAACCCTCAGTCGCCCTTTCCTGATCCAGGCAGGTCTTGCATTTCGGGCGATGGCAGGGCCCACGACGCCGTCCCAGACCTGCCATATGCGGTGATCGTCCGGATTGAAGGGCAGGTTCGGATCACTGAAAAAGGAACGGAGGATGTCACCAAGAGGGGTGAGGTCTCCGGCCTTTTTTTGGGCCGGGTCCACGGGAGTAGTTGGATGTCCTTGTTGACGAAGGCTTCGACGCTTTTTCATGGAGCATTATTCCTTGACGAGTAATGTGATTCTGTTTTAGCTTTATCAGAAAATCGGTATTAATGAAATAAGGGGTTTTTATGGCTTGGGATTGGGAAAAGCTGCAACAGCAGCAAAAGAGGAATCGGCCTGAAGGTCCGCCGCCTCAGCTTGGGGACTTGTTGGAGAGGCTCAAGGGGATGAAGGTCAAATTCCCCAGAGGAGGGGCCATCATAGCCGTTTTGGTGATTCTGTACCTGGCCTCCACCATGGTTTACAAAGTGGACGTGGATGAGGTGGGAATGGTTCAGCGGTTCGGGGAATACGTCCGCATGACCCAACCCGGTCTCCAGGTGAAGCTTCCCCACGGAGTCGAGAAAGTAACAAAAGTCAGGGTGCGGCATGTATTTGCTGAAGAGTTCGGGTTCAGGACAGTGGAGGCGGGTGTCAGCGCCCGGTTCGCCTCGGGGGCGCCTTATCTGAACGAGTCGCTCATGCTCACGGGGGACCTGAACGTAGCCGTGGTTCCCTGGGTGGTCCAGTATCGCATTAACGATCCTTACAATTATCTTTTTCGCGTCAAGGACGTAAAGGGAACACTCCGGGACCTGTCCGAGGCCACCATGCGGTTGGTGGTTGGGGACAGGAGCATCAACGAAGTGATCAGCAGGCGGGAGATAGCCGAACAGGCTCAACAGCTCCTCCAGAAGGAGTTGGATGACGCTGAGACCGGCATATGGGTCAGAACCATAGAACTTAAGAAGACCAATGTGCCGGAGCCTGTGCAGCCTTCGTTCAATGAAGTCAACCAGGCGGTTCAGGACAGGGAGAAGCTCATTTACCAGGCGCGGGAACAATACAACCGGATCATCCCCCAGGCCCGTGGAGAGGCTGAGAAGACCATAAGGAGCGCAGAAGGCTATGCGCTGCAGCGGGTGAATCAGGCCACAGGAGACGCGGCCCTTTTTACGGCGCTTCACCAGGAGTATGCCAAGGCCCCGGAGATAACCAGGCGGCGGCTTTTTCTCGAGGCCATGAAGGAGGTCTACCCCAATCTGGGTGACAAGTATATTCTGGATTCGCAACAAGCCAACCTCCTTCCGCTTCTGAATCTGGGAAAGGAAACGGGCGCAGCCCGGGGAGGTGGCCAATGAAATCCAAGATACTAATAGGCGTTGTCGTCGTCCTTTTGATCGGTCTTTTCAGCGCCGCCTTCGTGGTGGATGAGACCGAGCAGGTGGTTGTTACCATGTTTGGGAAGGTGGTCAGGGATCCTATCTCTGAACCCGGGCTTTACTTCAAGGTTCCCCTGATCCATGAAGCCAACTATTTCCCCAGGAACCTGCAGAACTGGGATGGTGAGCCGGGAGAGATCCCCACACTGGAAAGGACCTATATTTATGTGGACACCATCGGCAGGTGGCGTATCACCGACCCTCTGCTCTTCTTTCAGACCGTCACTAACACCACGGCCGCTTTGACAAGGCTGGACGCCATTATCGATGCGGCCGTGAGGGACCTGATCACGAACCACCCGCTTATCGAAGCTGTCCGAATGACCGACAGGGAACTGGACGAGGACCTGGATGTGCTTGACATGGAAGTGGAGGAATTCCAGGATGAGAAGCTGCTGAGTGAGATCCGGATGGGGCGCCGGGAGATCACCGCGGCTGTTATGACCCAGGCCCAACCAAGGCTTAGGGAGTTCGGCATCGAATTGGTGGATGTCAAGATCAAGCGCTTAAGTTATGTGGAAGAAGTCCGCAGGGCGGTGTACGAAAGGATGATCGCCGAGCGAAAGCAGATGGCGGAGATGTTCCGTTCCGAGGGCCGGGGTGAGGCGCGACAGATCGAAGGAGACGCCCAGAAGGAACTCAATCGAATCGAGTCCGAGGCCTACAAGACCGCCCAGGAGATAAAGGGAAACGCCGATGCTGAAGCCGCTGCCATTTACACTGAAGCCTATGGCAGGGATCCGGAGTTCTATTCCTTCATGCGGAGCTTGGAGATCTACCGGGAGACCATGGATGAAAAGAGCACACTTGTGCTCTCAACCGACTCGGAGTTCCTGCGTTACCTGAAGGACTATGAGATCGAAACGCCGCAAAGACTCGAGACGACACCGGCGGCCCCGTTTCATATGAATCGCTGATTCGGCAACAAGGAGGAGCCATGGTTCGGACGGAGATTCAGCTCTTTTTGTTGAACGCGCCCGGAGAACTGGGCAAGCTGGCAGGCCTGTTTTCAGAAGCCGGCATCAACATAGACGCTTTGACTATCCAGGACGCGTCGGACTACGTAAAGGAGCTTTTCAAGGCCAGAGGCAAGTCCCTGAAGCGCATTGCACCGGCGGCCAGTTACGGGTCCATGCAGAAGGATTCGGCCGCCTACGCCCTTATCAGGATGCTGACCAGCGACACGGATAGGGCCATGGATCTTCTCTCCGGAAAGGGGTATGTTTTCGACATCATGCCGGTCATCGCCATAGCCATTGACAACCGTCCCGGTATGCTGGCTGAGATGGCCCGGAAATTCGGGGAGGAGGGTATCAACATCAACTATGTTTACGGGTCGGCCGTTCCCGGAGAGGGCAGCGCCTTGTTCGTGTTTTGTCCGGAGGACATTGATCTTGCCGCCAAGATTTTTCGGGAGGATGGCGACCCTCTCCTCTGAGCCGTGCACTCCCGTTCGACTCACCCTTTTGCCGGTTCCATGGCCTGTATGTTAAGCTGAACGCTTTCCATTCCCTTCCATCGGTTTATTCTGGGGTGGTAAACCGCGTCTATCCTCGACCCCGGCGCCGGGTGCAGGTCGGCCTGGCCGAAACCGATGGCGTCCATTTCCCTGCCTTCATCCGCAACCCGCAGCTTCAAGTGCCTTTCTCCAACCACCCGGGACTCGGTGATTTCCAGTCCGGTGCCCAGGAATTGGGGTTCGGGGTTTCCCGAACCGAAAGGCCCGAGGCAATGGATCTCGTTGATCAGTTCCTTTGTTACCTCAGCGGGCTGCAGCTCCGCTTCCACATGCAAGACGGGATGGAGATCGGATTCAGACAATTCTTCCTGCGCCGCTGATTCCAGTCCGTGGCGGAGCCGGTCCAGGTGGCGCGTTTCAAGACTCAGGCCCACGGCCTGGCTGTGCCCGCCGAATCGCGTGAACAAAGGCTCGAGTCTTTGTAGTGCTCGGTGTAGATCGAATCCCTGGATACTTCGGCCAGAGCCGGAGGCCAGACCGTCCCTAACATCCAGGACCAATACCGGGCGATGGAAAAGTGCGGCGATGCGGGAGGCCACAATGCCCAGCACCCCCTGATGCCACCCGCCGCCCTGGATGACCAGGGTTCTCCTGTCATCCGGACCGGCCGGGTCCGGCAGCCCGCAAACTACCTGGTCCAGGACCCTTTTTTCAAGTTCCTGGCGCCGGTCGTTCATAAGCTGGAGTCGTTCGGCCAGGTCGCGGGCTTCAGCCGGGTCGGCGGTGAGAAGGGTCTCAATGCCGATGCGGGACTTGCCGAGGCGACCTGCGGCGTTGATGCGGGGCGCCAGTCGAAACCCCACATCTTCCACAGAGACACGGTCCGGTTTGACCGCGGCCCGCTCCAGCAGAGCCCGGAGCCCCGGCCACCTGCTGGATGCCATGATCTTTATGCCTGCCGTCACCAGACGCCTGTTTTCCTCCAGCAGCGGGACCATATCGGCAACCGTGCCCAGTGCCACAAGGTCCAGGTACCCTCGAAGATCGGGTTCGCCTCGAAAGCGGAACCATCCGGCTTTTCTCAATGCCGCACGGACCCCCACGGCCAGAAAAAAAGCCACGCCGACACCGGCAAGCCCGGGGAAAGGAAACGTGCAGTCAGGGCGGTTGGGATTGATTACCGGACAGAGGGGTTCGAAGTCTTCATGCGTCCTATGATGGTCGGTGACCACCACCTCAAGGCCGCGGCTCATGGCCAGTTTTACTTGCTCCCGGTCGTTCGTGCCGCAATCCACCGTAACAAGAAGCCCTCGCCTGCTGTGGGAGATGGTCTGAACAGCGCGGCTATTCAGGCCGTATCCGTCTTGGAACCGGTCCGGAATGTAATAAGACGTCGAAAGGGCGAGTTCCCTGAAAAAGCGCACAAGCAAGGCCGTGGCTGTTATGCCGTCGGCGTCGTAATCGCCGTATACGGTAATGGGCCTTCCTCTGCGGGCCGCCCAGATGACCCGGTCCACGGCCGCGTCCATGTCTTTGAGCATGCGCGGGTGGGTCAGGCCTGATAGGGAGGGGGAAAGGAAAGCAGCGGCGGCCTCGGCCGAGGTTATGCCCCGGTTGAGGAGAAGCCGGGCCTGCAAATACGAAATCCCGGCTTCACCGGCAAGGCCGGCGACGCCGGGTGAGGGCGGGGTTACGATCCATGTTGTTTTGGGAGCGTGCACGAGTCGGGATCATCCCTTGGAGCATTTGCCGTTCATGATGGATTCGATGATGTCAACGTCTTCCGGAGTGTCCACCTCGGGGGAGTTGTGGGCGGTCTCCACCACACGGATGGAATACCCGTGCTCCAGGGCGCGAAGCTGTTCCAGTTTTTCAGCGATTTCCAGACGGCCCTGAGGGAGCCGCGTGAAAGTCCTGAGAAACGCCATCCTAAATGCATACAGGCCGAGGTGTTTGAAGTGAACATTGTTTTCATCACCTTGGGTGTCCCTGTAAAAGGGGAT
>CAYPSZ010000409.1:0-8603 GCA_964413125.1 uncultured Desulfobacterales bacterium
TCGCGAGTTCGAGTCTCGTCGTCCCCGCCAGTAAAATCAAGGGCTTACACCTTAAAGTTGTAAGCCCTTTTTCTTTGTCATTTCATTCCGTACCTTAAAGACCGTATTTCTTGATTTTGAGACCGAGTGTCTTTCGGTTTATGCCCAATATTTCAGCGGCCCTTGACTTCTTACCGCCGGTCTTTCGAAGGACGAACCGGATGTATTTCTTCTCCAGTTCCTCGAGTGAAAAAGGGTCTTCCGAGAACATCTGAAAGTCTCCCTGCCTCTGACTCATGAAAGAGGGGAGGTGTCCCGGTCGAATCACTTCCGTGTCTTCCAGGATGAGCACTCGTTCAATTGTATGTTCGAGCTCGCGGACGTTTCCGGGCCAGGCATACTCTTTGAGAACCTCCATGGCCTCTTCTGAGACAATAGGTGCCTCACGGTTAATACGGTTGCTGAACCTGCATAGAAAATGATCTACCAGAAGCGGTATATCGTCGGCACGCGTGCGAAGAGGTGGGAGCCGGATGGGAACCACGCTCAACCTATAGAACAGATCCTCTCGAAATGTCCCCGCTTCGATAGATTCGTGCAGATCGCGGTTTGAGGCTGATATGATGCGGATATCAAGCTGGATCTTCTTCTGGTCTCCAACCTTCATGAATTCCCGTTCCTGAATGACTCTAAGGAGCTTGGCCTGAATCTTGAGGCTCAGGTTGGAGATCTCATCGAAAAAAAAGGTGCCGCGGTTGGCCAGCTCGAACAGCCCGTGCTTGGTTTCAAGGGCACCGGTAAACGAACCTTTCACATGTCCAAAGAGTTCGCTCTCAAGAAGGGTTTCCACCAGGGAACTGCAGTCCACCGCCACGAATTCCCGGTCTTTCCTTCTACTGTAGGCGTGAATAGCCCTGGCCACGAGCTCCTTTCCCGTTCCGCTTTCTCCGGTGATGAGAACAGTACTGTCCGTGGGGGCAACCTTACGGATTTTCTCAAAGAGCTCTTCCATTTCAGGGCTGTCCCCGATGATAAAATCCCTGTTTCCACCTATTTCAAGGCCACGTTCTCTTGTTGAGGTGGGGCGCAAGTCAGAGCCGCCTCTTTCCAGTTTGAATAGAGATCCCTCCAGGTCGGCTAGGCGAAAAGGCTTCACCAGGTAGTCGTGGGCACCGAGCTTGGTACACTCCACGGCGGTATCGATGGTAGGATACCCGGTTATCATTATCACAGGGGTATCGGGATGACGGGACTGGATTTGGCGAAGCGCGGACATCCCGTCCATCTCCGGCATACGAATGTCCAGAAGTACCAGATCAAACTCCCGGTGATCAAGGAGGGCCAAGGCCTCCTTGCCGTCGGCCGCGAGCACCGTTTCCGTGCCGCGGCCTTCAAGGGCACGTTTGATACCGTTTCTCACAACCGCCTCGTCATCCACCACCAGGATGCGTTTGATTTGCTTTTGTCTAGTCATTGGGTGCCATGATGGGAAGCAGGATTCGAAATGTGGTCCCTCGGCCGGGAAAGCTTTCCACTTCAATGGTGCCCTGGTGGGCCTCCACAATTGCTTTGGTTATGGCAAGACCCAGGCCCGTCCCTATGACCTGCCGGGTCTCGGGGTGCTTCACACGGTAGAATTTGTCCCAGATCTTGGGTAGCTCTTCCTCGGAAATGCCCACACCGCTGTCTGCAACCAGGATCTCCAGGTTGTCTCCAAGCTCCCTCACGGTAATCTCCACTCTGCCGCCGCCAGGGGAATAGTTGACCGCATTGGTGATCAGATTGTTCATGACCTCTGCTATTCCCTTGGGGTCGGCCTGAATCGACTGGGAGCCGTCACACCTTACCGACAAGGTGATTCCTTGGGTCTCAGCTCGCGGGCGAATGAGTTCAACGGTCTCATGCACAACCTTGGCAATCTCTATAGGGGCACGGTTCTGTTGATGTCCGCCCGCTTCGATCCGCGCAATGTCCAGCAGGTCGTTGATCAAGTCCAGGAGCTGATCTATCTTTTTTGAGCCCCGGCGTATAAGCTCCTCCTGTTTCTCCTGCAGGGGTCCGGCAAGCCCTTCCAATAGTACGCTGTTTTGCTGTCTGATGCTGACAAGCGGGCTTCTAAGTTCATGGGCCACCATGTTGACGAAGTCGGACTTCATCTCATCGAGCCTTTTGAAAGCAGTAATGTCCTCCAGGACTGTCACGGTTCCAACCACTCCGTCATCCGGAGCCAGGGCAGGCGCAGAAATAGCCCTTAGAAAATGATTTCCTGCCTCGATTTCTTGGCTGACGAAGTTGTCGGGAGGAATGTCACCTTCTTGGATTTTTTTAATTGTCTCTATCAGGGTCTTGTTTTCCAGAAGCCGATTCAGCTCCACGGGGGGGTGGATCTTCTCAGCGACGCCCATTAAACGGGTCAGCGCAGGGTTATGAAGGACGACCTCGAGGTTGCGGTTGGTAACGAGCACGCCGTTTGCCATGCAGTTGATGATGGTCTTGAGGCGGCTTTTCTCAAGGTTCAGGTCGTAGAGGTTGCGCTGCTTCTCCTCTTCATATCGGATGCGCTGTTGCCCCAAACGCCGTTTTTCCGCGGCGCGTTCAATGGTGAGGAGGAATTGTTCAACCTGGAAAGGCTTTGTGACAAAATCATAGGCTCCCCTCTTCATGCAGTCAACGGCGTTGTCCACTGTTCCGTGACCGGTGATGATGATCACCGGAATGTCGGGGCGATTAGTACATACGTGCTCCAGGACCTCCTCTCCACCCATTACGGGCATTTTAAGATCCAGCAGCATGAGGTCCACGGTTTCTGATTGCAGAAGGTCCAGAGCCTTCTTTCCGTCCTCTACGGCCAGCACCTCATAACCCTTGCCCGTGAGGACCCGCCGGCAACCGTCCCTGACCACTCGCTCATCGTCCACCACCAGGATGCGGGTGTCCTTGTCTTCCATGGCCTCCACCTATTGAATGAATAATTCGCTCTCCTCGTTGGAACTCTCCTGCAAGAATCCTATGGGCAGTCTTATGGTGAATGTGGTTCCTCCGCCGGGAGGCGATTCCAGCAACAGGGATCCACCGTGCAACTCAATGATCTTTTTTGAAATGCTCAGTCCCAAACCGGTTCCTCTTCCCACCGGTTTGGTGGTAAAAAATATCTCGAAGACCTTCTCCCTTATGTCCTGCGGAATTCCCGGGCCTGTATCCGACACGGTTATCTCAAAGCGGTCTCCAGAATGATCGTATCTGCCCCTTACTTCCAGCCGGCCTTTTCCTTCCATGGCGTCGGCAGCATTGATGAACAGGTTGGTCAAAACCTGCTGGAGTTGACCCAGGTCTCCTGAAA
Organism: uncultured Desulfobacterales bacterium; assembly: GCA_964413125.1. GTDB lineage: Bacteria > Desulfobacterota > DSM-4660 > Desulfatiglandales > HGW-15 > JAIPEI01. Next base: position 3,320 of record CAYPSZ010000409.1, read on the forward strand.
CAGTGGGGATATCCGGTTCCACATCTATCCGCACTTCAATGTCTTGAAATTGGGCCTGATCGATCAGCAGGTTCATGGACTTTCTGATCAGATCGTCCAGGCTGAAGGTGGATACCTTGCCTACGGAGCGGCGGCTGAACTCGAGGAGTTCCGCCACGATTTCCTTGCATCGTAAGGTTTGATAAATTATTTCCTGAATGTCCTCAAGATGTTGCTTATTATCTTTAAAGCTTTCTTTTAATATTTCGGCATACATGAGGATCCCGGCAAGTGGGTTGTTTATTTCGTGTGCCACGCCCGCGGCCATTCGTCCCACTGAGGCGATTTTGTCGGATTGAACCAGTTGAAGGTGGGTGTCTTCCAGTTCCTTGCGCATCTCCAGGATTTCTCGCATGTCCCTGAATACTCCCACACTGCCTATTTCTTTTCCATCAATGGTTATCAGGGAGGCGGAAAGTGTTACAGGGATCTCCTCACCGTCTTTCGTAACTATGGACATACTCGTGGGATTAAGTTTTCCAGGGGGCCCGTATTCACCGCTTCGCATCTTTCGCATGTTTTCTTTGGCTGTCTCAATGTCGTAGAAGGTGCTCAGGTGACCTCTATTTATTATTTCATCGGCTGAGTGGCCGGTCAATCTCTCCATTCCTTCATTGAAAATCAGCACGTTTCCTTTGGTATCAACCATGACTATACCGTCCACCGTGCTCTCAATAACCTTTTCAAAAAGGGTCTTGCTGTGCTCCACCTGGCGTTCGAGGAGTACACGCTGTGTTACGTCACGGGAGGCCTCAAGGATCTGGATTATATTACCTTTTTCGTCCAATATGGGTGAAATGGTGACCACGTCGTAGTACTCCTGACCGTCCGGGTGGGGCACCTCTTGAAACGTGCTCACAATTCCTTCACACTTGAGTTCGTCGAGACGGGTGTGCAGGAAGCACTCCCTGCCGACCTTATCACAGGGCCTGTCAAGGCCGTACCTCACCTCGTAACAAGGCCTCCCTATAACCTCGTCCACGGACAGATCGAACTCTTTTAATAGGGTGTGGTTGGCGGTAATAACGGTCTTATCCATATCCACAACCATTACACGATAGGGCAGGGAGTCCAGGATGGCCTGGACGTCCTTTCGGCTCTTCTCCTGGTAGCGCTGGCGCTCACGCTCGAATGCGGTACGTTCCATCTCCATTTGGATCAGGTCCCATAGCAGACGTACAGCCCTGTGATCCATTAGGGAGATTCCTGCAGGTTTTGAACGCTCGATCTCCTTTCGGATCTCAACAAGACCGGTCATCTCAAGGATCATATTGATATCGAGATCATAAAGCGTATGGAAATCCGTGGCGGTAAAAAGCCCCATCTCCCTGGCCAGGCTGATCCCTTGGCCTTCGGAGTCCGGGTCCGCGACACCGAGGATCGTCATCCGGAGCCGGGACAAACGTTCATCATCAAGGAGTTTCAGGAGTCTGTGACACGCCTCCCCCCCGCCCACAATGGCCACTTTAAGAGATTCCAGGCTTCCACTATTATTTTTTAATCGGGACGAATGAGGTTCTTTAGCAAGCATATATTGAAAGGGTGGGGCCATAAAGAGAGCAAACCTTATTAGCAACGCAGGGATAAGGTAAAGTAGTAAGCCTGTTACTGTAACCGGCGTAGCACCCTTGTTTCCAGATCCTCAAGGATGTGACTGAGAGCCTTACCCGCCCGGATCGGGCCCGAATTGTTCCATCCCTTGTGCAGGGCTTCCGCTGTATGGCTTCTGAACTCATCGACCGTGGAAGCCATGGACTCCCAAAGGATAAGTTTTTGAAGGACGTGACGTTCTTCAGCGGTCAGGTCCGACTGGGTGTCATAGCAAATACCTTTTTCCGTAGTGAATATCATGTGATCGGAGAGGTCTTCTCGAGTTTAGACGTTGAGGAGCTATCATAGAGGAGTGAAGGGAGGGAGTTCAAGGAAAAAAGCCAAGTGCCTTGATCGGACTGAACAAGGAGTGGCAACGGTAAGGTTTGATATATTGGCGGGTGATCTGCAAGATCATCGGACACACAGAACCCCCGGGAACTCTCACGGAGTCCACGGGGGCTCTTGTTGATGCCTTAATTACTGTAAAGGTATCAGACTTGGGGCCGTGGAAGCACACCTGCGCGCTCGGCTATCTCCGGGACGCGGTGCTCCCACTCAATGGCCATAAGATGCACGCCGGCCACGCCATCCATATCTTTGAATTCCTCGATTTGTTCCAGTGCGAACTTGATGCCCTCCTCAGCCACCTTGCCTTTACCCGCACCCTGGAGACGCTGGATCAGTTCTGAAGGGACATCCATTCCGGGAACCACGTTGGCCATGTACTTTGCCATACCAACGCTTTTCATGGGTGTTACTCCGGCCAGGATATAGCACTTCTCGTGGATCCCCATGTCCACAGCCTTTTGCATGAACTCCCTGAACCGGCTCATGTTGTAAATGCACTGGGTCTGAATGAAGTCTGCTCCAGCCTCCACCTTTTTCGCAAGGCGGTAAGGCCTGAACTCATGGGGTTCGGCGAACGGGTTTGCCGCGGCGCCGATGAAGAGCCTGGGCGGTTCGTCTATCTCTTCGTCATTCATGAACTTACCCTCATCCCGCATCTTTTTTGCCAGGGCGATGAGCTGCATTGAATCGATATCATAAACGTTTTTGGATTGGGGATGGTTGCCGAAACGCTGGTGGTCCCCGGAGAGGCACAGGATGTTTCGAATCCCCATGGCGCTCACTCCCAGGATGTCGCTCATCATGGCCAGACGGTTGCGATCGCGACAAACCATCTGGAAGTTGGGTTCCACCCCTCCCTGCAGCATTATGGTACTGGCGGCCCAACTGGACATGCGCACCACTGCCGTCTGGTTGTCGGTAACATTTACGGCGTCCACAACCCCTTTCAGGTGGGAGAACTTCTCCTTGAGGTGCTCCACGTTGGCCCCTTTTGGGGGACCGCATTCACCGGTGAATGCGAAGTGCCCGGCTTTCAAGACTTTTTCCAGATTGCTTCCAGATTTCAGATCGCTCATTGAACCAACTCCTCCCTCACGCTTCTCCGTGGACCACCGTCTCGTGCGGTGTCCCAGGATTTTGCCGGCCTGAAGTTCAGCAGGTCCTCGAGGCGGCCTTGTTCCATCTTTTTGCGGACAATCAAGTCCCAGATGCAGTCCACTTCCTTGCTGATCTCACACTTCCCGGCGGCAGACCCGCCGCAGGGACCGTTCAGCAGGCTCTTGGAGCAGCGTGCGATGGGGCACATACCGTCAAAATAATGGATTATACACTGACCGCAACCTGCACATCGTTCCTCCCAAATGCCGTGCTGGAGCGCTCCTCCGAAAAAGGTCGTATTGACGGCCGGGAAGAACTTCTGATCCGGATAGGCGGCGGACAGGAACTGCGGGCCCACGCCGCAGGCCATGGAGATCACTGCGTCGTAATCACCCACTTCGTTCTTGACCTGCTCTATATATTCGGGATCGCACTGCCGCTCTATGGTCCGCTCATCAACCTCCAGGTGTCGTCCATCCTTCTTTCGTGCGATTTTGAGGGCTGAGGCGAGGATTCCCACCTCCTTGGCTCCGCCCACGTTGCACACCGTGACGCACCCCTTGCAGCCTATGATCAGGACCTTGTCGCAGTCACCAACCATTTCGAGGATTTCGGTCAAAGGCTTTCTATCTGCTATTATCATGGCTTACCTCATTCACCTTCCAATGGGAACTGAGCTTCCGCGCTGACTCGGGGTACCTGTAAAACCTCAGGCGGCTCTCTTGACGTTGACAGGGCTGGGTCCAAGGTCCTTGATGCGTTGCGCCATTTCCCTGGCGATCTCGACGAAACGCGGACCCTCGCCGGCGGAAAGGTTGAACATCTCCACACGCTCCGGTTCTATACCGAGTTCGGTAAGCACCTTTTTTACATAGTTGACCTTGCGCCGAGCCTTGAGGTTGCCCGTGAGGAAATGACATTCACCTTCCAGGCAGCCTGCGATGTATACTCCGTCAGCGCCGTCTTCAACGGCCTTCAGTAGGTGTAGGATGTCAACCCGGCCTGAACACGGCACCTGAATAACTTTGATATTGCTGGGGTATGAAAGTCTCATCGAACCTGCCAGGTCCGCAGCCGAATAAGCTCAGTACTGGCAACAGAATGCAAGAATACGGGGTTCGAAATCAGCCATGTTACCTCCCTTTGCCCTGCAGCGCCATGGGCCTGCCGGATGTTGCGTCTCCGGCCGTTCTGCATGGGCGCGGAAATTTAGGTTTGAAGTGATCAGGGTCGCAAAGCCGGGCGGTTCCGGTTCGGCCGGCGACACCGGGATTTTCAGCGTCACACCACCTGAAAAAGCGCGTCTTCCTTGGCGATGATCTGATCGTCCGTGAAATGCCGAAGCACTATAGCCTTGCCCGGGCATTCAGCCACGCAGGCCCCGCAGCCGCGGCATTCGGCCGGGTCGATGACCGCATGGCCCTCGGTCCCGATCTTCGGAACGCCGTAAGGGCATGTCCTTACACAGGTTACGCACACGGCGCAGCGCTCGGGTATTACTTCGGCGACAACACCACCCACCATGATGCTTTCGCGGCTCAGGAGGGTCATGGCCCTGGCCACTGCTGCATTGGCCTGGGCGATGGTCTCCTCCAGGGGTTTGGGGTAGTGTGCCAGGCCGGCCACGAATACGCCTTCCGAGGACATGTCCACCGGCCGCAGTTTTGCATGGGCCTCGATCAGGAAGCCTTCGTTGTTCGCCGGGATCTTCAAAAGTTCGAACAGTTCGCGATTTTCAGCCGGAAGGATCGCCGAGGCCAGCACCAGGAGGTCCGGGGCGATCCTCACAGGGCGTTGGAGAACGTGATCCTTGACCACAAGCGAGATATTCCCTTCAGCGGTCTCGGTGACTTCCGGCGCGTTTTCCGGGTCGTACCTTATGAAGAGAACACCGGTCTCCCTTGCTTCGCGGTACAGGTCCTCCCGGAATCCGTATGCTCGGAGATCGCGATATAAAATGAACACCTTCATTTCAGGGTTGAGTTTCTTCAGTTTCAGGGCGCTTTCAAGGCTGTGCGTGCAGCATATCTTGCTGCAGTAGGGCCTTTCGGGTATGCGCGAACCCACGCACTGAATGAACACAGCGGTTGAGGCCTTTCCCACCTCCGCCTCGTCTTCCTTGAGCGCCTTGTCCAAATCCAGGTGGGTGAGCACCTTCGGATTTTTTCCATAAAGGTACTCGTCGGGTTCGTACTCGCGGCCTCCG
>CAYPSZ010000410.1:0-5648 GCA_964413125.1 uncultured Desulfobacterales bacterium
ACACCCCAAGCCGGTCAAGTTCTTTGAAGATATCGGCGTAGGTCTCAGGGGTTGTGACGGGTTTTTCCATCTGGGCAAGGGCAAGGATTCTATTCCCCATGTTCAGGCAACTCTCGATGGCCATCTGTAGATAACGCTCCGATGCGGCCTGAGTAACAGAATCCCCCTTGAACCCATCAAGAGGGGTGTTTCTCAGGTCACCGAGCATGAGAAGATAGCGGTGCAGGCGTTTCAGGTGTTCTTTAATGCGGTCATCCACTGTAGCCGATACCTCGCAGGAATTCCCGGTCGAATTCCTCCATGTAAGGTCGAAAGTCCAGGTAGCGTTTTCGGGTGGATTCGATGAAGTCCGCCAGCGCGGCGCGATCCCTGCAACAGAGGATTTTCCCTTGGGCCAGGATTTGGTGAGCGTACCTGGGGGGCGCTTCGTTCAGGAGAATCAGGTCGATCTCCTCGGTGTTAAAGGTATCGATAAATGTGTTTATTAGTTCAAGGTATTTCTCGAATCGTTTAAGGCTGTCCAGATCAAAGGAGAGGAGGACAGCGAAATCCAGGTCGCTGAGGGGGGAGAGCTTGCCCGTTGCGAGGCTTCCGAATGCCAGAAGAGCAATAATATCCGGATCCCCCTTGACAGCTTCCAAAAGGTCCGGGAGCCGATCCAGGACATTCGGTGGCAGGGGCCTTCCTTCGCGGATCATGGAGGCTGTATCCTCTTCTGTTGAAAAGCTGCGGTTTTGTGCACCGAAGCCCGCTGCTTCCTGATGCAGGTTTAGCTCCGGACTTTACTTTCCAAAAGGGTATGATTTCACGAGGGAAAAGTCAGGACACTTGGGGACGTAACTCGAATGCACAATGACATTCCAGGTAGCATTCAGGCGGGTAAACGGCATCTCGCTCGTGGCCTTCAAGGGTTATGTCGGAATCTCGCTTTTTCTTTGACCTCCAAGAAGGTGTTAGCAACAAATAGATTTGTCCGGTTTTGGAGCAAATAAACTGTCCGGTTTGCCTCCTCCAAGAAGGTTGAGCGCCTGGATCGATGTGGCTAAAAATCTCGAAAAAGGTGGCCACTTCACTGGAGGCAAAAATGGAGACTGTGGGTGTAAAGGAGCTTCGCGATCGACTCAGCAAGTTCCTTAGAGGTTCAAAAACGGCTGAGGGACAAGGGAGTGCTGCAAGGGGGTAGCGGCAGGATACGGAAGTGCCGAAGCATTCCGGGTCATCGAGGCGGGAGATCAGTGTCGGATCTGGTCCTGCAGGATCCCAGGTGATCACATGCTTTGACACCAACAGTATCGTGAAGTGGTTCTTTGAGGAGTCATATTCGGAACCGGCCGGGATTGCAAGGGATGGAGCCGAGTTCGCAGTCACTTCTTAAATTGCCTACCCCGAAGCCTTTTCGGCTATACGGAGGGCCCGGCAGGAGAATAGATGCTCCGAGTCTGAAATGGTTTACGATTTTTTTGCACGGGCTGAGGGCGTCCCATATTCTGCTACGGCATTGCCGCTCGTTTTTGAAACTGATCACTCAAGTCGAACTCTATGGTCCTGCCAATGATTTCAGTCGCGTCAATAACCTCGATTCCCATCAGCTTGTCATTCACATCGAAATCAGCATGCACACCCGGTCTGATGGTCTCGGTCCTTGCAACGTTACGCTCAGCCACTGCAAATCTTATGTAGAGGAGGTCTCTTGTCCCATCGTATTCCAGCCTCATGGGTTTTCTCCTTTTCTTTGGAAACTGTTACCATATCGGGACTTCGCTGTCAGCGGGACGAGCCGTCCGTCTTTGATTTTATAATAGATGGACACCTCTTTCTCTGCGAAGACCTTCCCAAACCATGTTTTATTATATTCAAAAACGTATACTTTTCCAGATGTTCCTTCTTTGGCATCTTGGGCCTGCCAACCGTTCGCCAAAGTCATGTTAAACTCTTCAAGCGTGATTCCCCTTTCAAGCAACCGGGCCGCTAAATGCGGATGAACATCGTTTTCAACTATAAAGTTTCTCAACTTTGTCATCCCCGGTTTTCGAGACCCCCACAAGTCCGGTACACCTTTCAACCTCCAACGCCCCTATTCCACGCATATTCCGGCAATAGGGCAATAGGCAGGTGCCGGAGGAACAAAGATTAGCTCACATTCATCACCGAAAGTAATGAAACCAGCCCCCTGAGACCCCTGCATCCAGCGAAAAATCCTAAGGCTGAGAGCATGGATAGGTTAAGTGGGGGCATTTATTTGTAGGCTCTGAGAACTATGCTACAAGAAAAGGCTCGGCAAGCAAAGTGGAAATCCACCAACTGGCAGGTGGAGGGATATTCCATGATGTTTTTTTGGGTATTTTATGATAAGGCATAAGATATCCTAAGCCAGGTTCTTGAAAAAACAGCTTGAGCAGAGGATCGGGGCGCCCTCCACATCAAAGCCCTCCCAAAACCGCCTTTTCGGCCCCAAAAAGAGACATATAAGCCGGAAATCAAGGGCCTAAACAAACAATATTCTCCTTATTCCGGCCGGTTAGCGTGGTCCGACCCCCTGCACATAGCGTGGTCCGACCCCCTGCACCCTCACACGATGATCTCTCCCCGCCAAAGGCGTTTCAGAAACTCCTCCCAGTGTATCGCCCGGATGTTCTCGTGCCGGGTTGCCACCACATCTTGACTCACCAGAAACAAATGCGTGAACACCCTCTCCTCGGCGAGCGCCTTGAGCCCTTTGAAATCCCCCGGCACCAACCGTGAGGCCGCCTTGACTTCCACGGCGGTTTCTTCTCCGATAAGAAAATCCACCTCATGGCCGTGGGTGGACCGCCAGTATGCAAGAGGGAGCTTTATCCTGCGGTAGCTCAGGTACGCCCGGATCTCCATGCCTATGAAGTGTTCAAAGCTTCTGCCGTACAAATCCGAGTTCCGGTCAAGGACCCGGGTTCCCGCAAGAGTGTGAGTGACCCCGGGGTCGAAAAAATAAAACTTGCCCGACTTGATCGCTTTCCTTTTTCTGGATTCGGCCCAGGCGGGCAGGAAAAAGCCGACCAGCGTATCTTCGAGTAAACCAACATACTCCCTTACTGTGGACGCAGCCACCTGACAGTCGTTTGCAAGCTTGGTGAAATTGATCACTTCCCCGTTTGCCAGGGCCATGGACCGGAGAAAACGGGCAAAGGGAGGCAGATTCCGGACCAGGCCTTCGGCCATTATCTCTTCTTTCAGGTACGTATTGACATAGGCGTCAAGCTCCTCTTCCGGAAACTCGCTGAGATACACAGCCGGCAATCCACCATAACGAAGATAGCTTTCCAGATTGAAATCCGGCGCTTCCTTCCATGTGAGCGGGAACAGCCTTGCCTCCCAGACACGGCCGGCAAGAAGATTTGCCTGTCCTCTGCGCAGCTTCCTGGCGCTGCTCCCTGTTAACAGAAACCTGATCTTACGGTTTTCAATGAGCCGGTGAACCTCATTGAGTAATTCCGGAACACGCTGAATTTCGTCGATAACGACAAGCCGTGGATCGCCGACATCGATGATCGCCTCCAGGTCATGGGGTGCTGCTGATAATCGCAAGAAAAGGCGGGAGTTCAAGAGATCGATTATGTTCGCCGAGTCAGCCAACTGCCGGTTGACCAGGGTTGACTTCCCGGTCGCCCTCGGACCGAACAGGAAGAAGGACTTCTTGTCCAATAACTTCTTTAGATCGATAAGACGGTCAATTTCCATATCACAGCCTTATTGCTGAAATTCCGGATATCCAGCAATGTAGCAGCCATATTTCCGGACGTCAAGGGGACACTTGGGGACGCCCTTTATATATTTACATTCTCCAACTCCGAGGAACGTCACTCGAATGCGCAATGACATTCCAGGTAGCATTCAGGCGGGTAAACGGCGACCGCCCGCAGTTTTTCGTCCAGCACCCTTTCTTCCCGGGCTTTCAGTTGCACCGGATCGAACTCTTTCAGGAACACGTAATTGGCGAGCAGAAAGAGGGCGATGCCGGCGCTCCGGATGCCATCGCGGAGATGCGCCGGCAGGGCCACCTTCAGTGACCTTTTCCCAGGTGAAAACTATTCTGCTACATGGGGTGCGTATCAGGCGGTTGTGGGCGTGGCCTGGAGCAAAAAATGCTCGACCATGTGCGTGTATCCTTGTTTCATTTCATTGACAGCATCGACGTTCGGCACTGCAAGCAGATCCAATAGCTCCAAAGGGAAGGAGGAGAGGCGCAGTGTAGAGATCAAACATGTCTTTGGGGTCATCTCGGCCCAGGATTGCACAGATCTTGTTTGCGCAGATATTCACCTCATTGTCCAGGACGATCCCATTGGGAGAATGGATGCTCCTGCCGTACCTGTACACCCGGTCATTGACCAAGTCGATTTGCAAACCGGGGTGAATCCACAGCCGGACGAAATCCCGGGCATCCACTTGGGGGGTGTAGGACAGAGATGGAGAGGTCAAAGCTTCCATAGCGATGCGTACATCATCGCGGAACAGAGAATTCTCATTGGTGAATAGATAGAGATCTCTTGAAAGTCGACGTTCGTAGTGGAAGCGATGGAGGCAGGTTCCACCTGTGAGATAGAAGGTGGTTTCAACGCCAAAGACAGTGGAAAGGACCTTTCCTGCAATTTGAAGAGTTCAGGGTAGGTTAAAGCTTCCATCGGTACTCCGGCGCAAGGTCTGCATTGCCGGTGATGTTGGCAGCTATGATACGGCTCCGCATTTTTGCCCCTGACCGTTCCAGATACTTTTCAATCAGGCTTTGGAGCAGCTCCGGTGGGAACAGATTTCGCAGGTGCCGGGCAGCGTAACTGCTGTTTTCCATGATTTTTGAAACGAGGAACTTCTTGAACCCGGCACCATCTTTGTCGAGACGATCGAGGATTTGCTCCGGAGTGATGAGGTAATCCCCCCCAGAAGCATTCCTTCTGGACGGTTGCGGCGCTTTCAAGCCGTGGGTCGTTGTTTGTTTGGCTTTTTGCTGAATCCATAACCCGCTGCTTCCTGATGCAGGTTTAGCTCTGGGCTTACTTTCCAAAAGGGTATGATTTCACGAGGGAAAAGTCAAAGGGTTTGTTGGCCGTCCGTCCATTCCCCGGCCCAAAGCGAATCAATGAAATCGTCATAAGGCAGGATATAGACACCCTCATCTGTTTTGCGCCTGCGTTTTTCAAGGCAAACAATTATCTGTTGCTGAACAGAAGGGTACTCTTTTTTGAAATGGGCCAGGCCTTTCATGTCGGCCTCGGTTATGCGCGGCTTTCCCTTGGCTTCGATGGCAACTGAGCCTTGTCCGAGAATGAAATCCACCTCGATGCCGCTCGAGAGTCTCCAAAAGGAAAGATCGTAATGCATCCCAGTATAGCGTGAATGGGCGGATAATTCGTGAAAAAGCCAGTTTTCAAAGGCCTTGCCAAAGAGTTCCGCCCCGGGTTTCACTGAGGTCCTGTGGGTCAGATGGTTTACTACTCCAAGATCGCTAAAATAGAATTTGGGGGCCTGGATTGTGCGTCTCTTTGGGCGCAGGGTAAAGGAAGGCAAAAAAGCTCCCATCAAGGTATCTTCAAGAATACCGAAATGCCCGCGAACCGTTGACACAGCCATGCCTGTTTCACGGGCTATGTTGGTCATGTTTACAACTTCCGTGTCTC
>CAYPSZ010000411.1:0-2809 GCA_964413125.1 uncultured Desulfobacterales bacterium
AAAACGGGAATACGGTTATAAAACAGGAGGTTATGGAGTTTAGGCTGCCTGGTGGGTCCGCAAAAACAGATGGTGAAACACGGGGTTTTGTCCTGCTTCGCAAGACTTCGTCCTGCGTTACAGGAATCAGTCCCGCAGCACAGGACACAATGCGCAAAAAAGGATTGCTGAGCAATGACGAATAACAAAGCCCGGGGGATTACCCGGTTTTGGTGAGCCGGTGCTCCTGAAGAAGGCTGTAGAGGCGGGATCGGGACAGGCCTGATATGCCGCAGGCCTTCTTCATGTCCCCGCCGGTTATGCGCATCAATTCACTGAGGTAGTTCTTTTCCATGGCCGCCAGCCCCTCCTCACGGAATTCCTTGAGGGACGGCAGGGTTTCCGGCCCGGCCGGCTCCGGTACGTCTTTGAAAACCCGCCTTTTTGCCAACGCGGCCTGTGCCGTATGCACCCGGATGTTCGATGGGAGATGATTGTGATAGAGCACGGGTTCATCCCGGGACTTATCGATGGCTGTCTCAAGGGCAGTAAGAAGTTCCCGGACATTTCCCGGCCACGGATTTTCCGTGAGCGCCTCGATGAATTCCGGGGAAAAGCCCTTTATGCCCTTGCCGGATCGCTTCTGGTAATCAGCGGTAAAGTGAAGCGCTATTTCCATGATATCGCCCGCCCGCTCTTTCAGCGGGGGGAGGGAAATCACCCATGACTTGATACGGAACAAGAGGTCTTCCCTGAAAAGCCCCTCCATGACCATGCTGGCCAGGTCCCTGTTGGTGGCGGCAACCAGTCGGAAGTCACTTCTCAGCTCCTGCTGCCCGCCCAGTGGCCTGAAAGCCTTTTCCTGCAGGACCCGCAGAAAAGTCTTCTGCAAAGACAGGGGCAGTTCACCCACCTCGTCCAGAAAGAGGGTCCCGCCGTCGGCCTGCCCCACAAGGCCCGCCCTGGCGATGCCCGCTCCGGTAAAAGCGCCTTTCTCGTGCCCGAACAGGGCGCTTTCCGCAAGGTTTTCGGGCAGGGACGCACAATCAACTACGACAAATGGTCCGGCCGAGCGAGGGCTGTTTTCGTGGATGGCTCGGGCAAAGAGTTCTTTCCCGGTCCCGGTCTCCCCCACGATCAGGACCCCCTTCTCACTCCCTGCCGCATCGGCCACAAGGGCCAGGCATTTCCCAATTTCCGGGCTTCTCCCAATGATACCCACCCTTTTCGCCAAATCGATTTTGCTCTTGTGTTTCACACTCCTGTAATCGAGCGCACGCATCAGGGGCAATAACATCGCGTTCATGGAAGAGGGCTTTTCCACATAGTCCCATGCCCCCCGCTGAATCGCCGTCTGAGCGCCGTCCGGGTCACCGTCACCCGTGAAGATAATGACGTCCGGACGGGATCGGACAGAGCGTATCACAGGCAGGGCATCCAGGCCGCTTCCATCCGGAAGCCCCACGTCCAGAAACACCACATCCCAATCACCATCCCTGGCCGCCTTCAACCCTTCCTCAAGGGAAAAGGCGGATTTTACGACATGCCCCATACGCCCCACACTGAGGCAGAGCATCCGGCAGAGTTGACGGTCGTCATCGATAATGAGGATATTTCCTATCATCCATCCCTGTTGTCTTGATCTTCACCCGAGAAAACATAGTGAAACGCCCATGGAGGTGATTTGCTGCGAGTGAGTCAGGAGCGCTTCACCGAGAATAACCTTGAGGCTACTTCCGAAGCTGCTCATCCAACACCCTTCGAACCTTTGCGACCAACCCGTGAACGGCTTATGTCGAACAGATAACGGTTTTCTAGGCCATTATGTAATCAATAATTCTCGCAAAGTCCCAAGAATTATTCTAAATCACTTCATCCAAAATCATTTCCGCTTCATCAGGATATAAAGTACGGATACAATCAGGACAAATGCTATGCGAAATATCACCCAGGAGTGCTTTTTCAAATGAACTATCAATAGGCATCCAGACACTTTCACTGATTTTTACATTCTTACATGAACTACAGAGCACAACTATACCTTCATTAATGCCTGACAAGGATAACTTACGTCGCACCAATCTAAACAGGGCTCCATCCTTTGTTCTTTCACGAAGTGTGTCACCGAGGTCTATTACGATCCCCCTCAACTTTGTGGCCTTGCCGTCAGGGTCTCGCTCTATGACGCTCCCACGATCCATGTACCAAGTGTAAGTGCCATCTGCTCGACGAATACGGTAATCCACCTGGTATATCGGTGCAAGTCCCTCAAGGTGATCCCGCATCGCCTGCATGGTTCGTTCATAATCATCAGGGTGGAGCAGATCCGTAAATCCTTGATAACCAGCACCGCGAAATGCTTCTGGTGAGTATCCCAGCATCGTGGCTTTGAGGTCGTTGAAAATGACTCGGTTGTTCTGAATGTCCCATTCCCACCAAGCGAATTCGGAGCCGTTTAATGCTTCGTCGAGCAATTGATGAAGTTCGTCTACCGATCTGCGATGAATCATAAAATAGCACCTTCCCGTTACAGGTTTATCAAGGCCTCTATCGTTGATCTAAAACCCCTCGCACTGTGCTCGCCAACTCATGCTGTGTGAGAGGCTTCATCACAAAGGCGCGAACCCCTATTTCCAAAGCCTTCTCTTTAGATATCTGCCTGCTGTAACCGGTGCTCAAGATGACCGGGATGTCCGGCCGGATCGCCAGGATCTCCTCCGCCAGCCGGTCTCCTCTTAGGCCGGGCATAGTCATGTCGGTGACCACAAGATCAAAGCGATGGGGGTCCTGCCTGAAACACTCAAGCGCATCCGTGCCGCTCGCACGGGCC
>CAYPSZ010000412.1:0-4935 GCA_964413125.1 uncultured Desulfobacterales bacterium
AACCACCCAAATCGCCCAACACCAAACCAGCGGGACCCCGAGGGGCCCCCCGGCTTAACAGCTCAACAGCTATCCTACCAAAACGTCTCAGGAATATAAATCCGATCTCCAGGCTCCAAAGGAGGATCCGGGATTTTACCCTGGCGAACGTCTTTGAGATTGATGTCGATGGTTATCACCTCGCCGTCGCGCTGGCGGATTATCCTGGCGCGGTTGGGCGCCGCGAACCGGTCGAACCCGCCGGCCAGGATGCAGGCGTTCATGGCGGTCTTGCCGGGTTGCCAGTCGTAATGGCCGGGTTTCTTGACCTCGCCTTCCACGTAGATCTTGGTTTGGGCCACGTCCAGGGCCTTTTCAAGGGGGATGTACACCAGGTCTCCGGGCTGGAGTTGAATGTTGGCGGTCATGTCACCCTGGTCCAGAAGCCTTTTCAGGTCCACCCTCAGGGGCTCGATGGTTGCGGCCAGTTCTTCCGCTTTCCTGCCGGCCATGACCTGGTCCGCGGCCTCACGCATTACGTAGGCAATGTTCCCGCGCTCCGAGACCACGCCTTCGGCCTTGGCGATGAGTTCCATGAGGGTGTATTCGCTGCGGGTTTCGTAAAGGCCGGGCTTTTTGACCGCTCCGGAGATGTAGTAATGAAGGCTGCGAAACTCCCTGACCGATATGTTGACGTCGGGGTTCACGAAATAGTCCCGGGCCAGTGGTTCCCTGATTTTTCGCTCCAGGTCGCTGGTGCTCATGCCGGCGGCCTTGACCTCTCCGATAAAGGGGGCGTTTATGGTACCCCTGGATGATACGGTAAGGTCGGAATCGTACTGCTTCTCACCTCCTGCAAAGACCGTGAGGGAGATCACATCGCTGGGGCCTATATGATATTCCTTTGTCTGGGTCCAGGCCGGCTGGGGCCGCCATAGAAACAAGAGGGACATCACAAGAAAAACCGTCCCGACATTTTTGCACGCAATTGCCTTGATCACTTTTTTGTAACCTCGTGTGGCCTGTCAGGGCATATACCCAGCTATCGGCACATGGAGTTAAAAACTAAAGTTCGAGGTAAAAAATAACCACGTGAGAGGAGGTTGTCCACTACAAACGATAAGGTAGGGACGTCCCCGAGCAATTCAACAACTTATGAAACAGCCGCTCAGCCCCGGCCCGGGGCGGCCGCCGCGCGAGTTATTGAACCATTTAAGGAAGTCCCCCATAAGGGGTCAGTAGTAGATGCCTTCTTCGGTGTAGCCTCCACGGCTGTGGAAGTCAAAGTTGAAGTTGAACGTGAGCATCAGGAATTCATTTTTGAAGCCGGCTCCCACGATGTTGGAGCTGCGGTCTTTAATGCCGCCTGTGAGGGTCAGGTTCATACGCTCCGAGAGCAGATAGGCGATGCCGGCTGCAAGGTACAGGGTCTTATCGTCTCTGATTTCAGTGGTGCCGGCGTGTGTAAGGCCTCTTTGGTACAGGTACTTGCTGATCTGGTAATAGCCTTTGATGCGGGGCTGAATCTTTCCGAAAAACACGTGACCGAAGTCAGCGGTAATTCGGTGGGCCGTGTAATCGTCTCCGTAATTGTTGAAGTTCCTCTCAAAGGCCAGGTACCCGTGGGTGCGGGATCTTACGAATTGGGAGCCCAGGTAGCGCCGGCCCTCGGGAGGCGGCGGGTTCTGGACCAGAACCGATACCTTGTAGGCGATGATGTCGCCTCCCTCTATGGCCGGGTTGTCGTAGTCACGGGTGTGGTAGCCGACGCCGGCGTCAAAGGCGAAGTATTTGTAACGCTTCTGAAGGATTAGCTTGATCTGGCTGGAGGTGTAGTCACGTTGAATGCTTTCGTAATTCATCCACCAGCGCTGGAGTTCGAGATCAATGGTCAGGGTGCGCGTGGGGTCGTAAATGATGTTCCCGATGAGGCGGTGCTCCACTGAGTCGTTTACATTCAGGTCCTTATACCAGATGTCGGTACGGCGATAGCGGAGTCCGGCCGAAAACCGCCGCTCAAAATCGTAGAAGACCATGGGAGTGAGTCGGTTGATGTTGTACTTGTCCAGCTCAATGGAGTCGCTCAGGCGATCGTATGCGGTGGGGTAACGGGTTCGGTAATAAGCGTTGTTAAGGCCGAAAGTGAGGCGGCGGGCCGGGCGAAAGCGGAGTTCCAGGTTGGCGAGATGGCCTATATAGTCCAGATCCGAAACGCTGGGGGCGCCCCGGGGCTTGTCTCCCACATCCTTGTACTTGTATCCTTCCAGGGTATAGTGGAGGGTGGCCTTGGTCTTCGGGGTCTCGAGCCCCAGCATGATCCCGGGCTGCAGGAGGAAAGTGTACACATCCCGCTTGTCTTCTTCGGTGTTGAAGAAGTTGGTCTCCATCCTGCCGCCCACGGTCACCATGGGTTTGATCTTGAACTTGGGCTCGGCCCAAGAGGGTGTGATTGCCCCTGTGCACAAAATGCACATGAGGCTCACCAGGATCGAGAATACCCATTGAACGGATCGCATAGGAGAAACCTTCATGCAGGGGCTTTTGATCGGTTCCGGATCCGGCTGCGCATGAGGTCCTAAAGCATGTGCGGAGTCAGACGGATGCCCGCTTGTTCAAGCGGTTGAAATGGTACAGAAACAATATACCGGATGACATACTGACCTTGTCAAGTGAAAAGAATATTCCGGACCGGCCCGTTGAAAGTCAAGGGTCGTGCTACAACCGGCCGCCCCCCGGGTTGAAGACATGGATCTTTTACATTCGGTATGGAAACCCGAGCCTCCAGGCCGCAGCCATGCGGTCAATCATATCAACGATCCCAACCATTTCGATCATTAAGACCACAACTACCCCACATGAAAAACCCCCTTTCGTATCGGAAAGGGGGTTTCGGGAGGGAAAACGATGGATTTATGTTGGGCTTGATAGGTTGCGATCGTCCAAGTCTATGCTTTCCTGCAAAGGCACCACGAAGTCGGGCTCAATGGGTTCCTCGTAGGCCTCGATGGTCTCCATGTATAAACCGGTTCCCACTACCCAGCCGAATGGTTCGAAGAGCCGGACCAGGGATGTCTTGGGAACGGGGGCTTCACCGGTCGGGTCGGGCCAGAGATAGTTAACGAAGCCACCTCCCAATTCAAGGCATACGGCTATGAATTCTACAAAAATGAGCTTGCCTTCGGCATCGCGCAGCCCTGTTACTATATTGCCTTCAAGCTGCTGGTTGATGGGGTGCATGAGCATGCGGCCCTGTAAATCGTTGACCCAGAAGTAATTATTGCCGTCCATGCCCCAACGGTAGTTCCTGACAAAATCCATGGCCTGCTGCTGCTTTTCCTCAATGCTCAGATCCTTTTGCGCCTCTATCTCCTTGATGGCCTGAATGACTGCATCCATGGCCGCCTGCATGTTCTCCTCGTACATTAGGGAGGGTTTTTGAGGGGGAGCGGCGTCCTTGGCGGCCAGCAAGACCGGGCTGTTTCCGGCAGCGGCGACAGGAATCAGAGCCGGAAGGCTCAGCGCGAACACAGCAAATACAAGAAGACCGACCGTGCTTTTGATTGAAGGTGTCATGGTTTTGGCTCCTTTTTGTTTGAGTCCGTCAAAATTGTCTCGCATTCAATTGCTAACGTCAAGCTTTTTTTTGATTCTCTTTATTTTCTGCATCCGCGTTGTGTTTGTCGTTGGTGTTCTGTAAGATATCACGTGGAACCGATTTTGCATGTATCACCCACAAGCGCCCTCGAACATCGGGGCAGTTCATGAAGGGAGGGCAGGAATGACTCTATTGCGCAAGGGTTTTTTGCTGGGCGTGGCGGTTTTTTTGCTTGCGTGGCTGGCCGCCTGCTCCGGCAAGCCGGGTGAGGACGAAGGGGGTGTGGTGGCCCGGGTCAACAGCTACGAGTTGACCCTCAAGGAGTACGAGGTTCAGTTGAACTCGGATGTGAGCATGTCGGAGTTGTATAATCTCACCCGCGAGGACAAGCGCGAGTTTCTGGAGCGGCTCATCCGCAAGGAGCTTCTCCTTCAGGAGGCCATGCGCCGAAAACTGGACCAGAGGGAGGAATTCGTCCGGACCATTGAGCGCTACTGGGAGGCTACCCTGATCCGCGATCTCATGGCCTCCATGGGAAAAGAGGTGACACGGCGCGTGACGGTCACCGAGGAGCAGATAAGAGAACGCTACGAGAGGATGAAGGAGGCCGACGAAGACCTGCCGGAGTTCCGGGAAATGCGTGACAGCATAGGGCGCATGCTGCTGGAGGAGGAGCGCCAGGCTCGTCTGAACGCCTGGATGGACAAGCTTCACCAGGAGGCTGAAATCGAGGTGAACGAAGGGCTTATCTAACCATGAGACGAGCCGGCCGGCTCGTGATTCGGAGGGCGGTCATGGCCGAAAAGAGACCTTATCGGCGCAAGCAGTATTTCATCAAGAGGGGGTATCAGACAAAATTCGTCCTTAAGTTCTGCCTGCTGGTGCTTTTGGGGGCGGTGATCTCAACCGCCCTCGTGTACTACCTTTCCCTGGGATCCGTGACATCCACATACGCCAACTCCAGGCTCACCATCAGGGCCACGTCAACGGCCATCATGCCCGCGGTGATCTACACGAATCTCATCACCCTGGGCCTGATCACCGTGGCCACCGTTTTCGTGGTTATATTCGTCTCCCACCGTATAGCCGGGCCGTTGTACCGGTTCGAAAAGGAGCTTTCGGAAATCGCACATGGGGATCTCACCAAGGTGGTGCAACTCAGAAAAAGGGACGAGGTCACGGAAATGGCCGAAAACCTGAACAGGATGACCTCGTCCCTCAGGGCAAGACTCCTGGAAATACGGGGGCTCTTGGATGAGGCCTCTAAACTGGCCCAAGAGGAAAAGGCATCCGAGCCCCTTGTGGAAAAGCTCAGAAAAGCGCGGTCTGTTGTTCATGAAAACTTCAGGGTCTAATGCCTC
>CAYPSZ010000413.1:0-6132 GCA_964413125.1 uncultured Desulfobacterales bacterium
ATCGTCTGTCACACATCCGAAATAAGATTCTGGTGATGAGTGGAAAGGGGGGTGTGGGAAAAAGCAGCGTAGCGGCTTGCCTGGCTTTTTTTCTGGCCCAAAGGGGAAACCAGGTGGGGCTAATGGATGTGGATCTTCACGGCCCAAGCATCCCCAGGCTTCTGGGGTTGAAGGAGGGAATAGGACTCTCCGACAGGACTGGGAAGGCCCTTCCCGTGGCTTCCCTGCCCAATCTCCATGTAATATCCATCGAGTGCCTCATGGGAGACAACCGGGATGCGGCCACCATCTGGAGAGGTCCGCTCAAGATAGGGGTTATCCGGCAATTCATCTCGGACATCGAGTGGCCTGATCTCGATTATCTGGTAATCGACTCTCCTCCGGGGACCGGAGATGAGCCACTCACCGTGGCCCAGACCATTCCGGACGCCAAGGCCTTGGTGGTAACTACCCCCCAGGAGATTGCTCTTGCCGACGTAAGGAAATCCATCAATTTCTGCAGGCAGGTCAAAATGGGTATTCTGGGTCTTGTGGAAAACATGAGCGGGCTTGCCTGTCCGCACTGTGGAAAGCAGATCGACCTGTTCATGTCCAACGGGGCGGCCCTGTTGGCCGCAAAAGAGGGGATCGAGCTGCTCGGCAGCTTGCCCATTGATCCGGAGTTGGTCCGCCTCGGAGACAGGGGTCAGCTAAAATCTCTGGATTTTGCTTCCCCCTTCGCCTTGGAGTTCAATAAAGTGGTTGAAAAGGTGCTGAATTCCGGATGCACCGAGCCTGCTGTGGGAATCAACAAACCTGAAATAAAGGAGAACGGCATGGACAAGACATTATTCGCCGTCCCCGTATCCGGGGGCAAGCTCTGCGCTCACTTCGGCCACTGCGATCAATTCGCCCTGGTGGAGACTGAAGACGGAAAGATCAAGAAGACCGACATGCATACGCCCCCGCCCCACGAGCCCGGGGTGCTCCCTCGATGGCTGCATGAAATGGGTGCCGACATAATCCTCGCCGGAGGTATGGGAGCGCGGGCCCAGGAACTGTTCGAGCAAAACGGGATCAGGGTGATCATCGGGGCTCCCATGGATGCACCCGAGGCCCTGGTAAATCAATACCTCTCCGGGACCCTGGTTACCGGATCGAATATCTGCGACCACTGATGAGTCGGGCGCCAAGGAGCGAGACATGCAGGCACAAGGAAAAGGATCAGGCGGAGGCAGAGGTGCGGGACAAGGGGGTGCGGGACAGGGCCGGGGAGGCGGCGGTCGCGGAATGGGCGGAGGCCGGGCCTTGGGTCCGGGAGGTGATTGTATCTGTCCTGACTGCGGCCAGACCATGCCCCATGAGCGGGGAGCGCCGTGTTTCGAGATGAAGTGTCCAAAGTGCGGACGCTATATGACTAGGGACAGGGGTTAATCCTCTCTGCTGCGTATGTGATTCAGGCTTTTGTAGAGGCCTCCCAGAGCCATGAGTTGCTCGTGGGTCCCCTCCTCGCGAATACGGCCACCCTGCATGACCAGGATGCGGTCCGCCTCGCGAATCGTGGAAAGGCGATGCGCAACCACAAGGGTCGTCCTCCGCCTTGCTATCCGGTTGATGGCTTCCCTGATCAGCCTTTCGGTCTCCGGATCCACGCTGGAAGTGGCCTCATCAAGGATGAGCAAGGCCGGATTCCCGGTCAAGGCCCTGGCAAAGGACAGGAGCTGCCGCTCCCCCGCGGACAAGGTGGCTCCTCCTTCTCCGATCTCGTGGTGGACCCCGTTGGGGAAACGGCTGACAAAATGGTGGGCGTTTGCTTCACGCAGGGCCTGCTCCACCGCCCGGGGCGTGACGTCTTCCCGGCCCAAGGCCACGTTCTCGAAAATGGTCCCGGCGAATAGGAATACATCCTGCATGACCAGTCCGAGGCGCTTCCTGAGTGAATGCCGGGGCCATCGCCGGATTTCCCTGCCGTCCACCAGGATGTCCCCTTCCCAAGGCTCATAGAGCCGCTCTAACAGATGGATGAGGGTGGTTTTGCCGCTCCCGGTCGGACCCACCAGGGCAACGATTTCTCCAGGTTCTATGGTTAAGGAGACGTTCCTTAGGACAGGCTGGTCAGGGCTGTAGCCGAAAGAGACCTTCCTGAATTCCACCTTCCCGGACAGGCTATACGGAATTGCGGGTTCACTGTGCTCCGGTTTCTCTTCTTCTTCGGAATGATCCATGAATTCAAAGATACGCTCAGTTGAGGCCATGGCCGCCTGCATGATGTTGTATTTCTCACTGATGTCTCGGATGGGCTTGAAGAACATCTGCATGTAGTTCACGAACGCAACAAGTGATCCCAAAGAGAGCTGTTCCCTCAGGACCTGTCCGCCTCCGTACCACAGGAGCAGTGCAACGGCGAATGAGGCCAGAAGTTCCATAAGGGGCATGAACACGGCAAAGATTCGAATCTGTTTCATGCCGGCAAGGTAGTTTTCACGGTTAATGCCGGCGAAGATTCTCATCTGTTCGTTTTCCCTTGCGAACAATTGTATTATGCGCATTCCCGCGATCCGCTCCTGAAGAAAGGAGTTCAGCTTCGCCACCTTTTGCCGCAGTTCCCGAAAGGCCTCGCGCGCCATGCTGCTGAAAAGCAGCGTGAGCACGAAGATCAGGGGTAGGAGTGCAAAGGAGATCAGGGCCAGCTTCCAGTTCAGCGCCAATAGTATGACCACTATTCCGAGCAGGAGAAATATATCCTTGAATACGGTCACCAGTACGGACTTGAAAAGCTCGTTAAGGTTGTCTATATCGTTGGTGGCCCGGGTCACCAGGCGGCCCAGGGGGTGCCGGTCAAAAAAGGTCATTGCGTTTGCCTGCATACGTTCCAGGAGCCGTATGCGGATATCGTTCATGATGCGCTGGCCGGTCTTCTCAAGGAGAATGTGCTGCAAATATCCCAAACAGAAGGCCGCCGCCAGGATTAGAAGGATGAGGACTCCTATGCCTGCCAGACCCATCAAGTCCCTGTGCCTTATCCGGCTGAGTTCCGAAGCGTCGAGTCGGTTCAGCAGACCCACAGGCACTCCCAAACCGCCGTCCTTCATGTCCAACACTTTGTGGGATTTAACGGCCTCTCTAACATCGGATGCAAGTTCAGTAGAGACCTTGTAGTAGCGTTCCCGCGAAACAGCCCCTGATTCGCGCAGTTCGTAGACAACCCTTGGATCCAGTGACTTCAGCGCTTCCCCCGGAATGAGTCCTGAACGGGCGTCAAGTCCCGGTTCGATGAGATGGGCGTATGGTTTGAGGTCCGCTTGCCCCACTGGTTGGACCAGGTACCAGGAGGCGAGGATGTGCCGGTCTATGGCCACCTTGAAGAGGTAAGGAGGGGCCAGGTCCAGGAGGGTGACGGCCAGGGTCAGCATCAGGGTCCACATAATGGTACGCCTGAAGGGCCCGGCAAAGGACAAAAGACGCCTCAAAAGCCTCAGGTTGTAAGGCTTGCCCAGTCGTCCTTCCTCCATGTATCCGTATTCGCCGTACATGATCCTCCATGACCTCTTTATAAAGCGTTCGGATCAGGAATAGCCGCCTTCAAGTTTCCGCTCCAGCTTGCGACGGGTATACACCCGGGCGTATAGGCCCTTATGCTCCATAAGCTGATCGTGATTGCCGGCCTCCACAAGTCGCCCATTATCCAGAACAAAGACCCGATGGGCGCGCCGGATTGTGGAGAGCCGGTTGGAAACGAAAAGCGTTGTTCGCCCGGCGCGCCGGGCGAGAACCCGGTTCAGGATTCGAGCCTCTGTTCGGGTATCCACCATTGAAAGGGCGTCATCCATAATAAGCACGGGAGGATCGCATACGAGAGCCCTGGCAATGGTCAGCCGCTGCCTCTGGCCGCCTGAGAGTGACAATCCGCGTTCCCCCACCAAAGTATCGAGCCCCCGGTCGAGTTCCTGGAGCTCTTGATGAAGCTGGGCCGCATTCAGCGCGTCCACAAGCACCTCGTCCGGAATATCGCGTCGTCCGAGCAGCAGGTTGTTTCTGAAAGTATCCGAAAAGAGAATGGGTTCCTGGGTCACAACTCCGATGGCTTGACGTAGTTCCTTGAGGTCGTATCGCTTGACGTCCTCCCCGTCCAATAATACGGTTTGGTCCGGAATAGGCAGGAGGCGAGGCAGGCACGAGAGCAGGGTGGTTTTTCCCGACCCCACAGGGCCTACAACCGCGGCGGTCCATCCAGCGTCTATGGAAAGGGAGACATGGCACAAGGCGTCATGTTCCTGGTCCGGGTACCTGATGGAGAGATCGTGGATGCTGATTGCACCCGATGTCGGCTTTGGAAGCGTTATGGGTTGGGATGGGGAAGCGATGTCCGGCATCTCCAGGAGAATACTGTGGATGCGCTTCATGGAGGTGGTTCCTCTCTGCATCAGGTTGATCACCCATCCCATGGCCATTAGGGGCCATGCGAGCAAATTCAAATAGGCGGTGAAGGCCACAAAATCGCCGGTGGAAATGCGATCCAGGACCGCCAGCCTCCCTCCGAACCACACCACCACGCAGAGCCCCAGGTTGGTAAAGACCACCATCAAGGGAAAGAGCAGGGCAAGCGTACGGGCGAGGCGGATGTTTTCCTCTACGTATTGCTCCCCTTCCTGCCTGAGCCGTGATAGAGTCCAGGATTCACGTGCATAGACCTTGACCACACGGATTCCGGAAAAGGCCTCACGGACCCTTTCGGTAAGTGCGGAAAGCGATTGTTGAACCCTTTCGTAACCTGATGCCATGCGCCTTGTCAGCCTCCGTGACAAAAACACGATGAGCGGCATGGGTAGGAGTGCAAGCAGGGTAAGGTTCGGGCTCAGGTGCAACATGAAACCTATGGTGGCGGCGCCCAGCACAAGGGAGTCCACCAGGGCCACGAGGCCCATCCCCGCCGCCATTCGAATTGCATTGAGGTCGTTTGTGGCCCGGGCCATGAGATCGCCCGTGCGGGTTTTCCGGTAGAAAGACGGGCTCAGGGCCTGCAGATGTTCATACAGGAGGTTTCGAAGTTTTTCCTCGAGGATGCGTGAAAAACCCAGAAGGGCAAGACGCCAGAAAAAGCGGAATAAGGCGATCATGACAGCCAGCCCCAGTATGGCTCCGGCATACCGTATGAGTAAGGCGGGCGATGCCTCCAAAGTCGTGAGGGCATCCACGGCCGACCTGAGTATGAGAGGGATCTGAAGTTGAAGAATATCCACCAGAAGCAGGAAAAAGAGGCCGATGGCCAGCCGGCCGGCATTGTCGCGGAACATGGGTATGAGGGTATGAAACGGGAGGAACATTTCCTTGAGGTTTGCGCGTGTAAATTCCATAAGATTATTTCCCTCGCCGGGGTCGTCGAAAAAACGGAGTTGTAAGGAGACACTGGATGCCGCTGAGGGTTTGATGCCCGAGCCGGTTTCCATCCGGAAATGGTTGTTTTCCGCATACCGGGATACTCAAGGCTCTTGATGTTGTCAACCCGGGACCGCCTTGCCAAGGTGATTAATCGCTTTCCCGTCCGTTTTGTTTTCATTCATAATTCACCGGGACACCTTGAGGATGATGAGAAATATGTCTGAAATACCCTTGAGAAAATCTTTTGTAGAAACTATGATCAAAAGGTTTAGGAGCTTGTAACCATGGGCTCTTGATGCGGCAATGCCGCGGGTGATACATCCGTAAGATACGGCCTGCTTGCTCGGGCCCGGGGGGAATCCTATGAAGAAGGGTCGGGATGATGATTCCGATCGTGAGCGCATGGTAAGGACCCAGCTGCTCCCCAGGGGGATCCGGGATCAGGGTGTGCTTGAATCCATGCGCAAGGTTCCCAGGCACCTATTTGTGGGAGAGGATTTGCGTGAAGAAGCATATGACGATCACCCCATTCCCATAGGACACAGGCAGACTATTTCCCAACCTTATATCGTGGCCCTTATGACCGAGGCCCTTGAGCTGACCGGCCCCGAAAAGACACTGGAGATAGGCACCGGGAGCGGATATCAGACCGCTGTTTTGGCCGAGCTTTCGAAAGAGGTTTACACGGTGGAAAGGATTCCGGAGCTCTTAGAGAGGGCGGAGGCGGTCCTGGCCGGCCTCGGTTATACCAACATACACTTGAAGGCCTTTGAC
>CAYPSZ010000414.1:0-16990 GCA_964413125.1 uncultured Desulfobacterales bacterium
CAACAGCTCGCAAATCATGCTCGGTCAACCAGGCATTCGGGCCTCCCGCGGCAAGGGCCTTAAGATAAATACCGGACGCCTTCTCAACGGTCTCAATCAGACCCACCGCCTCGTCCAAAGACCGGCTCGCAGCCACCACTCCGTGAAAAGGCCACACCATCAGGCGCCGCTTCATGAAAGCCCGCCCGGTCTCCATTGAGAGTTCCGCGGAACCCGGAAGCCTCCAGGGCGCAACCTCTACACCTTCCGGAAACAGCGCTATACACTCCGAATGCAGGGACCACAAAAGCCTGGTGAGGGAAACAGTATTCATGGCCGCGGAGCAGGTCAAGGCAATGACATTGGGGGCGTGCACATGCACCACCGCTGATGAATCCCCACAGGCCAGCGCCCCTTGGACGGACAGGTGGGATTGAATCTCGGAAGAAGGGGCCCCTTGCCCTTCAAATCCCCACACCATTTTGTAGTGTTCACCACGGCCGTCCAGAACGATCACCCCCAAACCCTGGGACGGCCGATGGCGCAAGCACCGGAAAAAACTGCCCCTGGCGGTCATGAGAAAGGCCGACCCTCCCAGCTCAGGCCTCTTACAGCCGATATCAAACCACCGGTGGCTATTATGTGCATGCAGGAGCCTCCCCGGCAACTCGGGGCCCAAACGGACACTCAGGTTGCCGGCGCCGTTTTCCGCCCAACCGTTGAGCCACATGTCCCTTGCACACCGCACAGCCTCACTTATGAGTGAATCAAAGGATGGATCAATCTTCATGCCCTTTGCACTCCAAAGCAACTCAGCACCGCAGGAACCCATCTTTTACAGCCCTGGAGAACCCGGTCCTCCTTCAGCTTCCTCTTTTTTTAAAGCCAGATCATAGAACCGGTAAAAGAGTATGGTCAAGGTGGAGGAGAGTACCATGAACACCATGGAGGAGACCATGCGCGCCCCCACTCCCCGCATGGAGAAAGCCGAGAGCACATGGCTGAAAATGATGTCCGTCCCCACCAGAAGAAAGGTGAGTATTATGGTGTAGGAGATTATCTCCGCGGTAAATCCCTTGACCCGTTTATTGCTTGCAATGAGCGCCCGGCCCGGGTTCATCTTCTCCAGGACCACTCCGAACTCAGCCAGTGATAGCCTTGCAAAGAAGATCAGGCCGGGGATGATGAGGGCCAAAAGACCGGAGAAAATAATCACCGTACTGATTATGTAAACGGCCAGGAGGTCGATCCAGAACCTCAGGCCCGTTGCCAGGCACTCCCGGAAAGGGCGCTCCTCCCCGGCGGCAAGCCCTGAGATAAGCCAGATCAAACCTCCGGTGTATACCGGACGAAACAAGAAATTGATTCCAAAGGGAAGCCAGAATACCAGGCCGGCGGATTCGGTTTCCATTACCTTCACGGCCACCATGGTCTCAAGGAGTATTATGGGAAAGGTGACCGGAATGAGAAACCAGACTATTTCACGAATGAAGGTCTTGAAAAAAGCAAACGTTTCAAGCAGTCTCTGGAGCATGGATCGCCACCGTTTCATCGGAATTTGTCATGTCGCCTGAGAATAGACCCCGGCCGCCCGGGTGTCAAACGCAACTCATGCATTTCTTGAAAACGCGGGCGCGCTCGCTGTGATCCGGCGACAAATACCCTCGACATCGCCCGGTCCTGCGGCTATGATCTATCAACTAATTTTGTTTCCGGCCACGGCCCTGCCGCCCGGAACACCAGACAAGGAGGCGGACCATGGAAGACTGCATCTTCTGCAAAATCGCCCAAGGCCTGCTGCCGTGCCACAAGGTTTATGAAGACGAAAAGGTCATGGCCTTTGCAGACATCAGCCCTATTTCCGAAGGCCATACCCTGGTCATACCCAAACGGCACGCTGAGAACATCTTTGAAATCAATCAAGAGGACCTTACCTCGGTGCACCTGGCGGCCCGCAAAATCGCCCGGGCCGTTCAAAAGGCCCTGGCCCCTGCGGGCGTTGCATTTCTGCAGTTGAACGGCCGAGGCGTAAACCAGGTCGTCATGCACTATCACCTGCACTTGATTCCAAGGGCCGCAGGCGGCCCCGCCCTTCCGGTCAGCAACTGGGACGCCGGCGAGGGTGACCCGGAGGCCCTTGCACGAACCGCAGCCAAGATAGCCGCCGCCCTCTAAGGTGCGTCGGAAAGAGAATAGACGGCCGCACTGGTATGCGAGCAACCTTCAGGATAAAGCTATTGAACAAGCTCCACGTTCCAGTACAGATAGTCCTGCCAGGCGGATGGGATCTGCCCGACGCCTATGGTTATTCGCACCGCGGGGACCCAGGCGGGACGGGACGGTTTCCGAACAAGGCGCATGCCCGCTTCCTCGGGGGTCTTTCCGCCTTTTTTGCGATTGCAGGTCACACAGCACGTAACAATGTTCTTCCATTCGGTCCTGCCTCCCCGCGATCGTGGAAGAACGTGGTCATAGGTGAGCTCTTCGGTCGGGAAACGGCGGCCGCAGTACTGGCAGCGGTGCCTGTCCCGGGCGTATATGTTCTGCCGGGAAAAGCGAACAGGGCTCTTGGGCCGCTTAACCAGCCGCAGGAGACGAACCACCGCGGGGAGCCGGATGGTGACACTGACCGAGTGGATGTTTCGCCCGTACTCCTCGATAACCTCCACTTTGCCGAGGCAAAGCAGGGTTATGGCCTTTCTCCAGTCGATGACCTTGAGGGGCTCGTAGCTCAGATTCAAGAGTAGGACCTGCTCCATGGTATCAACTCTGCGTCAACAGGGCCGGCGTAAGCCTTCTTGCTTTTCACGGGCAGAAAGTACTCCGGCACGGAAAGGGTTCAACCGCGCTGACATGTGCTTTTTTTCATAAACAAAAGCGTACAAAAAGACAAGAGATAAAAATGCCGATTTTGGGACTTCTTACAGCAGGAGCAACAGCCTATATCTCTCTTTCACTTGCCCTGACCTACGGCGTGCACCGATTTCCGAGAAGGCCTGTAAAAGAGACGCCGGATTGGGGCCGCGTAACCGATACTCGGATCCCTGCGGCCGGCGGCGGATCTTTGGAGGTATGGCGTGTTGAGCCGGAGGGAAGGCGACGAGGTATCGTCCTGCTGGCGCACGGGTGGAGCAGGAACCGTGATCGAATGGTGGGACGCGCCCGCTTATTCGGCAGCCTGGGCTATACCACCCTCATCCACAGCGCCCGGGACCACGGTGGATCCACGCCCTACCGTTTCATGAACGCCTTCCGTTTCGCCGAAGACATAGAATCGGTCATGGACTGGGCCGGGGAACCCGTGCATGTCTACGGCCATTCCGCGGGAGCGGCCGGGGCTGTCATAGCCGCTCACAACCGGCCGCACATGGTCCGTCTTCTTTTCCTGGAAGGATGCTACGCCCACACCCGCAAGGCCCTTGTCAGCCTCTACGGCCATTACATACCGGTACTGGGGAGGCTGTTCGCCCCCTCAGTGGTGGCCTGGATGAACCTGTTCTACAGCGGCAGAATGGACCAGGTGGATCCGGTTCGGCTGGCCCCTGATCTGGATATGCCGGTACTGCTCATTCACGGCGAACTGGACCAGGCGTTTCCTCTGGAGTATGCACGGGAGTTAAGAGACGCCTTTCCCGCGGGCCGGGCAGAGTTCTTTGTGGGTCGCGGCTCGGACCACAGCGGATCCAGCCTGACACCGGAGTATCCCGGAGCAGTCAGGTCGTTTCTTGATCGACATGACCCCATCCGGCAACAGGATTAATCTGAAAGGAGTCTAACATGAAAGTTCTCGGAATCTACGGCAGCCCCCGAAAAGGCGGAAACACCGACCAGCTCCTGGACCAGGCCCTTGAAGGGGCCCGCTCCGCAGGGGCTGAGACCGATGCCGTCTATGCCAGGCGGCTCAAGATGTCCGGATGTCTCGAGTGCGGCGGCTGCGACGACACCGGTGAGTGTGTGGTTCAGGACGACATGCAGGACGTGTATCCCCGCATTGAGGAAGCCGGGGTCATATTCCTGGCCTCACCGATTTTCTTTTACGGGCTGACCGCTCAGGTCAAGGCCGTGGTGGACCGGTCCCAGGCCCTGTGGTCCAAACGAAAGCTCAGAAAACCCTTTGAGGAATGGAAGAACTACGAGAGCGGAAGAGGATATCTCATAGCCGTAGGGGCCACGCGGGGCAAGAATCTCTTTGAAGGCGTCCAGCTCGGGGCCAGGTATTTTTATGACGCCCTGGACATGTCCTATGAGGGAGGAATCTTTTTCCGAAAGCTGGAAGACAAGAATGCAGTCCGGGAAAACCCCGAGACACTAAAGGAGGCGTTTAATCTCGGACTCCATGCCGTGCGGTCCGATTAGAAGCTGCAAGGCCCATGGCCCTCAGGTTTGACCGGATCTTCAAAAGACCGGGCCTGGCGAGGGCCGTGCGGCCGAAACGTTCAGTGAAGTCCTGATGGTCCATCAGGAAGAACTCAACCGCGGAAGGCAGGGCGATGCGGGCGCCATGATCCCCGGGGTTCAGAGGGCAAGCCTCCTGGCAGCGATCACACCCCAGAAAACAGCGCCCCATTTTCTCAGCGGTTTCGACGTCAACGTCTCCTTTCCACTCTATGGTCAGGTAGGACAGGCACTTGGAGGCGTCCACCAGGTAAGGGGCTTCAAGCGCGCCCGTGGGGCAGGCGTCCATGCAGCGCGTACAGTCCCCGCATCGGCTCTCAAGGGGGGTCTTGGCCTGAAATTGGATGTCCGCCGTGGTGACGATTTCGGCAAGAAATACGTTCGAGCCCAGCCCCGGAATAATGAGCATGCTGTTCTTCCCGATGAACCCCAACCCCGCGGCATAGGCGGTGTCCCTCTCCAGGATGGGCGCTGAATCCACACAGGTCCGGAACCGGCTGCCGGGGAATGCCTGCTTGATCCAATCGCCCAGCTCATTCAAAAGTTCCTTGAGTTCAAAGTGGTAATCAGTGATGTCCG
Organism: uncultured Desulfobacterales bacterium; assembly: GCA_964413125.1. Lineage (GTDB taxonomy): Bacteria > Desulfobacterota > DSM-4660 > Desulfatiglandales > HGW-15 > JAIPEI01. The sequence continues at coordinate 4,954 of CAYPSZ010000414.1, forward strand.
GACCGGCATAGCGGGATACGGTGAGGCCTTCGGGCGTGGCGGGCCTTTGCCATGAATAGGGCCGGGCAAGGCTTATTATGGTGCGGCATCCCTCAAGAAGACGTCGTGGATCCTCACGCACATCCAGGTTCCGCTCCAGCCAGGCCATTTCGCCGTGCCTCCTATCCTCGAGACTGCGGAGAAAGGCGTCCATGTGGGGCGGCCGCATGGGCCTGGAAAACCCGACCGCTGCGAAACCCAGTGCATAGGCCTTTTCAACGAATTCAGCAATCAAGCTCATACTCCCCTAACGCCGCAACTCTCTCCCCAACACCTCAACACCTCAACAGCTCAACAGCTCAACAGCTCAACAGCTCAACAGCTAAACAGCTAAACAGCCAAACAACTAATTCAACCAATTCAACAACGTCCCCTAAACCTACTAATTCAACCAATTCAACAACGTCCCCTAAACCTAATAGGGAGTAAGACTCATAACCCCCTCCCCCGTAACCACCAAGGTCTGCTCGAACTGTGCGGACAATAAACCGTCGTCCGTAACCGCCGTCCAGTTATCGTCCAGCAGATGGAGTTCCTTTTGTCCCAGGTTGATCATGGGCTCTATGGTAAAAACCATTCCGGGGATCAGCTGGATCCCCCGGCCCTTGACGCCGAAGTGGGGTATCTGGGGCGGCTCGTGGAAATCGAATCCAACGCCGTGGCCCACGAACTCCCTAACCACCGAGCAGCCCTCCCTCTCGGCAAGTGTTTGAATAGCCCATCCGATGTCGCCCACCCTGTTCCCGGGCCTGACCATGGAGATACCCGCCTCCATGCACTCCCTGGCCACGCGAACGATCTTTTCCGCATCCGGTCCTGGTGAGCCCACAAAAAAGGTCTTGCTCGCGTCAGCATAATATCCGTTGAGGATGGGCGTGACATCCACGTTTACGATGTCGCCCTCATTAAGGATTCGCTCCCCGGGGATCCCGTGGCATATCACTTCATTTACGGAGACGCACACGCTCTTGGGATACCCGCGGTAGTTGAGCGGGGCTGGCACCGCCCCGTGCTTTATGGTGAACTGGTGTACCAGGGTGTTTATCTCATCCGTGCTCATCCCCGGACGGATGCGCTCTTCCACCATGTCGAGTGTTGCAAGCGCTATGCGGCCGGCCTCGCGAATGGCCTCTATGTCTTTCTCCATTTTCAAAAGGATCCCGTGATTCCGCCTGTAAGTCTCCCCATGGTCCTTAACAGGAGGAGGCGCTTTGCTCAGGCAGCACTTCTTGTACTTACGGCCGCTTCCGCATGGGCATGGATCATTTCGTCCCGGCTTGTTCATATGTGTCCTGTTGTATGGGCCTTCGAGGCCACATCCAGTTCATCGTTGCTGCTGCTCCAAGGCGCTATTCTAAACAGAAGAAGCATCCCGGGCAAGGCCGCCAGTGCGCACGTAATATAAAAGCCGCTCCAGCCCAGACCCTTGGCCATGAAACCGGTGACGGACGCGGCCACCGTGCCTGGAACCGCCATGAGACTTGTGAGGAGGGCATACTGAGTTGCGGTGAAACGCTTGTTGGTCTGAACGGCCATGTAGGTGGCATAGGCCGCCTGGCCCATTCCTGTTGAGAAAAACTCAAACCCCACGATCGCCGAGAGCAGCATGTGTCGATAAGTCTCCCAAAAAACAGTGCCGTGATCCACCCACACGAGCACGGCAAAGAAGGCCGTTGACAGAGCCTGGAGGATTCCGAATACCCACAGGGACCTTGCAATACCCAGACGCACCATGGCGGCCCCGCCGAGGAGGACCCCTCCGAACAGGCATGCCATTCCTATGCCCTTCACAATAACGAAATACTCGGTCTTGGTGAATCCCTGCATCAGTATGAAAGGGATGTTCAGGGCCCCGGCCATGTTGTCGCCGATCTTGTAGAGGAGAATGAAGAGAAGTACCAGGACCGCGTCCCGCCTTCTGAAAAACTCCAGAAACGGCTCCACAACCGACTCCCGCAGGGAGGCCGGGTACGGCGCTTCCACACGGGGTTCGGGAACCAGAAGCACGGTCACGATCCCGGCAATCATCATGATGGACAGAACCACGTGGATGGTGGACCAGGAGATATCCGCATCGGCCGCAAGAAAGGAGACCCCCACCGAGACATACATCCCCAGTCTCCAGGCGTTCATCCACACCCCGGTCCCGAAACCCAGCTCTTCATTGGTCAGGTATTCCCTCCTGAAGGCATCCAGGGCTATGTCCTGGCTGGCGCCGAAAAAGGCCACGCACAGGGCCGCAACAGCAATCCACTTAAGGGCATGGGCCGGATCAAACTGACCCATGAGGGAAATGCCGCAGATCAAACCCAACTGGGCCATCAGAATCCACCCCCTGCGCCTGCCCAGGAAGGGTGGGACGAAACGGTCCATCAATGGGGACCAGATAAATTTAAGGGTGTAAGGAAGGGTTACCGCGGAAAACAAACCGATGGTGGTAAGGTCAATGCCGGTGTCCGTCATCCATGCCTTGAGGACGTCCTTGACGATGTAAAAGGGAAACCCAGAGACAATTCCGAAGGCGAACATGACAAGCATTCGCCATGAAAACATCACCCTAAGCGTATGACAAATACCCTTAAGTGTCATATATCAGGCGCCTTTCAATCCACCTAATCTACCTGCCCCATAAGATCCTGCTTATGCGCTTTCATCCAAGGCGAGGAAGGTACCCGCATCCATTCGGATGCCTGCCAGGGGAGTGCCGTAGGAGTCGTGATCCTTAAGCAGATTCAGATTGATCCCCCCGGCCTCGGGCAGGAGCTGGAGTATTATGTCAAAGAGGTCGTCCACATGGATCAGGGGGCTGGGGATCCCTCTTTCGTTCGTCTCCGGCAGGTGCCGGTGGCTGACGGCGGAAAACCACACGTCCACATTAAAACGCCCTGCCAGTTCCTTGAACTGCTCCAGTACTTCCCTGCCCGACCCGGCAAAATCCAGGCCGTCCACAATGAGGGTGTCCGGCCGGAATCCTGCATGTACTGCCAGGTTGTCAAGGTTTTCCCCGAGTCGCTCCACCGCGAAGCTGCGATTCACATAGGCCAGGATCATGCGGTTCTGCTCCATGAGGGCGCGTAGTTCACTGTCGTCTTTGATATCCAGGGCCTTTACCAGGTCGTAGAAAATGACATTGTAGTATGAGGTTACCTTTTCCGGCACATCCACAAGTGAGATGTGAGCCAGCTTCTTTCGCCGGAACAGCCTGTCAAAGGCGATGTGGATGAGGCAGGCGGTCTTGCCCACGCCCGCACGGGCCGTGAGCACTCCCAGATTGCCCCGGCCCAGCCCTTTTTTGGAAGAGTACTCGAGAATCCTTAACGGACTCGATCTGGCGTAGTCCACAATCATCTTTTTCCCCCCTTGGCTTTGTCGGCCGCCTTGTTCTTGAGTTCCTCGGAAATGGATTCCGGCACCTTGGCGTATCTGGAAAACTCCATGGTGAACTCAGCTTTTCCCTGGGTCAGGGAACGAAGCGCCGTTGCATAGCCGAACATCTCGGCCAGGGGCACCTCTGCATCAACGGTTGTGAACAGGCCGTCTTCGGTGGAACTGATGATGACGCCCCGGCGCTGGTTGATGGAGGCAAGGACACTTCCCTGATACTCGGAGGGACACTCCACCGAGACCTTCATTACGGGCTCCAGTATGATGGGCGCCGCCTTGGAATAGGCCTGGCGAAAGGCGCCCACAGCGGCCGTATAAAAGGCCTTCTCAGACGAGTCCACCGGGTGATCCTGGCCGTCGTTCACCACCACGCGCATGCCCAGCACGGGCATTCCGAGTAAAGGACCCTTTGTAAGGCACCCCTTGAAACCATTGTCCACCGCAGGGATGTATTCCGTGGGGACCGCCCCGCCCTTGACCTGATTGACGAACTCGTACTCACCCTCCTCGGAAGGCTCCATGTATCCGGCCACGCGGCCGTACTGGCCGGCGCCGCCGGTCTGTTTCTTGTGAATGTAGTTGAACTCGGCGCGGCGGGATATGGCCTCCCGGTATGCCACCTGAGGAACCCCGGATTCCACTTCCGCTCCGAACTCCCGGCGCATTCGCTCCAGGTAGATCTCCAGGTGCAGTTCCCCCATGCCCGAGATGAGGGTCTCGCCGGTTTCCGGATCCACGTGGCTGCGAAAGGTGGGGTCTTCCCGAATGAAACGTCCCAGCGCCCTGGCCATAGGCCCCTCGGACTTGCGGTTCCCCGCCCTGACGCTCAGGGATATGACGGGCTCGGGTACATATATGGAAGTCATGGAGCAGTTTAGACGGCCGTCCGTGAAGGTATCCCCGCTGAAGCAGTCCACCCCGAAAAGCGCCACTATGTCGCCGGCCTCGGCCCGGGTGATCTCCTCCATCTTGTCCGCGTGCATGCGCACCAGCCGGCCCACCTTGATGCCCTTGCGATCCCGGGTGTTGACCAGGTCGGCCCCCTTGAAAAGGCTGCCCTGGTAGATCCTGAGGTAGGTGAGTTGTCCGTAAGGACTCACCTCCAGCTTGAACGCGAGGGCGGCCAAGGGCCCCTCCGGATCGGGCACAAGGGGGAACGGGGCGCCTTCGCGGTCCAAATCCAGGGCGATGTTCTCAACGTCCAGAGGCGAAGGCAGGTAGTCGGCCACCCCGTCCAGCAGGGGTTGGACGCCCTTGTTCTTATATGCGGATCCCACAAACACCGGGGTAAGATCACGGCTGAGGGTACCCCTTCGAACCGCCTCCCTGATCAGTTCCTCAGTGACCCGGTCCTCCAACACGGCCTCTGTGAGCTCATCCGAGAACATGGACGCCGCGTCCAGCAGGTGCTCCCGGGCGGCCAAGGCCTGTTCCGCCGATCCCGAGGGGATTTCCTCTTCCCGGACCTCCTCGCCGCTTTCCCCCTGGAACCGGATGGCCTTCATGGTCACCAGGTCTATGACGCCCTCGAATCGGGCCTCCAGGCCCAAAGGAATCTGCATGAGCACTGCATTGTGGCCCAGTTTCTCCCGGAGCTGCCTGGTGACGCGGAAAGGATCGGCCCCGGACCGGTCGCATTTATTGATGAAGGCCATGCGCGGAACGCCGTACCTCTTCATCTGCCGGTCCACGGTTATGGACTGGGACTGTACCCCGCCTACGGCACACAGTACCAGAACGGATCCGTCCAGCACCCTCAGGGCCCTTTCCACCTCAATGGTGAAATCCACGTGGCCGGGCGTATCAATGATGTTGATTCTGAAGCCCTTCCAGTGGCAGTGGGTGGCGGCGGAGGATATGGTGATGCCCCTTTCCCGCTCCAGCTCCATGGAGTCCATGGTTGCCCCGACGCCGTCCTTGCCTTTGACCTCGTGGACCGAATGAATCCGTTTCGTATAAAACAGGACCCGCTCGGTGAGAGTGGTCTTGCCGGAATCTATGTGGGCGCTTATGCCTATGTTTCTTAGGTTTTTTATTTCATTCATTTTGGCTGTTTAGCTGTTAAGCTGGAGAGCCCTTCGGGCTCCGATATTATTTTTCTTGCTCTTGCTCTTAATCTTGCTCCTGCTCGAATCCATGGTTTGCTTGTGACTCACAAATTATGTCAGGCGTATTTTTTTGATCAACCCTACTATCATAGAAACAATCTCTTTCAGAATTTGTTTTCCTTCATTTATTGGAGCAAGAGCAAAATCAAGAGCAAGATTAAGAGCAAGATTAAGAGCAAGAGCAAGATTAAGATTAAGAGCACGAAGAAGTATCAATTCATTTGCTACGAACTATAATGAAAACAAAAAGAGGGGTCGATGGGAGACCCCCCTTTTCCCGGCACAATATGCCCCCCCGAAGGAAGTGATCGGGAACTATATGTACTGCTTACATTTTTGTCAAGGTGTATCTTACGGCGGGGATCGCGTTATCGGCAATCTGCCGCCTTAGGGCCACAGTATTGACGGGAGTATACTTGGCCAGCTTCTTGATGCCCATGAGCTGGGTCCTGAGCTCCTCCCCTTCGGATATGGCCGCGAGAATCTGCTTGGCCCGGAAGTCAATCCCGGGAAGCGTGTCGTTGACATAGACGCGGGTGGCCGCAATGTGAAGGGCGGCCTTTTCGTCGCCTTCACGGCCCGCCTTTTTCCGGGCCCGCAAAAGAGCGCTCTCCATGGCGAAGATCTCTATGATCATGTCTGCAATGTAGGCTATGATCTCCTGCTCTTTTGCCAGCTTCTGCATGTACTTCTGGGCTGCGGCGCCGGCTGCCAGAAGCGCGATTTTCTTGGCGTTCCGAACCATCTTCTCTTCAGCTTCCAGCAGGGCCTCTTCCTCGCCCATTCCCATGGAGGGACGCATGCTCAGGAGGTCGCCCATGACCTTCTGAACCGCCTGAAGAAGCGGCAGTTCGCCCTTCATGGCGGCCTTCATGATGGCGTCCACAATGATCATGCGATTGATCTCGTTGGTCCCCTCCCAGATCCGGTTGATGCGGGAGTCCCGATAGGCGCCCTCTGCGGGATACTCCTGGATATAGCCGTACCCGCCGTAGATTTGAACGCACTCGTCCACCACATAGTCCAGCATTTCGGAGCCGTATATCTTGTTGATGGAACACTCGAGGGCGTAAGTGCGAAGTGCCTCGCCCGCCTCCTTGCCGGCCTCTGCCTTCGTGGGATCGATGCCCTCCAGGGTGAGGTCCAAAAGCCCGGCCGTCCTGTAAACCATGCTTTCGGTCACATATATGCGTATGACCATTTCCGCGATCTTGGCGCGGATCAGGTTGAACTCAGCGATGGGCCTGCCGAACTGGACCCGGCCCTTTGCGTACTTGATGGTCTCGGCGAGCATGATCTTGGCGGAGCCCACTGTAAAGGCGGCCAGCTTGTAACGGCCCACATTGAGGGTGTTCAAGGCCACCACGTGCCCGCGGCCCACCTCGTCCAGAACGTTTTCCACCGGGACTTTTACGTCTTGAAAGATAACGGCCCGTGTGGAACTGCCGTGCACACCCATCTTCTTTTCTTCTTCGTCCACAGAGACCCCGTCCCAGGACCGCTCCACTATGAAGCTTGTGAATTTGTCACCGTCGGCCTGGGCATATGTGAGGAAAAGGTCTGCGAACCCGGCGTTGGTGATGAACTGCTTCTGTCCGTTGAGCATGTAATGTTTTCCGTCTTCGGACAGTGTGGCGGTGGTCTCGGCGCCCAGTGCATCCGAGCCGTGCCCCGGTTCGGTCAGGGCGTAGGCGCCCACCCATTCACCGCTTGCCAGCTTGGGGAGATATTTCTTCTTCTGCTCCGGGGTGCCGAAAAGGACCACCGGCAGGCTGCCTATGCCTGTTTGGACCGCCAGGGTTACGGCAAAGCCGCTGATTCCCTGGCTGATGTGCTCCGTGATGAGGGTCCCGCTGACTTTGTCCAGTTCGGAGCCTTCATATACCTCGGGCATGTCGGCCCCCAGGAATCCCAGTTCGCCGGCCTTTTTGAGCATGTCACGGAGGAGTTCAGGGTTGCATTCGGCCAGTTCCTCCCTCCGGGGAACCAGTTCACCCCGGCCGAATTCCAAGGCGCTCTTGCCGATCATTATCTGTTCCTTGTCGAAATCCTCCGGTGTGAAGACCTCTTCCGGCGATGCGTCAACCAGAAGGAACTCTCCTCCTTTGAATAGCTTTAGTTCACTCATTTGGTCCTCCGTTTTAGCTGTTAAGCTGTTGAGCTGTTGAGCTGTTGAGCTGTTAAGCTGGAGAGCCCTTCGGGCTCTGGCTGTTTGGCCGCAAAAACAAAAACATTCCGGGCTTTGGGCTGCAAGGCCTAATAGTCTTCCACTTCGAAGATGGCTGCTGCGCCCATGCCGAAACCGATGCACATGGATACTAATCCGAAGCGGGCCTTGCGCTCATGCATCTCGTAGATGAGCTGGGTGGTAAGCTTGGACCCCGTGCAACCCAAGGGATGCCCCAGTGCAATGGCTCCGCCGTTAACGTTGGTGATGTCCTCATTGATACCCAATTCTCGTATGCAGTAGATGGCCTGGGCGGCAAAGGCCTCATTGAGCTCGATAAGGTCGATTTGGTCCAAATCCATGCCGGTGACCTTGAGCAGTCTGGGTATGGCCACTGCCGGCCCCACGCCCATGTATTCGGGGGGGCACCCTTCCACTATATGGCTCCTGAAGGTGGCCATGGGCTTGAGCCCCCGCTCTTTGGCCTTTTCCTTGCTCATGAGCACCACTCCGGCCGCTGCGTCGCTGGTCTGGGACGAGTTTCCGGCGGTTACGCTGCCGGTGGGCTTGAACGCGGGTTTGAGCGCGCTGATGCTTTCCTTTGTGGTGCCCGGACGGACGCCCTCGTCGGTGTCAAAGACGAACTCTTCGAACTCGAAACGGCCGTTTTTCAGCTGCTTCTGTCTCTTGACGGTTACGGGCACGATCTGCTCCTTGAACTTGCCCGCCTTGACGGCCGCTTCGGCCTTCTGCTGGCTCAGGGCCCCGAACTCATCCTGCTCGTCACGGGTGATGCCGTATTTTTCAGCCACGTTCTCTGCGGTAAGTCCCATTCCGGTAAAAGCGCCCGGTCTTTCATCCACCAGAGCCGGGTTGGGGTACATCATGCTCCCGCCCATGGGAATCTGACTCATGCTCTCCACGCCCCCGGCCACAACCACATCCGAGTAGCCGCACATGATCTTCTCGGCGCCGATGGCGATGGACTGGAGCCCCGACGAGCAGAAACGGTTTACGGTCATGCCAGGGACCCGGTCCGGCCAACCCATTGACATCACCAGGACGCGGCCCAAATTAAGGCCCTGGGTGGCCTCGGGAAAGGTGCATCCTATGATCACATCGTCTATGAGGTTCGGGTCAAGGTCTCCCGCTCTCTTCACCAGTTCGCCCAGCACCGTGCATCCCATGTGCTCGGGGCGTGTGTCCTTGAGTATTCCGCGAGGGGCCTTTCCGACCGCCGTTCGGCAGGCGGCGACGATCACGGCTTCTCTCATGGCGTTTCCTCCTTGCAAATCGCTGCATTCATTTGTCAGGGGGCTGGCTCCGCCCCTGTTGTAATCTCCCGGACCCGATTCATCAGGCCGCTATGCCTCTGTCTTTGCTCCTCCGTCCGAACCTTTCAGACTCGAGCCTCAAGGTCCCATGCCCGGATCAATTCCTGAGCGGCTTGCCGGTCTGGAGCATGTGCTGTATGCGCATCTGGGTCTTCGGCTCGCCGCAGAGGCTCAAGAAAGCCTCACGCTCGAGATCCAGCAGGTACTGTTCACTCACCATGGTATCAGCCAGGACCTCGCCCCCGCAGAGGACGTAACCCACCTTGGTGGAGACGGTGACGTCGTGATCCGTGATAAACCCGGATTCGTGCATGGTCCACAGGCCCAGCTTGATCATGGCGAATGTGTCTTTGCCCGCCACTCGTATCTCGTCACGGTACATGGGCGGCTGGTACCTTTCTATGTTCATGACCAGCACGGTCTTTTTGGCGTCTTCAATGAGATAGTCCCGGTTTACGGTCATCTTGTCCGTAGGCCGCAAATAACCCACCTTCACGGCCTCGGGCCCTGAAGTGGCCACCTTGGCCATGGCAATGGTCTCAAAGGCCCTGGCAATAAAAGGCATGAGTTCGATCTGCTTGGGATAGAGCCCCCCGCGCGGAACCTCGAATAAGTGCTCGGTATTTCGAAGGTACAGCTCCTTGGTGCCTCCGCCCGCCGGGATCAGGCCCACACCGACCTCCACCAGCCCCATGTAGGTCTCGGCGGCGAAGCGCACGCGGTCCGCGGCAAGGCAGATCTCGCAGCCTCCGCCCAGTGCCATGCCGGCCGGGGCCGCCACAACGGGCTTGTCAAGGTACTTGAGTTTCATAAAGGCGTCCTGGAAGGTCTTGATCATCCAGTCCAAGTCGTCCCACTCCTCTTCCTGGGCCGTGAAAAGTACCATGGGCAGGTTGGCCCCGGCTGAGAAGTTGGTCCCGTGGTTGGCGATGACAAGGCCGTCGAAATCCTTGGACACGATATCAGCCGCCTTGTAGACCATGGTGACGATGTCGTCTCCCATGGCGTTCATCTTGGTGTGGAACTCCAGGCACGCGACGCCGTCGCCCAGGTCCACAAGGGTGGCGCCCTTGTTGCCGGTCACCGTCATGTTTCGGTCCTTGAGCGCAGGGAGCAGAATGACCCCCGCCTTTACCGGGACCTCTTTGTAGGTCTTGCCGGACGGGTCGTAATACAGTGACTTGCCCGCCTCCATCTTGTAAAAGGACTCGTTGCCCTGATCCACCATATCCCGGACCCAGCCCGGTATCTCATAACCGGCCTTCTCCATCTTCTTGATGGACGCTGCAACGCCCAGGGCGTCCCATGCCTCGAACGGACCCATCTTCCAGGCAAAGCCCCACTTCATGGCGTTGTCAACGTTCACGATGTCGTCTGCGATCTCGGGAATTCGGTTGGCCGAGTAGATGAGGGTCTCGGCGGTCTGGCGGAAAGTGAACTCGCCCGCTTTGTCGTCGGCGTAGAAAAGGGCCTTTATTTTGGCGCCCGTGCCGGACATGGTCTGTGCCGCTTCCAGGGAAGCGAACTTGACCTTCTCCTGAGGAGTGAACTCCAAAGTGTCCGTATCAAGGGAAAGGATGATCTTATTGCCCTTGTCGTCCTTTCCCTTCTTGTAAAAACCCTGCTTGGTCTTCTCGCCCAAAAGCTTCTTTTCAAGCATTTTCTTCAAAAGCTCAGGGGGCTTAAACGTATCCCGCTTCTCATCGTCCGGCGCGCCCTCATACACGTTTTCCGCCACATGAAGGAGGGTATCCAGCCCCACCAGGTCCGCGGTCCTGAAGGATGCGCTCTTGGGGTGCCCTATGACCGGACCGGTCAGTTTGTCCACGGCCTCTATGGAAAGCCCCAGATCCAGCATGGACCGGATGACATGGAGCATACTGAACACGCCGATCCTGTTTGCTATGAAGTTGGGGGTGTCCTTTGCCCAGACCACTCCCTTGCCCACCACCTTGTCACAGATCTCGTCCAGCGCCTCCAGCACCTCTGGCAGGGTGTCCTCGCACGGCACGATCTCCAAAAGCTTCATGTACCTGGGCGGGTTGAAAAAATGGGTGATGGCGAAGCGCTTGCGAAAGGCTTCCGACCTCCCTTCGCTCATGGCCTTGGCCGATATGCCGGAGGTGTTGGAGGTGACAATGGTGCCGGGGCTCAGCACGCCTTCGATCCTTTCAAAGACCTTTTTCTTGATGTCGAGCCTCTCAACCACCACCTCGATGATCCAGTCCACCTCCCCAAGGCGCTCCAGATCGTCCTCCAGGTTCCCGACCTCCACCCTCTTTGCGTATTCAGGGATGTAAAAGGACGCAGGCCTGCTCTTAAGAGCCGTCTCCAGGCCCTGACGGGCAAGTTTGTTTCGAAACTCCTTACTGTCTTCAGTGAGCCCCTTCTTGCGGTCCTCGTCGGTAAGTTCAGGGGGGACGATGTCCAGGAGCAGGGTCTCAATGCCTACGTTCGCGAGCTGGGCGGCGATGGTCGCTCCCATGACGCCGGCCCCTATGACCCCGGCCCGTTTGATCTTGCTGCTCATAAGGAGACCTCCTTCTCGTTGATCAATGATCCTTGCCTTTTTCCCCGGTCCATTCAAAGCGCCGCTGTGCCCGCCGGCTGAAATGAATGAGCATTCATTCACCAAAAGCTAACACACCCCGTCTTCCCAAGTCAACTGTTTTTCCCTTAAAAAGACGCCGTCATCCCCAACGGGGTTTCCGGAAAGAAATTGATATGTTGTTATGTGGTTATGTGGTTATGGGGTTATGGGGTTATGGGGTTATTGCCTTACCCTTTGCCTTCAACACCCTGACCCCCGCGGCGCCAAGCGCCGGCCCTGGCTCCTGTGCTGTGAGGCCTCTCGCTACTACGCTCCCGAGCTGGTCTCTCCTTCCGGCTTGCCCTAAGGGATCCCCTCCCAATGGTTCAGCTTCTATCTTTACCCTCAACAGCGAAACAGCTAGAACCCGAAGCCCCCCCAGCCAAACAGCCAAACAGCTTAACAGCCAAACAGC
>CAYPSZ010000415.1:0-11601 GCA_964413125.1 uncultured Desulfobacterales bacterium
CTGGTGGAGGGATTGGCCGCAGAGATGCAAATACAGGGGATCAAACCTGAGATGGAGATCTTTGATGCCGGCATGGTCTCCAATGCAATTTCCCTGGAAAGTAAAGGATTGGCCCGAGCACCCCTTCATTTCAATTTTGTTCTTGGCCTCAAAGGTGCTCTCCCGGCGGGCATTGAGAATTTGGTGTACCTCCGTTCCCTTATTCCGGCGGGGAGCACCTGGAGCGTCTCAGGTATGGGATCGGCGCAACTCACCATGGGAGTGCACGCCCTTCTTATGGGAGGGCATGTAAGGGTGGGGATGGAGGACAACATTTATTTCCGAAAAGGCGAGCTGGCCACCAATGAGATGCTCGTGGAACGTATTGCGGATCTGAGCAGGCAACTTGGCAGAGACCCGGCTTCACCGTCAGAGGCCAGAAAGATACTCTCCCTAATCTGACATGACGGGTCTTGAGAGCCTGTGCATGGGCCTTTGATGGCAAGCCCTATGAGCGAACCAGAGAAATTGTGAGGGAGGATTAGCATGTTTGGTTGGACGGGAAAAGCTCTGCGTGTGGATCTGACCGCAGGTGAAGTGACGGAAGAATCCGTGGTTCCCTCGGTTGTCAAGGATTTCATTGGAGGCCGGGGGCTCGGCGTTTATTACCTGTTGAAAGAGCTGGATCCAGGATGTGATCCGCTCTCCCCGGAGAACCTCCTTGTAATGGCCACCGGCCCTCTGACGGGGACCGGCGCCCCCACCGGCGCGCGATACATGATCATCACCAAGTCTCCTCTCACCGGAGCCCTCACCTGCTCCAATTCGGGCGGCCATTTCCCTGCGGCATTGAAGAGGGCGGGGTACGACGCCCTCTTGTTCACGGGCCGCTCCGCCGATCCGGTCTACCTCCGGATCCGGGACGGCAGCGCCGAACTGCGGCCCGCGACTCACATATGGGGCAAGACCACCCACGAGACGGATGACATCCTCAGAACTGAAACCCATGAGAAGGCCAGGATAAACAGCATCGGCCCGGCCGGGGAGCGGGGGGTCCTTTTCGCCTCGATCATGAACGATCGCCATCGAGCCGCCGGCCGCTCAGGGGTGGGTGCGGTAATGGGATCCAAAAACCTTAAGGCCGTGGCGGTGCAGGGCTCAGGGAAGGTCCCGCTCCATGACCCTGAGGAATTCAAGAGGATCTGCGATGAGCTCAACGCCAAGTTCAAGGATACATACAAGGATGCGCCACCTCCGCTCAGGACTTACGGAACGGCCATTACGGCGGTTGCGACCAACAATTACGGGGCCCTACCCACCCGCAACTTCCAGGCGGGCACCTTTGAGGGGACGGATGAGATCAACGGAGAGGCCTTGACCCGCAAGTTCCTGGTACAGCCCACGGCCTGTTTCAGTTGTCCCATCGCCTGCGGTCGTGGAACCAAAGTGGAGGAGCCGGGCTTTGAAGGGAGCGGAGAGGGTCCCGAGTACGAGACCGTGTATTCCTTCGGCAGTAACTGTGGTGTGGACAACCTTGCGGCAATAACCAAAGCCAACTACCTTTGCAATGAGCTGGGGTTGGACACCATCACAATGGGCGCCACCATCGCATGCGCAATGGAGCTTGCCGAGCGCGGCCGGCTGCCCCAATCCGACGTCGGGCGTCCCTTAGGCTTTGGAGATGCAGAGGCGATAGTGGAACTCACCCGTTTGACCGGCTATAGGGAGGGGTTCGGGGATATACTGGCCCTGGGAAGCCTGCGGTTGGCTGAACGGTACGGCCAACCGGAACTGGCCATGGTGTCCAAAGGACAGGAGTTTGCCGGATACGAGCCAAGGGCGGAGCAAGGTATGGGCCTGGCTTATGCCACATCCCCCATCGGGGCCTCTCACATGCGGGGCGACCCGGCCTACATCGAACTCCTTGGGGTCCCGTTTCTCATAGATCCCCTGAGTTTCGAGGATAAGCCCCCCATAATCAAGGACTGGCAGGACTCCTTCTGTGTGATAGACTCTGCGGGCGTCTGTGTCTTTTACTCCGTGCGCAATCTGGTGACAGCCACCAAGGATATCAAGCCCCGGAAGATTATGGAACTCCTAAACGCCGCCACCGGCGCGGGCTATACCCTCGAAGAGCTTATCCGCTCCGGGGAGCGGGTGGCCAATGCCGAAAGGGTTTTTCTTAACGGGGCGGGTATGAGCCGGGCCCAGGACAGCCTGCCCCCACGAATGACATCCGAGCCTCTCCCCGACGGCCCCGGCAAGGGCATGGTCTGCCATCTGGAAGAAATGTTGGATCAATACTACCGGGTTCGCGGGTGGGACCAGCAGGGTGTCCCCACCAGGGAAAAGCTCCTGGAGCTGGGGCTTGAGTGGGCCAGACCGGAATGAGAAACCGTGAATATCGGGGTCAAACTCTACTTCCACCTCCAAAAGTACTCTCCTTCAGGGGAGAGTGCCTTTGAAATGGAACTTCCCCGAGGTTCCACGCCGGCAAACGTACTCGCCGGCCTGGGCCTCCCCGAGGAGGTCCCAAAGGTTATCCTGGTCAACGGCCGGCCTGCAGGGCTCCACACCCCGCTTAGTCTCGGAGATAGCCTGGTCATCTTTCCCCCGCTCGAAGGCGGGTGACCGTGGAACTTCTATTTGCGTTTGGCCTTGGTCTGAGTCGTGCGCACCGAACGCCTCCACCTCATACCTTGGCCGCCCAAAACCCATGAAAGTATTCGATTGCCTGCCGGGGTTTGAGTCTGTCGGAAATAGCGGCTGTCAGGATCGGAAAGGTTTGAAAGAATATTGCTCAGACACTGGAATCGTTGATGACTGCCGGCTGAATAAGGGCGGCCCCGCGTTTAGCTCTTGGTTGGCCCGGGCTGCCTTTGGGCTCATGTTCATTCTCTTTATTTTGTACGGTTGTGCGCCGGGCATCGCACTATACAGTGAAAAGGCTTATGACCAAGCTGTAACCTTGAAGGTGAAATCCCTGCGTCTGATGGATAAGGCCGGAGAGCCATACGACAGTCACCTTGAGGGAATTGAGGCTCTATTGTTTGAAATGGACAAGGCCCATGAATATGCTAAGGGCAGGCCACGAAACGAGCTCAGCGCCCGGCAGTGGGAGATTCTCAAAGATCCCGGCGCAAACCTTTTGGGTGGATTCATGATGCGCTGGAAAGAGCAAGATGTTTTGCCGCTTTTTTTCATAAGAGAGGCCAAGGCCGTGGTGAGTGACGCCTTTGACGCCATTATTGGCCTGGAAAGCGGCAAAATAAGGCCTTCATGGGTGAAGTAGGCATGATCAACTTCCAGATTTTTCTCCAAAACCTGAGGGATGATCTCAAAAGTTCCGCCCCTGAGCTTGGGGTCGATTTAATGGATGCACTCATTGAGGACGGGCTTGATTTTGTACATAAGACCCGCGAGGACATTGAGAAGTGGAGTCATCAGCTTGCTAAGGGGGAACTGAGCAAAGACGAATTTGAGTGGCTCATTCTTGCCAAGAAGGATCTCGCAGAAATGGAGGCCTTAAAGCAAAAAGGTCTGGCCCTGGCCAATATAGACCAATATAAGCACGCAATAACCTACAGTGTATTAAAGGCGGTGTTCAAGAGCCTTGGCTAAGGTGTGGGCCGTTATTGATTCGTATATCTTGCCAACCTTGCCTCGGTGAGTCCCCATGATTATTACCAAACAATTATCTCAAGCTCATGAGTCCGTAAAATCGGAAAGGCTGAAAGCCTCTAAAGCCGTTGAACCCGAAAGGCTGAGCAGGATCCCGCGCATCGGGCTTGCTTTGTCCGGTGGGGGGTTCAGGGCCGCGATTTTTCATCTGGGAGTGATAAGACGCCTGGAGGAGATGGGCATTATGCCCAGGGTCAGGGTTATATCAGCCGTATCCGGCGGTTCAATCATTTCAGCCTATTATCTGTGCGAGATGGAGCGTCGCCTGCGTCATGCACCCCCTGGGGAACAGGACACCAAAGAGGTGCGCCTGGCTCTTTTTGAGGAGATTGCAGGTGATTTCTTTGAGGCCCTGGACAATAACCTCCGTTCCCGAGCCCTGGTCTTTTCCCCGTTTTACCATCCATGGCTCTTTATTAAGACTCTCTTTCTCAAGGCGTTTCGCACAGGCGCCAGGTCGGAGCTGATTCAACGGGAATACGACTTATGGTTCTACAAGAAAAACACCGTGGACCAGCTTCCAAGCGCGGCCGGACACATGGAGCAGCCCGGGACAAAGGAGATATCAGGAACCAGGCTCTTGATCAATACCACATCCCTTCTCTCCGGGGAGCGCAAGACCTTTTCCCGCGAACCCATTTCTCATGTCAATGAGATGTCAAGGGTAAATAAGAACTCCCTGCGTCTTTCCAGGGTGGTGGGCGCCTCATCAGGTGTGCCCGGCCTTTTCCCACCCACCATGATTTCAGGCGATGTGCTGGTGGACGGAGGCGTTGCCGATAACCAGGGAATTGAGGCCCTCATTGAAGACCCCCGGGACTGCAACGTGCTTCTGGTAAGCGACGCCTCGGGACAGATGGAACCGGTGCATACCATCGGCATGGGCCTTGTGAAGGTCTTGTCCAGGGTCAACAGCATTTTCCAGTTCCAGGTTCGAAACAAACTGCTTGATATCCTTGTGGGCTGGAAACACTTGCCGGAGCAGAAGGATGAGACGCACGAGTTCGCTTTTATTCATCTTCATCTGAACCTCAAAGACCGTGGAAAAGGCCTAGACAGGATACGGTCGGAGTTCATCCCGGGAGTCGCCGGGATCCGCACGGACCTGGATCAATTCAGCTTTATCGAGCGGGAAGCATTGATGTACCATGGCTACACCCTGATGGATTCTCAGATCAGGCATTATTGCAAAGATTCCTTGTCCGAATTCATACACGATCCCACCGCCATGCCTATGGCCGTTCCGCCCCTGTTTCAAGAAAGGTCCCTGGACAGCCCCGAGGGCCGGAAAAAGATAAGGGCCGACCTGGAAGCAGGATCTCAAAACCTCTATTTGTTGAGGTCCCTCAAGAAATACCCTGCAAAGGCGGCTCCTCTCCTGGGTGCGGCAACGGCCGTGATCCTTGCTTTCTTATACTCGCTCCGGGTGTCCCGGCCTGGATATATTGACCGGCTTGGACAGTGGATTTCCGCCGGCATCATGGACCTTATGCCGAATATGGTGATCGAGCTGTTTAGGAGCCTTGTGAACAGCCTGGGCCTGGTGGAGTTCGAATCGCTGGTCAGGGGGATCTTCAGCCTGGCTTCTCTGGCGATTATCAGTCTGCTGTTTATGTATGTGATTATTTTTCTGTGCTTTATTGTCCTGCGAAGAAAGGTGTCACAGTGGGATAGAAAAGCATACAAAGACTTGACCGGGGTCGAGCCCACTGTGAAATGGTCCGGCAATAACCAAGAGGTGCCGGACCGTCCACAAACAAATGAGATGAGGTGATCCAAGGCGGGCCATTGTCGCCGACCTTATTTGCAAGGCTCATAGAAGCTGAAAGCTCACGGGGCATTTCGATCGGGAACTACGTGCCGCGTGTGGCGAAGCGAGGCGCTCAGTTGGCGCATTCGTGAATAACGAAGCTCATATCTTCTCTGTCCATTCTAGGAATCCAATCAATGCCGTACGGCTTATATAGAGTCCCGTGATCCGGCAGATATCGGCTGGAGTCATAAGTGCCGTGAGCGAAGTAGCCGCCGGCGTCGCTGTTTTGGCTCTGGAAAACCAACCAATAGCGGAAGGGCACGAAATCGAGATTTGGCAGGAGAGGGGCGCCCTGGATAGGGAAGTTGGTCCAGGCGCCGGCGGATGTGGATATTGCCTGCCAGGCAGACTCGCCCAACTCGGCACCGCACGGTTGCCCGTCACAATCGCCAAAAACAGCCACTCTATAGGAATTTGTTCCACTTTGGTGTGTCACCTTAAGAGATACATGGCTGATTCTTATGGCCCGATCGACCGAAAACTCCTGGCCCACCATCGCCGCGGTATTGATGTTGTCATAATAGCTTGTGGTTTCAGGGTTCGGCCAATTCCGCAGGTACCACTGTGATGTGGAACAAGCCTCACATCCCACCGTACCTGTGTCAGGCCAGGTCATTCCGAGCGCGTATTTGAAGAAGTACTCAAGATTCTTGCCCTGATTGATTATGTGGTAGTCTTCATCGAACCCATAATGCTTGCGAGTGTAGGCTACCTGGGTAACTTGATCGCTGGGAACCAGATCTGAAGGGTTCATGTAGGGGTCCAACTCGTCGTGGCACAATTCGCCGCCGTTACAGAGGGCAACGTTTTCCCTGCTGCCGAAATCATTACCCAACTGATATTTCCTTTTGGAACAATCGCTGCCGCAATCAAAAACATTGCTCTCTTTTTTGTAGTGACCGTGATTAATCCTAACAAAGATTTTGTCATCTGACCCGAATATGGACATGAGATTGTGTTTTCGGCCCTTATAGGCCTTTCCCGTGCCGAATGAATCCCCGTTGGCGGCAACGGTGCCGTGACCAACTGCGCCTGCATCATTGTAGTCAGAGTAAGCGTCTACGCCAATGGGCATGATGACCGTGTTTGCCAGACCGGAATATGTGCTTCGCAGGTCTTTGAGCCTCTTGGCGAGCGCGAGGCACAACGCCCCACCCCGGCTTCTTCCCGCCATGAAAATTGCTTCCACGTGGTTGAAATCGCCTGTACGACCCTTAATAAACTCCACCACTCCCTGTTCGTAACTCCTCTTGTAACGGGGCTCCTGGTATAGGTAGTAGTAGTGTTTTGGAAGCATGAAGATCAGAGTGTTGGTAGGGTTGAATGGAACATTATGGCCGTACTGGTGATACAGGCGTGCAAACTCCGTAGGCAGGGAGGGATTAAGAAGTTCGACCCACTTTGCTGCATCAGACCCTTTGGCACTACCCTTTTCTTGCCCTGTGGTTGTGCTTTTTCCTTTTGCATCCTGCCCCGTAACCATTAGGAAGACATATCTGACCTGGTCTGGTTCCGCTTTTTCGTAATCCGTAAAATCCGTGCCGTCCATCGAGTACTTACCTGAGGCGTAAGGACCCCAAAACTCGTCGATTTTCGTTTTTCTCCGAGCTTGTTTGCTTACACCTGCATTATCGAATGCCTTATAGCCGGTTGTCTCCCCGCCACCATGCCTCACGCGAATTCTCTTGACCCTGTACCGAACCGGCGCGGTTCCTGCCGGCGCAGGCTCACAAACCAGGCTTGTGTCAGGCCACTCCGCCAGTTCATCGCCCGAGCCATAGAATTCGGATGGGTCGTATAAGATTCCTCTGTCCTCCACCACGAATTCCCATGTTCCGGGATTATGGTTGCCGGTGCTCTGGTTAACGAGATCCAAGGCGTCGACCATGAACTCCGCTCGCCAGATGCCGGGTTTTGTTGCCACTATTTCGTAGGTGTACAAGAAAAAAGCGAAGGTCATACCCAGTGCAGTATGTTCATAACGCACCATCGCAGCCTCGGTTGGATGCAGCCGGTTGTTCCGTTGGGCCATCAGATCGCGAAGCGCGGGGATGATATCGTTTTGAAATGCATTGACCGTGTCGCTGTCAAGGTCGGCCGGCAGATCCTGAGTGCGAAGATAGTCTCCGATGCCCTGAACTCCCCACGGATGCGGAGCAAAGACATCATTGTCGCCTAAATAGCCCCAATCATCAAGACCGCCTGTTGCCACGCCGTTTTTCAAGAAAATCGGAGGGATTGGAGTGCCGTCGGTGTGTTCCGGCCCGTCACCAAAAGGGTTGGCAGGGTGCGCGAACAACTCCTGGACGTCCTCGTATTCACCGGTTTTGTCATCGACGGGATCCGTGAGGTAAGCTTTGAAGGACATGTTGACGTTCTTTGTGGTGTTGGTTCCCCAGCCGTTGGTGTTCCTGTTGCCAAGCCAGACGATTGCGCCAAAACGAACCGTGGCGCCGTAATCGACCTTTTCCGTGACGTGTTCAATCGCAGGGGAGGGCAAGAGGGTGGTTGCAACCAGCCACAGATGAGATGAATCACTTCTTCGGAGATATTCAACGGTAACTGTCGTGGTTTTCCCCGGGCCGACACTTACGATTTGGTTTTCAGGCGTTGATCCTTCGGGGACATTCTTGAATTCTATTTCATGGGTGCCGGTGGGCACATCGGTTTCCTTGTCTTTGCTGTCGCGCCAAATCGTCGTGCCCACCCTTCGCCACTGTGCACCGGCCTTGACAGCGGAGGCGGGCTCGATTATCACACTCAGTGAACCGGTCTGTTGAGTATGGAAGTAGGTCCCGCCGGTGGTGGCACTATCCATCCAGCCGCTCTTGAACGCCTTGGCTTTGATGGTTGTGTTGCTGGAAACGACTATCGGTTCATAATAGACCAAAGAGTTCTTGGTGGGTTCGCTGCCGTCGGTAGTGTAATAGACTGTAACTTCAGGTGTTGCGCTTGAAATATGGACGGTTTGTGGTTGTGAGTAGGTTTCAGGCTCCGGATGAAACACCGGTGCGGCCACCATCAATAAGGCGCTTCGAACGCCCGCCATAATCTGTAACGCCCGGATCGCATCTTCCAGAGCCACTTTTTTTCTCTGATCAAACTCATGTGAAACTTCATTGCCTGAAACAACTTTTAGGGCTTGGCCGGCATTAGTCATAAAGAATGCATTATCCATAGCATAAGAAGCTTCAGCCATGGGGCTGTTTTGCCAGCCGGGTTTGAACGCTTTGGCTCTCAGGGTTCCAGGGACGGGTACTGATATGGTTTGCCCGGATTCAACACTCATGCTCATTTCAGTGGGCTGGGTGTTGTTGGTTGTGTATCTGATGGTTGCGCCTTCTGTTTCGCAACTGATTTGTACATATATCTTGCTGCCGGGATATATTCCCCCGGCAGGGTCAAACATAGGCTTTTTCACCACATCCCCGTTACTGTCATAATATAAATATTCATCCCCATTATAATTTATATTATTGTAAGATTCTGTTAAGCTTGGGATTATAAGCATTAAAAATAGTAATATGAATATTCGCACTGAGCTAAGCATGCTGTTGCCTCCCGCTATCTCATGCATTACATGAAAGACCTTCTTAATTTGTATGCTAGGTTAGTGCAGAATTAGATGTCAAGTTGAAAAATATTTCAGAATAAGATAAATGCCTATTAGTATACTAAAGGCATAGAATAAAAATACATAAAACAGTCCAGCGAGCCCATCGGCCTTAACGAGCTAAACCATCTCCACGATTTTCACGTCAGAAAAAGAATGTAGGCGCGGCCAGAGGGAGTCTTACCCCTGCCGGTAAGGACTGCAATCCAAAAGACCCTGTTTGCCCGTGTTTTGCAATGCTCAATCGTCTCATTCTCCCAATAAATCATAATCCCTTCCCTTACACTTACGGCAGACTTTATATAAGTTATTCCATTAAATGGTATGTTATATCTAAGCCGAGTTGACTATTTTTTATTTTATCAAATATATTTATTAATTAGGCCTTTATTTGTAAATTTCGTATTTCTTGGAACAATTTTCAAAATCATGTTCCTCCCATCTCTCGCGGTATGAATACGAGATGTTTTTCGTAGGATGAGAACTTACTCTAAGGAAGAGGGGACGAAATATTCTTGACAGGAATATTGTCCGGGGGTACTCATTTAAAAATACTTCTTGATGTATCACACGCTCGCAAAGATATTCTTTATGCCTCTACTGGAGATTAACCATCTCAAATCCTATTTTGCGACCCCGCAGGGTATTGTTAGGGCTGTGGATGATGTCAGCCTGGCTGTGAAAGAGGGACAGGTGCTCGGGATTGTGGGTGAATCCGGATGCGGCAAGAGTGTCTTGGCCCTGTCGATCATGCGCCTGTTGCCCATCCCTCCCGCCTTCTTTGCAGGAGGTGAGATTGTTTTCCAGGACCGGAATCTGATGCTCCTGTCGGATGAGGATATTCGACGGTTACGCGGAGATCGTGTAAGTATGATTTTCCAGGAGCCCATGACCGCCTTGAATCCCGTATTTACAATTGGAAACCAGTTGGCGGAAGTCTTTCGTGTCCACCAAAGGTTTTCATATTCTAAGGCAATGAAAAAGGCTGTGGAAATGCTTGACATGGTAGGGGTGCCGGTTCCTGAGCGCCGCATTGGTGAGTATCCGCACCAGTTGTCCGGCGGACTTCGTCAGCGTGTAATGATTGCCATGGCCCTGGCCTGTCGCCCCCGACTGTTGATTGCCGATGAGCCTACCACGGCCCTGGATGTCACTATTCAGGCACAAATCCTTGATCTGATGAAAGAACTCCAGCAGGAGCTAAATACTTCGATCATGATTATTTCCCACGATCTGGGAGTGATTGCTGAAACCGCACACCAAGTGATGGTTATGTACACTGGCAGGATTATGGAGTCGGCATCCACACTGGAACTCTTCGATCGGCCGCTTCACCCATATACACGCGGCCTTATGGAGGCAATTCCAAGCCCCACGAGTGAACGTGAGCAGGGTGAGCTTTACGAAATCAAGGGAACGGTCCCCAGTTTGCTTGACTTGCCCGCCGGTTGCAATTTTAACCCGCGCTGCACCCTTGCTGTGGAAAACTGCCGCAGGGAAAAACCGCCCCTTGAAGAAGTCACGCCGGGACACTGGGTGGCCTGTTGGATGGTGTATCGTGAATAATCTGCTACAGGTTTATCAACTAGTGAAACACTTTCCCCTGCGCCGGGATCTCTTTCAACGGAAGCGCGAATATGTGCATGCCGTGGATAATATCTCCTTTGATTTGGCGGACCGGGAAACCTTGGGACTGGTAGGAGAGTCCGGGTGCGGAAAATCCACTGTTGGGCGAAGCATTCTGCGACTCATTGAACCTACGGCCGGACAGGTCTGGTATCGGGGGCGCAACGTGTTAGAACTGGCGGAGAGCGAGTTGCGCCCTCTGCGCCGTGAAATGCAGATTATTTTTCAGGACCCCTATGGTTCACTCAATCCGAGGCTGACCGTTGAAAGGATTGTCGAAGAACCATTATTAACGCACAAAATAGACAATCGGAACAAGCGTGTAGCCCGTGTAAACGAAGCGCTGGAGATGGTTGGCCTGCAGCCGGAGCACAAAAAGCGTTTTCCCCATGAATTCTCCGGTGGGCAACGCCAGCGGATCATGATCGCCCGGGCTTTGATTCTTAACCCAAGGCTGGTCATAGGCGATGAACCGGTCTCAGCTCTGGATGTCTCAGTTCAGGCTCAGGTTTTGAATTTGATCAGCCGCTTGCAGCGCCGTATGAATTTCGCGTGTATCTTTATTTCTCATGATTTGGGAATTATTCGTTACATTAGCCATCGAGTGACAGTGATGTACCTAGGTCAGATTGTTGAAACAGCGCCGGTTAAGACACTTTATGGGCAACCGTATCATCCTTATACTGTGGCATTGCTATCGGCGGTACCGGTTCCCAATCCTCATTACCGCAAAGAGCGCATAATTCTGGAGGGAGATGTGCCCTCCCCCATTCACCCGCCCGCCGGTTGTCGTTTTCACCCTCGCTGTCCTCAACGATTTGATAGATGCGACAAAGAAGTACCACCCATGCGTATTGCCGCCGATGATCACTTGGTGGCCTGTCATTTG
>CAYPSZ010000416.1:0-2330 GCA_964413125.1 uncultured Desulfobacterales bacterium
CGATCTCCTTTCAGATACCTCCCGCAAGCCTCGCCAGAAAAAGGCAGGATAGAAAGCCGCATTTTGAAAGGCATGGTAGCTGGAAAAATTGCAAGGTGAAACAAGAAAAGTAATTCGGCAAATCCGAGCAGAAGGCCCTCCCTGAAGATTGTCGATCGGACCATGCCCGGCAAATGCCGGCAGGTGTATCAGGGTTAAAAAATGTACTTGTTTCCGACCTGATACTGCATTAGTGTATAGTCTCACCACCTTATTAACATCTCGAACCCGCAGAATTCCTCATTCACCACCTTTTTGACGAGCAGTCCCGGCCGAGAAGGCCAAGGAAGGAGCACCATGGGCAGACCCAATTATAAGTTTAAAAAACGACAAAAAGAGTTGGCCAAGCAGAAAAAGAAGGAAGAAAAGTTGAAGCGCAAGCAAAATAAGAAAGACGACGATTCTGAAGATAGCGTCGAAGAGACCGATTAAGATGCGGAATAGGAACTTGTTTTAATAATGCCGGCCATAGTACGGCAGTTATTCAATATGGCGGCAAGGCATAAGGTCTTCTTCTAACTCAGCCCCGCCCGGGACCGGACATTTCACGAGTTTACTGCACGCGTTTTTTGTCTTGACAAGCCCCTTCCCTTGAGGTAATGTTTTTCTAACCTACCGTATGGTTGGTAGGCATTTATCAAAAAAGGCATATAAATGAGATACTTATATAGATAATCTGATTGTATTAGTAAGTTTGCCTACCGATCGGACGGAAGTATGGCCCGCGTTTTGAGCGGGAGTTGAACTCAAGAGTTTCTGAGTAGGTAGATGGTTCAACGAATAAAGAAAGATCGCACTAAAATGAACCAAATGAAAAGAAATATTAAAGTAACAGCTATAGATTTGTTCTATAAAAAAGGATATTTCGCCACTTCTATGAGCAATATAGCACTAGGAAGCGGGGTTCAAAAGGCCAGTATCTATCATCATTATTCAAGAAAAGAGGATATCTTATTTGATATATTGATTACGACTTTAGATGACTTAATCGAATATTTGAATGATTCCTTATACGCCGTAAAGGAGATTGAGGACAGACTTCGGGTGGCGATTCGATCCCACGTCAAGTTCCATTGTGACCGGCAAAAGGAAGTCCTGATTGCGGATAGTGAACTCCGCGGGTTGACTGCAAAGAATTACAAGAGCATTGTCGCGCGTCGTGATGCATATGAAGCGAAATTTCAGGAAATCATTCAAGAAGGGATGGATAAGGGAGTTTTTTTAACGACCGACGTCAAAGTGGTTTCTTATGCCGTCTTGACCATGTGTACGACTGTGGCGACCTGGTTCAACCCATCCGGGCGTTTGCCCAAAGAAGACATCATGCACATTTACGAAGAGCTGGTTCTCAAGGGGCTGAAGAAAGGGAGTGGGGGGAAGAAAAATGGGCAATGAACTGCTGTTGAGTGAGGAACAAAACGGGGTCATGGTCCTGACCCTGAACCGACCCGAGGTCATGAACTCCTTTAATTTCGACTTGGTTCACGCCCTCTCGGAGAGAACCGTCTCCTTGCGCTTTCGCCCGGACATAAGGGTTGTCATTATCACCGGATCAGGAGACAAGGCCTTTTGCGCAGGTGCTGATCTCAAGGAAAGGGTCACCTACACCGACATACAGGTCAAGGAGTTCATCACCACCATTCGTGATCTCTTCACTAATATCGAAAACCTGGGCCAACCCGTAATCGCGGCAATCAACGGAGTGGCCCTGGGGGGCGGCACTGAATTGGCTTTGGCTTGTGACATACGTATCGCTTCGGAAAACGCAAGCATGGGCCTTACAGAAACACGACTGGCCATTATTCCGGGGGGCGGCGGCACCCAGAGGCTCCCGCGGTTGGTCGGGGGTAGCAAGGCCAAGGAAATGATCTTCACGGGGCGCAGGGTGAGTGCGCAGGAGGCCCTTGATATTGGACTGGTCAACAAGGTCTGTCCAATGCCGGAACTCATCACAGAGGCTCAATCCATGGCCTCTCTGATCTGCGAAAGCGGTCCCATTGCCGTGGCCCAGGCAAAATACGCCATAAACAAGGGACTTGAAACCGATCTCAACACCGGGTTGGCCATTGAATCCAACGCCTACTGGCTCACCATCCCCACCCAAGACAGGCTGGAGGGCCTGGCGGCCTTCAGACAAAAGAGAAAGCCGGTATATAAAGGAGAATAATCGTTAAATAACAGTTTGCCGAACCGACTGAATACATCCCTACAGCATTTGATTCATATCGTTGTCTCTTTGGAGCGTGAGTCGGCTACGGGTCTTACAACCTGTAGATTATTATAATTCCTGG
>CAYPSZ010000417.1:0-7857 GCA_964413125.1 uncultured Desulfobacterales bacterium
CCCGGCCCTTTTCCTGCTGGATCTCTGGGGACAGGACCCGGATGTCACCAAGCCGGTGATCACCCCCAAAGATGACCTCGAGCAAGAAGCAGCGGCCATCCCTGATCTCTCCTCCGTTTTTGACGGCTTGGATTCATTTCCCGGCGACCGCAACAACGAGTATCTTAAAAGGTTGTTTCGAATCGTAGACGGGTGGAGAGGTCTGTTCGAACGGGCCTGTGCAGGGGTCGGCCAGAACCGAAAATACGGGCTTACCAACCTGAAAAAGGTTAGAGATAGGTATCCCGGAGTTCCGGCGGTTTTCTACACCCGTAAATCACTCATAAGTGACGCCGTGGCCATGTTTCGAGCCGGCTGCGAAGGGCTCTTCATTAAACCGACCGGCAGGGATGACGAAGAAACAAGAAGGCTGACTCGTGAGTATGCACCCGAACTTCTAAGAGCGCTGTCCCGTATTACACAGACCCCCTTTTAAAAGAGTCCTTTTTCTCCCGCCGGACAAGTCAAAAAACTCAATTGCCCCATGGTTGACAAAGACTTACCCGATGCTTAACGTAATTTGCAATCGGTGGTATGGGATGCTCGGCCGCAGGGATTAAGGTGTTTTCAAGATCGGCTCGTTTTATGCAAATGGCCTTTAATAGAACTAACAAATTGAGGAATGACCACAGTGTAGCCGAATATCCGTTGCCCGGCAATCCGGGTGTGTCCGAAGGTCTTCGCCGCCGAGAATGTTTCTGTAATTCGTTCCCGGGAAGCAAGAGCGGGTTCGGTTTAACAATAAATGTTCATCAGGATGCCGTATGAATAGTGGCGAGATTATAAGAAACGGGAAAAACGAAGATCGAACCGAGATGGAAGAGCAAGAATCTTCAGTCATTTCCGCTGAGACAGAGGCGTACGAGGACAAGCCCATAGATGAATACTCCAGGGAGGAATTGATCGAGGCCCTGAGCAAGGCTCAAAAAAACAAGGAAGAGAACTTCGAACTCTACCTCCGAGCCCAGGCTGATATGGAGAACATGAAGAAGCGTCACCAGAAGGAAAAAAGGGAATGGCAGCGTTTTGCCAACGAGAAGCTGATCAAGGAAATCCTCCCGGTACTCGATAATCTGGAAAACGCCCTCTGCCACACCGCTGACGGGCAGTGTATCACGTCGTTGCAGGAAGGAGTGGAACTGACACTCAAGGGATTGCGCGGAGCCCTGGAACAGGCAGGAGTACAGGAGATCAGGGCCCAAGGAGAGGATTTTGATCCCTGCTTTCACGAAGCCATCTCAATCCAGGAGGACCCGAATCTCGGGGCAGGTAAAGTATTAAAAGAGCTTCAAAAAGGCTATGTACTAAATGACCGCCTGATTCGCCCGTCACTGGTCATCGTAAACAAGGAATGCTCGGGCGAAGACAAGGCTTTTCCCTCTTAGGGGGCTTGTGGCCATAAGCACTGAAGGCTGTATGGTTTCCACTCCGGCCCTTTGAGAAGAGGTTTCAGGCAATTAAGAGCAGATCGCCGACCCCATATTCCGACGAGACAGGGAACGTGCGATATGCATACTTTTAAGAAACGTTCAGCACTATGGCGGGAATAATAGGAGGATGAAATGGGTAAGACAATAGGAATTGATCTCGGTACAACCAACTCATGTGTGGCCATCATGGAGGGAGGAGACCCGGTGGTTATAGCCAATGCCGAAGGAACCCGTACTACTCCTTCCATGGTGGCGTTCAACGAAAAGGATGAGCGCCTCGTGGGACAAATCGCCAAACGACAGGCCATAACCAACCCGGACAACACCGTGTTTGCGGTCAAACGGCTCATCGGGCGAAAATTCGACTCGCCCGAGGTTCAGCGGGATATGAAAAACGCTCCTTTCAAGGTGGTTAAGGCACACAACGGTGATGCTCACATCGAAATCCGAGGTAAGACATACAGCCCGGCGGAGATCTCGTCCATAATCCTGCAGAAGATGAAGCAGACGGCTGAGGACTATCTTGGACATGAAGTTACCGAGGCGGTGATCACAGTCCCGGCCTACTTCAATGACAGCCAGCGTCAAGCAACCAAGGACGCAGGCAAGATAGCCGGCCTCAAAGTGGAACGAATCATCAACGAACCTACTGCGGCCTCCCTGGCGTACGGTCTGGATAAAAAGGGCGACAAGAAAATCGCCGTGTTCGACCTTGGCGGGGGCACCTTTGATATCTCCATACTGGAAATCGGCGACGGGGTATTTGAGGTCAAATCAACACACGGGGACACACACCTGGGTGGGGAGGACTTTGATCTGCGCATCGTTGACCATCTTGCTGATGAGTTTAAAAAAGATCAAGGAATTGACCTCAGAAATGACAAAATGGCCCTTCAAAGGCTAAAAGAAGCTGCTGAAAAAGCAAAAATAGAACTTTCGGGATCCATGGAAACTGATGTCAATCTGCCTTTTATAACCGCGGATGCCAGCGGACCCAAGCACATGAACCTGAAACTGTCCCGCTCCAAGCTGGAGTCACTCGTGAACGACCTTGTGAACCGCGTGACCGAACCTTGCAAGGTGGCCCTCAAGGACTCAGGCATCAAGCCCTCGGATATAGAAGAAATCATCCTGGTGGGCGGCATGACGCGGATGCCCAAAGTTCAGCAGAAGGTCAAGGAAATATTTGAAAAAGAGCCGACCAAGGGTGTGAACCCGGATGAAGTTGTGGCCATAGGGGCGGCAATCCAGGCAGGAGTGCTCACCGGAGACGTAAAGGACGTTCTGCTCCTGGACGTTACTCCGCTGTCCCTGGGTATCGAGACACTGGGGGGCGTGTTCACCAAACTCATCGAGAAAAACACCACCATCCCTACGAAGAAGAGCCAGGTCTTCTCCACGGCCGCAGACAACCAGCCTGCCGTGGAAATCCATGTCCTTCAAGGGGAACGCGAAATGGCTGCCTACAACAAGACGCTGGGCAGGTTTCAGCTGGTGGGGATACCGCCGGCACCCAGGGGAGTTCCGCAGATCGAGGTGACCTTTGACATCGACGCCAACGGGATTGTGAACGTCTCAGCCAAAGACCAGGGCACCGGCAAGGAGCAGTCCATAAAGATCACCGCCTCCAGCGGGTTGAGTGAGGAAGAAATCGACCAGCTTGTCAAAGATGCCGAAATACACGCTGATGAAGACAAGAAGAAACGAGAACTGGTGGAGGCCAAAAACATGGCCGACTCGCTGATTTACTCCACAGAGAAATCCATCGGTGAACTGGGAGACAAACTTGACGCCGGCACCAAAGGGGACATCAATACAGCCATAGAAAACCTTAAAAAAGCAATTGAAGGGGACGATGCTGCAGACATCAAACAGAAAACTGATGAGCTGACCCAGGCCTCACACAAACTCGCCGAGGCCATGTATTCACAAGCCTCCCAGCAGGCCGGCACCGAGCAGGCGGAATCCGCCGAAGGCACCGGAGGCGGAGGATCCTCCGATGACGAGGATGTGGTTGACGCGGATTTCGAGGAAGTGAAGAAGTGATGGGATTTCTTCACCGGCTTTCCATAAGGGCTGTCCCCGCCATAGCTGCGTGGATGGCCCTTTTGCTTCTCGCCGGTGCCGGCTGCCGGCCCAAGGTCCCTTTGAAAGAGCCCACACCGGCGGACAAACCATCCGAGGTGATGATCCTTGAAAAAGGACGCAGTTACGAGCGGATCGGCGATTATCAACTTGCCTATGAGGCTTATCGCACCTATCTGGAAAAACATCCGAGGGGAGAGGATTCTCGATCCGCCCTGTACAGCATGGCAAGCATCCGCTACAGGGAACAACGCTTCCTGGAGGCACTGGCGCTTTTTGAAAGAGTCTACCGGGAGTACCCGGCTCATCCGGAGCAGCCCAAAGTGGCGCTTGACATACTTTCCACGCTTCACAAACTGGGAGCTGTGGAACGATGTGTCTTTCGCGGGGAGTCCTGGCTGGAGACTTATGCAGGAAGCCCTTTTGAGGGAGAGGCCCTTCTGCTCACGGGAAAATGCGAGGCTGATGCCGGACGTCCCCTGGAAGCCTTTACTCTGTGGGTAAATGCGACCGAAGTTGCTCCGGAGTCGACTCAAACGCGATCAGCTCTTGACGCGGCGGTCCGCGAACTACTTGGAAGCGCCTCCGTCTTGGAACTGGAAGCCATTGCAGCCCGGCCGGATAAGAACCCCTATCTTCCCGATGTCCTTTACCGAACCGCCTCACTCCACCAAGAACAAGGCGATCTTGAACAGGCGCAAAAGGCCGCAATGGATCTGATTGATACCACCCCTGACCCGGACTGGCGCCACAGGGCAGACCGATTACTGGAACAAATAGACAGGGAGCTCTCACTAAGAAAGGGACGAATAGGCTGCCTCCTTCCTCTGAGCGGGCCCTTTGCCATTTACGGGGAGGAGACACTTAAAGGCATCCAGGCCGGGGTGGCCCCATGGCTTGCCGGACCCGGAGATCCGGAAATCGAACTCCTGATCAGGGACACCCGCGGGGATTCGGAGGTTGCCCTGGAGGCACTGGAGGAACTTGTTCTGAAGGAACGGGTTGTGGCCCTAATCGGGCCGCTCTCCAGCAAGGCCGCGGAGGCCGCTGCTGAAAGGGCCCAGGAACTCGGCGTACCGATCATCACCATGACCCAGAAGGAAAACATCCCATCCATAGGAGACATGGTATTCCGCAATTTTCTGACGCCGGCCATGGAGGTCAAGGTCCTTTTGGACCATGCCTTTTACCGCCTGGGGATGCACCGCTTTGGCATACTGTACCCCGACAATCCTTACGGCCGTTATTTCATGAACCTCTTCTGGGACCGCGTGGAAGAACTCGGTGGAACAATCACGGCGGTTGAATCCTATTCTCCGGAAAAAACCGACTATTCCGATGAAGTCAAGAAGATGCTGGGCCTTTATTACCCCCGTCCGGATTCAGTGGTTCGCATGGTGGAAAGAATAGCGGCTGAGAGCGGCGTAACCAGAGACGAAGAGGACGGAGAACTCCAACCCATTGTGGATTTCGATGCGGTTTTTTTACCTGACAACAATGAACGCGTGGCCCTGATCGCTCCCCAATTCCCTTTTCACAGGGCTCTCGAGCTGCAACTGTTGGGCACCAGCCTGTGGCAGTCCGAGGAACTGATCAAGCTGGCAGGAGACTATGTCCAGAACGCATTGATCCCCTCAGGCTTTTTCCAGGACAATAATACTGAGCCTGCGGCATCCTTTGTGGAGAACTTCCGAGCCGCCTTTGAAAACGAACCTGACCAGCTTGCAGCCAATGGGTATGACACCATTCAATACTTGAAAAAGATATTGTCGGACCGCCAAGTCGTCACAAGAAAGGATCTGAGGCAGGCCTTGTGGACTTCGGAAAGCATGCTGGGAGTAACAGGAGAAATCCATTTTGATCGGGAAGGAGAGATCCTTAAAGAACCCCTGCTCCTGACGATAAGAGGCAGGCGGTTTCTGCCGGTTCTCCCACAAGAGGATGGATTATGGGGCCACCCGGCATCTTCGAGGCTGATCGCGGATTAGACGCCTGGAAGACCATATAATGTCAATCTCCGAACTTGGTTCGCTTTGCTCACAACCTGCATTCCTCTTTCACCCATGGCCTTCAGTCTCACTTTCTCCCTTTTTTCCTCTCCTTGCCATGCGGACCACCAGGATGCTGACTTCGTAAAGAATAATCAGAGGGCCGGCCATCATGCACTGGGTTACCACATCCGGAGGTGTGAGAATGGCGCCCATGGCGAACACCATAAGGATGGCGTATTTTCGTTTCCGCCGCATGAGTTCAGGCGTAACAACCCCCAGCTTTCCCAGAAAAAACGCGACAACAGGGAGTTCAAAGACCAGCCCGAATGCAAAGAGCAGTTTAACCGCAAACGAGAAGTACTCTTTAACCGAAGGAAGCGCCTGAATATAGTCTGTTGCAAAGCCAAGAAAAAACCGGAATCCGAACGGGAAAACAATGAAATAGCCGAACAGGCTGCCGCCCACGAACAAAAGAGAAGAGCTTATGACAAATGGCACAACCAGGCTTCGTTCATTTCTATAGAGGCCCGGAGCCACGAACATATAAAGTTGGTAGAATATCAAGGGGGCGGCCCCAAGAACAGCCGTCACAAGAGCGGTCTTCAGATAGGCGAAAAACATCTCGGGAAGACTTGTAAAAATGAGTTGCTGGCCCTCATCCATATTCTGCCTGAGGGGGAGAATCAGGATCTGGAATAGTTGCTCTGCAAAAATATAGGCGATCACGAATCCGATGCCTACGGCGATGGCACAGATGACCAGCCGTTTTCTCAGCTCCTCCAGATGACTCATGAACGGCTGCTTTATATCACTTTCCATGTTCACTTGCTCTCCTCGGACGAGTCGTCTTCCGGCGCACCGGCCTCCTCCCCGCCTTCGGCAGGAGGGCCGACCACCGAAGCCTTGTCAGGCGGGTCGTCCATGGGCTGTTTCAGACTGCTCACTGTGTCGTTTATATCTTTGCGTATGTCCTTGAAGTCCTCATCCACCGCCAGGCTGTCCTTGATTTCCTGGGTGGCCTTCCTGAACTCAGCCATGCCTTTCCCCAGAGCACGCGCCAGGTCCGGAAGCTTACTGGGGCCTATGATGATGAGGGCGATAACCATGATGATTATCAGCTCCGGTAGTCCGATGCCGAACATGATCCGTGCCTCCTTTTAAAAGGACTTTCATTCCTGCCCTAAGGAAAAAGACATTGAATTCCTTTGGCAATATTCGTAATCACCAATTTGCCTTAAATGCTTCTTATCATAGCTATTTCGTCGCAATCCGGAAACTTGGCGCACTTCAGGCAATCGGCCCAAATCTTGTGAGGAAGAACGGATTTTTCCACCTCCACAAATCCAAGCCGCCTGAAAAATGTATCTACATAAGTCAAAGTAAACGCCCTGCTAATTCCCATGGTCCCGGCTTCTTCCAGGCAAGCCTCCACGAGCCGGCGGCCGTAACCCATACCATGGCAGTCCTCCACCACGGCCAGCGAGCGGATCTCAGCCATGTCCTCCCAGCAAACGCCCAGGGCGCATGCTCCCACCATCCAGTCGGGGCGGTTTGCATCTTCCAGCACGTAAAAGTCGCGCAGATGGTCGTACAGTTCGCTCAGGGACCTGGCCAGCAGAAGCCCCTGTTCGGCAAACCTGTACAAAAGACGGTGAATGGGCTTGACATCCCGAATTACGGCCTTTCTCAGTACCGGGCTATTCGAGCCTTGAGACAAAACCTTTTATCCCTTCCTTTTCAGCCAGAAATGCTGCGTATTGTTCAGCTTCAGTGCGGCTCAAGAACCGCCCGCAACGAACCCTGTAATACCTTTTACCGTCAATCACCACATCATAGTAATACGCGGGATGCCCCTTACGTTTGAGGCGACCCATCATATCTTCCGCCGCAATCCGGTTCTCCACAGCAGCAACCTGCACTGTAAACCGGGCCTGCATGCGAAGGTCTTCCCGGCCGGCCAAAGGGGGCGTCACTTCGACTCCAGGCCCCTGTTTCAGTTTAATGTGTTCGGAACCGGAGTGTCGCTGTTTCTCGGAGGGCTCGGCCTCTGAACGGGAAGGACCTGCCCGCTTTTCGGGTTCACTCGGCTCCGAGTGAGAAGGAGCCCTTGCAACAACAGTCCCAGGCGTGCCGGAGATCTTATCTTGGTCGACGTCAACACGTGAGCCCCCCATTTCACGGGTCTCATCTTTCTTGATTGTAAGGTTCTCATAAAAAGACAGCCTGGGTCTTTCGGGAGGAGGATCATCGGCCTGTCCGGCCTCCCGGGGCCCGTTCCGTCGGATGATTTCCTGTATCTTCGCCACCTGCTC
>CAYPSZ010000418.1:0-1883 GCA_964413125.1 uncultured Desulfobacterales bacterium
CTCAGGGGAAAAAGGTCTCGTGTATGGCGCCCACCGCTTCACGAAGATCGCCGGTCCGGACGATAAAGTAGAGTGCCACCCGGGAAGGACCGAATGAGATCATTTCTACGTTAACACCGCGATCAGCCACGGCTGTGAAGCATTGTGCGGCAATACCTTTACGCCTATTCAGCCCTCGCCCCACGAGAGAAACAAGGGCCACGTCCTCGATCTTTTCCAATTTACGGTAGGGCTTGGGATGAAGCTCCTGGAGCGCCCGGCGCCCATCTTCCGTGTTCTCGCGGGCGAGCAGAATACTTATGCAGGTCTGGGACGTAACCACGGACTTGATGTTAATGCCGGCATCGGTAAGACTGTTTGAAACCAGCGCCAGGATACCCGGCCTGGCGCCGACGCCGGAGGCATGCACCTTGAGGATGCCTATGTCCTTATCATAGGCAACGCTCTTTATGGGGCCTCCGGATTTGGAGCTTTTGGCCGTTATAAGGCTTCCCTGTCCGTCCGGATCAAGGGTATTCTTGATCATTATGCTCAAGCCCGATCTTCGAAGGGGTTCGACTGTACGGGGGTGAAGAATCTTTGCCCCGAAGTAGGAGAGCTCGGCAGCCTCATCATAAGAGAGGGCTGGAATCAGCCGGGCCCCAGGCACGAATCGGGGATCCGCACTCATGTAACCGTCCACATCTTTCCATACTTCCAGCACATCCGCGCCAAGGGCCGCGGCCATTACTGCAGCGGAGTAGTCGCTGCCTCCCCGCCCGAAGGTCGTTATATCTCCCAAATCGCTCACACCGTAAAAACCCGGGACAAATATCACCCTGTGCTTGTCAAGAACTGGAAGCAAGTGGGTTTTGAGATTTCTGGCGGTACTGCGAAGATCGGCGGTGGCATCCCCGAACTTACCATCAGTACGAATCCCGATGGCTTGCGGCATGCGACAGGCTGCATCCACCTGACGGCTCCGCAACGCCGCGGCAAGGAGCTCTGCGGATATACGTTCTCCGTAGCTGCTGATCATGTCCAGCATACGAATGGATATCTCTCGGGTGAAGTTCAACCCGAAATAGAACCGTTCAAGTTCCCTGAGCATACGCTCCAGCTCGCGCCCA
This sequence comes from uncultured Desulfobacterales bacterium, assembly GCA_964413125.1. Classification (GTDB taxonomy): domain Bacteria; phylum Desulfobacterota; class DSM-4660; order Desulfatiglandales; family HGW-15; genus JAIPEI01. The sequence continues at coordinate 1,110 of CAYPSZ010000418.1, forward strand.
AAACGGTTCGCCGGGGCTTCTTGCTGGAAGATGTGGCGCGCCACGTTCATGTGCTTCCTCTTAAGGCCGCCGATGATCTCAGGAATCTTCTCTTCGCTCTCCAGCGCCTCACGGGTTCCTTGTATGAGAAAATCAGTGACACCGTTGATTGCGGATACAACCACTACGTTTCCAAGGCCCCTTTCAGCGACGAGATTGAGGATATGTGCGATGTTTTTTCGCCCCTTGAGACATCCACCTCCTATCTTTATGACCTTCACGGACACTCCTTTTTTCCACCATTAAGTGACGGCGGTACAGGGTATAATCCCTGACTAAACGCCTCTGAATCGCTCAAACAACGATTCCATGTCGGATTTTAGACCCTCTGGAACCAGGGAAAGCTTGTCTTGGGCAAGCTTTACGAATTCACCGGTACTGTAGGCCAGGCGTTCGCCTTTGCCATTCAGCAGATCCGCCTTGACTTCAATCCGCGGAGGTTCAAGATCCTTACCGAGCCTACCCCTGGCTGTGAGAGGCGCTTCGATGGGAACGGGCTTAAGGTAACGGATTTCCATCTTGCGGGTCACGAAAAACACCCGCTTGAAGTATATGATCGTCCACGACATTATCTCATCCAGCAGGGTGGAGATTATGCCCCCATGGACCATACCTTCCCATCCTACGCGGTATCGGTCAAGCTTCACATCAGCACAGACTGAATCGCCTACCGCATAGAACTCTAGATTCAGCCCGCACGGGTTTTCCGTGCCGCAGGCAAAACAATGGTGCCCC
>CAYPSZ010000419.1:0-14453 GCA_964413125.1 uncultured Desulfobacterales bacterium
TGGGCGAACTCGCGGGCCGCCTTCTGAATGTCTTTCTGTTCTTTGGTCAGCGCAAAGTCCAAATCCATCCTCCTTCCAATAGAAATAGAATTCTGATAGCCCGTTTATCCCAGAGCGCAGCGAGGGTGCAAGAACTATCTCTTCCCACCCGGCCTTGGAACAGGCGGCTTAAGATTCAGGTCCATGACTAATGAAGGGGAAGGACCACCTCGAATATTCCGGCCGCCTTGACATCCCCCTCCCGGCCGGCGGCCTCGATGGTGCAGCGAACAACCCCTCCCTCCTTGGTCATTTCTTTTTCCTTGACCCTCCCGGTCACCGTGATCACGTCTCCGGGCCGGGTAACACCCTTGAAACGGACCTTGACGGATTTGAAGCATTTCCCGGGCGCCCATGCGGCAACGGCCTCGGCAATGAAAGCCATGATAAGCATGCCATGGGCCACCACCCCCTCGAAACCCGCTTGACGAGCGGCCTCATCGTCCGTATGCAGAGGGTTGAAATCGCCTGACGCCCCTGCATACTTGACAAGCTGAATCTTGGTTACGGGCGGCTTTACAAGCCTGACCACCACGTCCCCGGCGGAGATGGACTTGAAATCCGGAATCTTGGCCTTTTCAGTCTCAGTCACGTCTTTTTAAGCTCCACGATCAGCATCTCCTCACGTACCACGTCTCGCCCGTGCTGGTTGGTGAAGACCGTTTCAAAAAGGACGAACTCCATGGGACCGGCTCTTCCTTCCCGTTCGGTGATGGATTTGATTTCCATAACCCCGTGCAAACGGTCGCCGGCACGAATCTCATCCATGAACTCATAGGACTGTTCGGCGTGCATGATGCCGGCAAGAGGGATGTCCAGGTCTTCAAAGGCCTGAAACAGTACCCCGGTCCACATGATGGGTACGGTGGTGAAAGTGGGAGGGGCCGCCAGTCGGCCGTTATCTCCCGGAGCCTCAGTCCTTTTGAATCTGGAGGAAGGGGATACGCTTCCGCTCACCGCCTCCACGAACTCCTCGATTTTTCCCCGTTCGACCACCCAGTCGAACTCGTATATGTCGCCCAGTCGGTTTCTGTCGGCCACCTTGAGTCCCTCCCGTCATGCCGGCCTCAGTGCATGATCCATCCCCCGTCGCAGTTGATGACCTGCCCGGTGATGTATGAGGAACGATCCGATGCCAGGAACAAAATTACCTGGCTCAGCTCTTCCACCGATCCGGCCCTGCCCATGGGAACCGCAGCCAGGAATGCCTGACGGGCCTTTTCCGGCACAGCCCTGAGCATGGGCGTATCGATGGGACCCGGAGAAACGGCATTGACCCGCACATTGCGGGAGGCAAGTTCCCGGGCGGCCGTTCGGGTCAATCCTATTATCCCCTCCTTGGCCGCCGAGTAATTTGCCTGGCCGGGGTTTCCATATCTCGCATCGGAAGAAATGTTTATGATGGAACCACTCCCGGCATTGCGCATTATTAGGGCCGCAGCCTGCAGGCAGAAAAATACACCCGTCAGATTAACGCTGATTACCTGGTTCCACTGCTCTTCAGTCATCTTGTGAAGGAAAGCGTCACGAGTGATACCCGCGTTGTTGACCAGGACGTCCAGCTTTCCGAATGTCTCCACGATTTCCCCGAACATCCGGTCCACTTCCACCATTTTCGACGTGTCCGCCTGCACCCCGAGGCATTCCGAGCCCTCGGACCTGAGGTCGTGGACGGCCCGGTTCAGGGCCTCCCCGTTCACATCATTCAGCACAAGGGCGGCGCCCTCGCTTGCGAATGCCCGGACCGCAGCCAGTCCTATTCCCTGGGCCGATCCGGTCACCAGGACGACTTTTCCATCGAATTCCATATTTCACTCCTCAGTCAATCACACCGGCAGCGGGGTTTGGCTCAATCCCTCAACCCAGCCAGCGCTTGCGCCTCTTGTAGTGTTTGATATCACGGTAGCTCTTGCGCTTTCCCACCTCGGAAAGCCCCAGATAGAATTCCTTGATATCCTCGTTGTCCCTCAAGTCGGCGGCTTTACCGTCCATGACGATGCGTCCGTTTTCCATGACGTATCCGTAATCGCCTATGGCCAGGGAAAGCATGGCGTTCTGCTCAACTATCAGAAACGAGGTTCCTTCCTCTTTGTTGATTCGCTGTATGATGGAAAAGATCTCCTCCACCAGCATGGGGCTGAGGCCCAGGGACGGTTCATCCAGGAGGATCAGCCTCGGACGGGTGATTAGCGCCCGGCCGATAACCAACATTTGTTGCTCCCCGCCGGAAAGCCACCCACTGGTCTTCTTGCGAAGATGTGAAAGGGGAGGGAAATAGTTGTAGATAAGGTCCATTTCACTGTGTATGCGGCCGCCGGAGAGGCCCGCCACATAGGCGCCGACCCTCAACTCCTCTTCAACGGAGAAATGCTCGAATATACGGCGTCCTTCCTGGACCTGGACTATGCCCATGTCCACTATCTTATGAGGCTTCATACCCTTGATGGATCTTCCCTCAAAGGTGATGTGTCCGTCCGTTACCTCTCCGGCCTCCGTGTAAAGAAGACCGGACACGGCCTTGAGTGTTGTGGTCTTGCCGGCCCCGTTGGCTCCCAGCAGGATAACAGCCTGTCCCTCTTTAACCTCCAGGGAAACGCCCTTGAGGACCAGAAGGACATTGGAATACATCACCTCTATGTTGCTCAATACCAGCATTTGGAACCCACCTGTATTTGCGGCCGCCCCATAACGATTGAAAACCGGTTCGATCCCCCGATGCCGCTTTACGGGGGATCGAACCCTGGAATCACCTGTACTTTGCGGGGCGCAGGTCGGGACACTCCGCCATTTCCGTGACCGGCACCCACTTTCCGTCCTGGACCTCGAAGACCCGGGCCAGGTTCGGGGAATGGCGGTCCGGAGTAAAGGAGAAAGTGGCAATGTCATAGGCGTTGTAATCCTGCATCGCCTCCAGCTCCGCCTTGATGGCAGGTCCGGTCACCTTATCCCAGCCGTGCTTGTCCACTATTCTCTCCACCACTTCCCTGAAAACAAGCACGCCCGTGAAACCCATTGGGTACATGATGGTGCGATACTCGCGCGGACGTTTGTTCTTGTCCATATACTCGTTCATGAGCTTGATGCCCTTGTTGTCCTCCTCGCTCCAGTTGGCGAAGGGGTGGACGGTCACCGCACCCTTGAAGGCGTCGCTGTCGATGTACAGGCAGGAGTCGTCCAGGCCGATGGATCCGGCTATCCTGGCCTTAAGGCCCATTTCACGGGCCGCCTTGGCCACCATCACGGGGCCGCGGCCTGCGGTGTTGGTGAAAATCCAGTCGGCCTTCTTGGCCCTTATGCGGGTCATCTGGCTGGTGAGGTCCACATCGCGAACGCCGAAAAGCTCCTCGGCAACGATTTCCACACCCTTTGACTTGGCGTACTCGCGCACCTCGTCGTAGAGCACGGCCTTGCCATAGGTGGAGTCCCATGTCAGGAAAGCCATCCTTGGGGGCTTGTCCCCTTCCCAGGTAGCGGCCAGCCAGTCGATGAACATACCGGCCAGGTCCGCATAAGTGGGGTAGGCGCCGAAGGTGTACATGGCCGGATAGATGACTTCGGTGCTGCACACCCACATGCCGGGGATCCGGTCTTCGTTCATCCTTTCCTTCAGGGCCTCGCCCACGCCGGAAAGCACCCCGTAAATCATAGCGGGCCGGGGTTTCATTTCCCGGTACTGCATATAAATGTTGACACCCACATCCACCTTCCCGCCGCAGTCCCGGACCATGACCTCCAGGGGTACGCCCCTGATGCCACCGGTGGAATTTACGTATTCCGCCGCATCCATGAAGGCGGCTTGTGCCGGGCCGACAATGGCCGCATAGGGGCCGGTCATGTCCGGAATGGCTGCATAGATGATTTTTTCCGGCTTCTCGGCCATGCTTGCCACCGGAAAGGCCAGAAAAACCACGGTGAACACGGCGAAAACAAAAATTGCTGTGGAAGCTCTAACGAGTCTTTTCATTGTCATCCCTCCTTGAAACCGGCAAAAGATTCCCATTACGAACCGATCGGCGTACCTCCCTAAATCCCCCCTTTCCCCGGAGGAACGCGCACACCACAATAATTGTTAACCTCCCAGACCCTCAAGAGGGCTAACCTTCTTCAATACTTGAAAGGCCACAGTCTGAAATAGGCCTTGGCGATCTCCCATCGATGAGCAAGACCCCTGGGTTCAAGGATAAGAAACACAAGGATAATCAACCCGAAGGCAAAGGGGCTCAGCCCGGCGGCCGTGTCCTGGGCGAGTTGGGGGCTCATGAAGCTGGTCAAGCTCGGACTGAAAAGCGTAATGACAATGTCGAAGAGCTTGATGAAAACAACACCGAATGCCACCCCTACCACGCTGCCCATGCCGCCCACTATGATCATGCCCAGGAACCAGATTGACTCCACCAGGTGGAACTGGTCCGGTGAGATGGCCCTCATCCAATAGGCCCAGAGGGCTCCGGCCATTCCCGCGAACAGCGAACATGTGAAAAAGGCCAGGAGTTTGTATCGCATCAGGCTGATTCCCATCATCTCCGCGGCAAGGTCGTTGTCGCGTACGGCCAGGAAGGCTCGCCCGATACGGCTTCGAACAAGGTTGGTCACAAGGAATACTGTCAGGCATGTAAGAGGTATTATCAGGTAGAAAAGGGATTGCTGGGAGTTGAGCACCAGGCTGCCCAGCCTGGGAGCGGGAACCAGCATGGAACTGGATCCGCCGGTGAGGTCCGTGCGGACGTTCATAATCATCCATGGGATGATGAACTGGGCCGCAAGGGTCGCCATTGCAAGATAGAAGCCCTTTATTCGAAGTGACGGCGCCCCGAAAACCACTCCGGTCAGGCCCGTGATGATGGAGGCTGCAGGTATGGCAAAGTAGAACGGAACATGAAGGTGTACCGTGAGAATTGCCGCGGAGTAAGCTCCCACCGCCATGAAGGCCGACTGCCCCAGTGAAATCTGTCCGGCAAATCCTATCAGGAGGTTGAGTCCCTGGGCCGCGATCATGGTTATCCCCACCAGGTTGACGAAGTGCAGGAACCGACCGCTAAGATAAAGCGGCATGGTCATTAGCGCGGCAAAGGCCAGTATGGTGAGAACCCAGTGCTTTCGAGTCCGAATAATGGCCATGGTTTGGCTGTAGTTTTCGTCGAACGTGCCGCAGGGACGGTACATATCAGATCCTCTCTATTCTTCGCAGTCCGAACAGCCCCTCGGGTTTTATAAGCAAAATCATGAGCAGGATGATATAGGGGGTGATTTCGGAAAGCTGTGGGTTTATGTAACCTCCCACCAGGCTCTCGATAATACCGATGATCAGGCCTCCTACTATGGCCCCGGTGACGGACTCCAGCCCACCGAACAACACCGCTGGAAAGGCCTTGATGGCCATGATGGGCAGAGTGGTGACTCCTATGCCGAAACGGTTGCCCAGCATGATGCCTCCAAGGGCCGCAACCAGGGCGGCGATGGCCCAGGTGGCTGCGAACACGTGTTCTACGTTTATTCCCGCGGCCTGTGCGGTGTCGTGACCCTCTGCTGTGGCCCTCATGAACAGGCCGCTCTTGGAGAACCTGAAAAAGACCAGCAGTCCCAAAAAACAGGCCATGGAGATAATGAAGGTCCAGATGAGTTCGTTTGCCAGGAATATGTCCCCCAGAACAGTAGCCCGGGTGGGCATGAGTCGTTGCGGGTAGCTGACAATGGGAGATCCCCAGAAGAATAAAATGGCGCCCCTTATCATCAGTGAAAGGGCCAGGGTGGCCATGATTGCCGACAGGATGGGCTGCCCGATGAGGGGACGGAGGGTGCATCTTTCGATCCCAAGGCCAATGAGCATGATCACCGCCAGACCACAGGGGAGGGCCAGCCATACAGGGAAATGGAGTATATGCATAAATGTGTAGAGGACGAAGGCCCCAAGGGCGAGCATTTCCCCGAGAGCGAAGTTGAATACCCGCGTGGCCTTGTAGACCAAAACGATGCCCATGGCCAGAAGGGCATACAGCCCCCCGATCAGAATGCCGTTTAGCAGAAACTGTAGAAAATACATGAGCACCCTCTTTTCAGGCTAAAGCGTGCAGATCTTTACCCGCCTCGTCAGAGTTCCCTTGCGGCCGTCCCTGTATTCAATCGAGGTGCTGACCTCCACCTCTTCCTGACCGCTGTAGAGCCCTTCGATCATTTCGCGGTATCTTTCCTCCAGGAAGGAGCGTCTCAATTTACGTGTCCGTGTCAATTCCGCCTCGTCTGCGTCGAATTCCTTCACCATATTCATGAACCTCACCAGCCGGGCCTCCTGCGGAAGGGTCTTGTTGAGGTTTTGAATTTCCCCTCGGATCAGTTCGATCACTTCCGTTTTCTGGGAAAGATCGGCAAAGGTGGTGTAGGCGATCCGGTTGGCCTCGGCCCAGCGGCCCACGTTGTCAAGGTCGATGTTAACCAGGCAGCAGGGATCACTGTGCGTTTCATCCCCTACCACCAGGACCTCTTTGATGTATGGGCTGAAGCGCAGTCGCACTTCCGGATACTGGGGTGAAAACTTTCGCCCGTCACCCAGGGAGCGGAGATCATCCATACGGTCGATCACAATGAGATGGCCTTCCTCGTCCATGTGGCCGTAATCGCCCGAACAGTACCACCCGTCCCGAAACTTTCCCCGGTAGGCGTCTTCATCCTTGTAATATCCCGCGAACATGCCCGGGTTTTTGACCAGGATTTCCCCTTCATCCGAAAGTCGAACCGTGACCCCCGGCAAAGGTTTTCCGGAGGTCTCGGGCCGGATGTCCCCGTCGCGGTGGGCGGTAACCAGACCCATTTCCGAGCTTCCGTAAATCTGCTTGATGTTCACGCCGATGGCCTGAAAAAACCTGAGGATGTCCGGGCTGACGGCTGAACCGGCCGTGTATCCGACCCTCAGGAAGCTCAGGCCCAGGTTGTCCCTGAGACTGCGCAGTACAAGCCACTGGCTCAACCAGTAAAGCAGCCCCGGAAAGGCGGGAATCCCTTCCCTGTTAAGCCGTTTGTCCGAAATCTTCAAGGCTATGGGAATGCAAAACCTGTACACCTTCCTCTTGAGCCATGTGCTGGCCAGGATTTTGGACTGAATCATCCGGTTGATGCTCTCCCACTGACGCGGTGAAAAGAACAGGATTCTGGCGCCCAGTTCCCTTATGTTCTCGTTCACTGTTTCAGCGCTTTCCGGAAAATTCACCACGAACCCGGAAAAAATGGATCCGGCCACTCCGATTAACTGTTCAGTGATCCAGGCCACGGGAACGAATGACAAGTAATTATCTTCCGGGCCGTAGCCGTCCACCTCCACAAATCCCCTGGCAGCCGAGACCAGTGCACCCTGGGTGAGCATGGCCGCCTTAGGTTCACCCGTAGTTCCCGAGGTGAAGATTATGACGGCGATATCCTCAATGTTGCCTCGTCCGATCATTTCTTCAAAGAGGTCGGGATTGTCCTTTTCGTATTCCCGGCCCTCGGCCAGGGCCTCCTCGAAAGAAATCAGGAGAGGGTCGTCATAGCTCCAGAGTCCCTTGGTGTCCCAATAGACGGCCTTTTTGAGTTGGGACATATCCGCCTTTGCGTCCAGAACCTTATCCACCTGTTCCTGGTCATGGGCGAAAATAAAGGTGGCATCTGAGTGGTTGACGAAGAACTTGACCTCATCGGCCCCGCAGTCGGAGAAGATACCTACGGAAGATCCGCCCATGGCCTGGGTGGCCATCTCAGCCCAGTAAATCTCCGGCTTGTTTTCCCCCAGGAGGGCGACCTTGTCTCCCGGCTCAAGCCCCATCTTCTCAAGAAACAACCCGAGATGCTTGACACGTTCATAACAGTCCTGCCAGGTGTAGCTCTTCCAGATCCCGCGGTCCTTTTCCCGCATGGCTATACGGCTTTCTCCGTATCGCCTGCAGTTGTGCAGGAAAAACTGTGGTAGGGTCTGTGGATCCGCCATGAACAATCCCCCAAGCCTCTATGAGCAAACGAAAGGATGAAAGAGCAGCCCGAGTCAGGAGGCCTTTTTTACGCCCAGGTACGCCTGTATTACGGCATCGTTGTTTTTGATTTCCTCGGGAACGCCTTCGGCAATCTTACAGCCGAAATCCAGCACCACCAGCCGGTTAACGATGTCCATGACTACACCCATGTCGTGCTCCACAAGCACTATGGACATATGCTTGAGTTCGAAGACGTCCATGATGAATCGGACCATGTCTTCCTTTTCTTCCACGTTCATGCCGGCCAGGGGTTCGTCCAGGAGCAGCAGTTCGGGTTCCATGGCCAGGGCCCGGCCGAAGTCGACCCGCTTTCGCTGGCCGTAGGGAAGCGAGCCGACCCTCTTGTCGCGGATGGCCTCCATTTCCAGGAGGTTGATGATGTCTTCAACCACCTCCCGATGGGCTATCTCCTCCCTGCGGGCCTTACCGAAAAAAACCGATGAGGAAACCGCCCCGGCGTTCATGCGGATGTGCCTTCCCACCATCAGATTCTGGAGGACGGTCAATCCCGAAAAGAGTTCTATATTCTGGAATGTCCGTGCTATGCCGATCTGGGCGACCTTGTGGGTTTTCTCCCCTGTTATTTCCCGCCCCTTGAAGAGAATTTTTCCCTGCTGTGGACGATAGAACATGGTGATGCTGTTGAGCACACTGGTCTTGCCGGCCCCGTTCGGCCCTATCAGGCCGAGTATTTCGCCCCTGAAGAGCTTGAAACCGAGGTCGGTCAAAACGACGTTTCCACCGAAACTCAACCAGAGGTCCCGCACTTCCAGAATTTCCTGTCGGTCCATATGAATGCCCGATCTCTTCCTGAAATCAATTCCAACGCACAATCGCTCCCGAACGGCGGCGAAATTACTGAAAGCCCGTCAGAGTTCGTTCCCCCAGATGGTAATGCCGATCACGCAATTGGCGGGAAACCCCCCAAGGTTGTGAGTCAGGCCCAGGCGGGGATTCTTCACCTGGCGTTCACCCGCCTTACCCTGCATCTGCTTGTAGACCTCATAGGTCATGCGTATGCCCGAGGCGCCGATGGGATGCCCGAAGCTCTTGAGCCCCCCGTCTGTCTGGCAGGGCAGGGGGCCGTCCAGGTCGAAGAAGCCGCTGTCCACGTCTTCCTTGGCCCGGCCCCGCTGCGAAATGAGCAGGTCTTCATAAATGACCAGTTCGGTTATGGAAAAACAGTCATGCACCTCGAACATGCTCAATTCTTCCCGCGGCTTCTTTATGCCTGCCTCGGCGTAGGCCTTGGTGGCGCAACGGACGGTGGTTTCAACGTGGGTGCCGTCCCACTCCTGAAAACGGTATTCTTCCTCGGGGCTGACCGCGATCTGGAGGGACTTGACGTACAGCGGGTCCGGCCTGAATTCCTTGGCCCGATCCGCCCGCACCACAATGGCTGCAGCCGCTCCTTCGGTAACGCCGCAGCAGTCGAAAAGACCCAAAGGCCAGGAGATGATCGGAGCCTTCATGATGGTATCCAAATCAACTTCCCGCCTGAGGTGGGCCTTGGAGGTTCGGGCCCCGTTATAGTGGCTCTTGGCGGAAATCCTGGCCAGGGTCATCTTCCCTTCTTCAGGGCTCAGGCCGTAACGGTCGAAATAGCGGGTGGCCATCATGGCGAACATGCCTGGCGCGGTCATGTTGGGAAAGATCTGGCGGTTGTAAATGCCGCGAAGCTGGCTGAAATCCGGCAGGCCGCCGTATCCGATGTCCTTGAGTTTTTCCACGCCCAGCGCAAGCGCCATGTCGCATGCCCCTGAGGCAACCGCAAAGCTTGCGGCCCTCAGGGCCTCGGTGCCGCTGGCGCAGAAATTCTCCACGCGGGTTATGGGGATAAAGGGGAGCTTCAACGCCCCGGCCAGGGGTATGGCAGCCTTGCCGACATTCACTTCATCGAAACAGCTCGCAAACCAGGCCGCGTCGATATCCTTTTTCTCGATGCCGGCATCTTCCAGCGCCTCCTGAAAGGCCTCGACCATGAGGTCTTCGGCACTCCTGTCGAAATGCTCCCCGAATTTGGTGCAGCCCATGCCGATGACGGCTACCTTATTCTTGATGCCTTCCGCCATGAAAACGTCTCCTTACGTCCAGGTTCAACTTCTGAAAGGGGTGGCTTTCCAAAAATAGCCGTAGAGGCTGCGCGCCTCGTCCCGATACTTACGCCTGAAGGTCATTTGCACCGGCTGGCCCACCTTGAGTGATTCCAGCCTGCAGTCTGTGAGATCGAACCAGTACCGGCCGCCTCCCTCGAAGTCCACGATACCGTAAAGAGAAGGAGGGTCTTCCGAATAGGTCAGGTGATCGGCGGTGTAAGTGAACAGGCGCCCGGTCTTGTCTGAAAACACGTACCGTTCCATCTTGTCCAACTCCCCGCAATGCGGGTTGATACAGATCCGTTCCCTTGGAAACTGCGGGGTGCCGCAGGCCTTGCAACGCCCTCCGGCCAGCCGGACGACCGCATCCTGCTCCCGCCAGGTCAATGAAAGGCTCGTCACTGCGATTTCCTCCCCGCGAATGCCGGCCTCCTTATCCACCATGTTCTTGAAGGACAGGTACTTGGTGTAGGAATCCATCTCCTGCCTGTAGTCCAGGGACCGTTTGAACCTGCTCTCCTTTTTCAGATCAGCGACGGCCTCGGTCACCCTCAGAAGAAGTGCATCCGAGCCCCCGCCGTAACCCGCCACCGCGATGTAGTCCCCCGGACTTGACTCTTCCAGGGCCGCGGCCAGCATGATCAGGGGGTGGGCCGTGCCGGTGTGACCCATCACGTCCAGGAGGGGGTCTTGAACCTGTCTTTTTTCCAGTCCCAGTTGCTTTCCCATGGCGGCGTGATCCCTGGCGCCCAGTGGTGGAAACACCACCTTGGCCAGTTCGGCAATGCCGACCCCCGCCTGTTTGAGCAGTCCGTCAAGAGCCTGTGGAATGAACCTGTTGAAGCCTTCCGCTCTTATCCAGCGCTCCTCCCAGGACCTGACAAAGGAGTCACCGTTGATCCGCCGGTAATCCGCGAAATCGCAGGAAAGGGTGTAGGCCCCCTCAAAAGAAGCGATGACGGTGTCTCCGCCCACCACGAATGCGGCTGCCCCGTCACCGAAGAGAATTTCATTGGCGCCTCCGGCCTTACCGGTCCGACAGTCCGAGGCGCAGACCAGAGTAGCCCCGCTCCCCTCGTCATGCAGCGCCGAAACCAGCGCTGTAACCCCGGACTTTATTTCCCCTCCGAACTCAAGGGTCCTGCATTCGGGCGGAAGATTCAATGCCGCCAGGGCAATACCGGCGTTGCTCCGCTCCCGGTATGGAATGGTTGTGGATGCCATGAAGAGCCCCTGGATGGAGGCACTGTCGATGCCGGACAAGCAGGCCTTGCCTGCGGCCACAGCCAGGGTCAGACTGTCTTCGTCATGATTGGCAACGGTCTTTTCTCCGCCCTTGAGGGCCGCCAGCCCCGGGTTGAACCACCCCATGGCCTCGAAGATAGTTTCCCGGCGAATACGATAGTACGGCAGGCTGACACCGTAGGATGTGATTCCTTTCACTGGACGTTTTCCTCCTCTCTTGCCTTCACGGCATCGTAAGCCCCATCTCCCGCCCGATGCTCCGCGTATGTTTACCCGTTTCCACAGCGGGCGACAAAATCAACAATTTCCGATAGAGAAGATCCTGGTCCGAAAACCCCTGAGACCCCCTTCTCCAGCAGGAACGGGATGTCGTCTTCCGGGATGGTGCCGCCAAGGACCACCGGAGTCCCCTCCATGCCGTTACTGTGAAGGCCTTCCGTAACCATGGGAACCAGGATCATGTGGTTGCCGGAAAGCGTGCTCAAACCCACAACGTCAGGGTCTTCCTCAACGGCCGCCTTTACTATGGCATCAGGCATCTGGTTCCCAAGATAGAGAACCTCCATGCCGGCGTCGCGAAGCGCCCTTCCCACCACCACGCTGCCCCTCCAGTGGGCGTCCAGCCCGAGGCGGGCCATAATCACCCTCTTTCGCTTCATTATGGGTCTTGTCTCCCTAAAAGAGAGGCGGGTTCCAGGTTCCATAGGATTCCTTGAGGGTTCGGCTGATTTCCCCCTGGCTCACCCTGGCCTTGACCGACTCCACAATCACAGCCATGAGGTTCCCGTCTGTTTCACAACATCGCTTCACGTCATCCAGGGCCTTACGGGCCAAGTCGGTGCTTCGCTCTGAACGGATACGCGACAGCTTCGCATCCTGAATGGAGAGGGTCTCAGGGATGGCGAAGATTTCCGCCTTGTAGGGCTCCTCTTCCATACGATTACAATTGACGCCGACCACCGGCATATCTCCTGTTTCCACAGCTTTCTGATACTCGTATGCCGAGTCGGAAATAATCTTGTGTGCCCAGCCGTCCTTCACCGCCTTGACTATCCCTCCGATGGATTCAACCTCGTCCAGGAGACCGGCAATGCGTTTTTCCATCTCAGCGGTCAGGTGCTCCACGAAATAGGAGCCTGCCAGGGGATCGATGGTACTGGTAATACCTGTTTCCATCTGCAGTATCTGCTGAGTCCGCAAGGCTGTCAGAGAAGACATCTCCGTGGGGTTGCACAGGGCCTCGTCGAACCCGTCCACATGGACTGACTGTGCCCCGCCCAGGGCCGCCGACATGGCGTGATATGCGGACCGGGCGATGTTGTTCAGGGGCTGTTGCGCGGTCAAAGCCACGCCGGCGGTCTGTACATGGAAACGCATGGCCCGGGAGCGCGGATTTTTTGGTTTGAACCGCTCCTGAATCAGTTTGGACCACAGCCTGCGGGCCGCCCGGTACTTGCTGATCTCCTCGAAAAAGTCATTGTGGGCGGAAAAGAAGAAACTGAGCCTTGGCGCAAAGTCGTCTATCTCGAGGCCCCGGGAAAGCATCTCCTCGATGCAGGCCACTGCGTTGGCCATGACAAGGGCTATTTCCTGGAAGGCGTTGCAACCGGCCTCCCTGTAATTGTACCCGGCAAAACTTACCGGGTTCCACTGCTTGGCATGCCTGGTACAGTATTCAATTGCATCGCAGCTCAGTTTGAACGACGCATGGGGCGGCAAGACCCCGGGGGCTATGGAAACCGCGGTTTCCATGAGGAAATCGTTCTGGCTGGTGCCTGCCAAGCTGTGTAGCGGGATTCCGCGGGCCTCGGCGTTTGCAAAAAACATGGACTGCACGGAGATGTTGCAGATGGGCTGGCATGTGACCAGGGAGATGCTCACCTGATCGATGGGAATACCATCGAAGAGAGATTTCATGTCTTCTATGGTGTCAACGGCCACCCCGCCTCTGCCGGCGTCGGCAAAGGCCTCCGGATCATTGGAGTCATATCCCCGCAAGGTAGGGTAATCGAAGACGCCGTTGATGCCGCCGGCACCGGCCTCCAGAAGGAACCTGTAGCGCTTGTTCGTCTCTTCCGGCGGGCCGTATCCGGCAAGCTGTCGCCGGGTCCAGGTTCGGCCGCGATACATGGTCGGGTGAACGCCCCGAACAAACGGAGGCTCCCCCGGAAACCCCAGGTGTTCGAGGTAATCCAGGTCAGGCATGGATCCCGGCGTGTAGAGAGGAGAGACACTAAGGCCGGAAAGGGTCTTGAACTCTGCCCGGCGCTCCCCGTCCCCGGGGTATCTCCGGGACCATTCCTCATGGGCCTTTTCTATCTTTGAAACGGCTTCACTTCGGTAAAGGCGGCTTGTATCGGGTCCAAGATCAGGCATTTATGCCTCTCCTTGCGCGGACCGCCGCTCGAGCAGAGTCTCACGCAGGTAATTGATTATCTCCCGCGTATCAGCACCCGGAGTGAAGATCCGGCCGACCCCAAGCACATCAAGCGCAGCCCAGTCCTTGCTCGGTATGGTGCCGCCGCCGAACACAAGGATGTCATTCACCCCCCTTTCCTTTAGAAGTTTCATTATCCGGGGGAAAATGGTGTTATGCGCTCCCGACAGTATGCTCAGTCCTATAGCGTCCACATCCTCATCGATGGCCGTGTTTACTATGAGTTCCGGGGTCTGGTGGAGGCCGGAGTAGATTACTTCCATGCCTGCATTGCTCAGGGCTCGCGCAACCACCTTGGCTCCCCGGTCGTGGCCGTCCAGGCCGGGTTTGGCGATCAGAATCCGCAGTGTCTTCTGTGGGCCCATGCCTTCATCCTTTCGTAACGGGATCATACTGCTCATCAAAAAACAGCCTTTTCACGGTAACCCCCGAAGACTTCCCTCATATGCCCGACCGCCTCGCCCAGGGACATGCCGTCCCTGACAGCGGAAATAAGCACAGGCATGATGTTTTCCCCGCCTTCACAGGCCGCCCTAAGCTCCAGCCCTCTTTGTCTCAGTTTTTCGTGGTCTCTTTCCTCTTTGAATTTTTTCAATGCGGCTATCTTGTTCTCTTCGAACTCAGGATCCACCTCACGAA
>CAYPSZ010000420.1:0-17150 GCA_964413125.1 uncultured Desulfobacterales bacterium
ATTTGATCATTATAAGTCACAAGCAAACTATGGATTCGAGCAGGAGCAAGATTAAGAGCAAGAGCAAGAAAAATGGTATCAATATCATGGGGTGGCAGAGTATGGTGCGGCCGACAACCCGCATCAGCGGTGATAGCACATCAGTCGTCGGCAGGTGCGACCGGAAGGATTACGCTGAAAGTGGTTCCATGCCCAAGGCGGCTTCGAACCCGGATGTCGCCGCCGTGCTCCTCAATGAACCCGTAGCACACGGACAGGCCCAGTCCCACATCCTTGATGCCGTCCTTTGTGGTGAAAAAGGCATCGAAGATCTTGCCCAGGTTCTCCTCTCTAATGCCGACCCCGTTGTCCTCGATCTCTATTCGGATGTGGTCAGGTGTGGAGGAAGTGGTCACGGCGAGCTTGCCGCCGTCGGGCATGGCGTCCCGAGCATTTCCGATCAGGTTCAAAAACACCTGCCTGAGCTGGTTTCGAGAGGCGTTTACCAGGGGGATGCCTTCCTTAAAGGAGACATTGATACGAATTCCGTGCTCCTGTAACTGCTTCTTTACGAGAAGAAGGATTTCGTCCAGGATGGTATTTATGTCCGTAGGCTGCTGCTCCTCTTCATCCGGTTTGGAAAAGCTCAGCATCTTGCGCAGGAGCTCGGTTAGCCGTTCCGTCTCGGACAGAGCCATTTCCAGAATCCGTCGCCTCTTGCTCTCAGGGGGGATCTCGCTCTTGAGGAGCTCAAGGGTGTTCATGATCCCGTATAAGGGATTGTTCAGTTCGTGCGCTATCTGGGATGTGAGCTTTCCCATGGCCGCGAGCTTTTCCGATTGAAGGAGTTTTTCCTGAACATCCCGCAGATTTCTTTCCATATCCAGCCGCTCTTTCAAGTCCACGAAGACGCCCATCGAGGCCAACTCCTCTCCGGAAGGCCCGTACAGTATAACAGCGGAAAGGTTGCCGTCGATCACTTGTCCGTCCCGTCTCACATACACCATGGGGTAAGAGCGGAGGCGGCCCACGCCCCCGTACTCGGGGCTTCGCATCATCTTCATTATCTCCCGGGCCATTCCTTCCGGATAGACGGCGCGGATATTCATCTTGCCGATAACCTCATCCGCTGAATATCCCAGAGTCTCTTCAGCGGCGTTGTTCCACAACATGATTTCCCCTTTCATATTCGCAGCCATAATAGCGTTGGGCGAGTTGTGAATGATCATGTTCAGGAAATGATGGGCGTCCTTGAGTTCTCTCTCCATCCTTTTCCTCTGGGACTGATCCGCTATGATCCCCTCGTAACCCAGCACCTTTCCCTGCGTGTCTTTGCGAACGTGGCTGGTGAGCATCACCGGAAGGGGGGTCCCGTCCCTCCGCTTGAACTCCACCTCGTAGTCGATAACCCGGCCGTCCCGTTCTATGAGTTCCTGGAACCCGCGCCTGTCTTCGGGGCGCATGTAGATGTCTGTGGCAAGATCCATTCTAAGGAAATCCTCTTTGTTCGCATATCCGAGCATGTCGATCAGGGCCTTGTTTGCATTGAGGAACCTGCCTTCCTTGCTGCTGATATAGACACCCACGCCCACGTGTTCGAACAACCTATGGTAGTCTTCCCGGCTGGCCTCGAGAATTCTTTCCCGTCGCTTTCTCCGGGTTACATCCCTGTAAACGCTCAGCTTGGAAACCGTTCCGTCAGGGTTTTGAATGGGGATCTCCGTAATATCAAAAACCCTTCCTAGTTCCGGGATGTGATGCTCCCACTGAATCTCTTTTCCATGGAAGACTTCAGGAGCACGGCACCAGGGACAAACGGTGTCCCTTCCGTAGATAAGCCCGTAGCAGTGTGGGCCGCCGATTTTTTTCTCATCAACGCGGGGCATGGCCCGGTTTGTGTATTCAACGGTCAGGTCCCGACTGATCACATACACGCCGTCCTCCATAACATCGAGGATCTGTCTCAAGCGGTCTTTGCTCACTGGCTCCATGACTGTGTCCTCACAGGGGAATGGAAAATTCCGGTTTGGTTTGATAATAGCACAGCGCCCACAAGCGCTTCAACCGGAGTCTCAAGACACCCACCGTTATGGATCCTCTGATTATTTTGTTGCTAACGCTTGGAGCACGTACTATATTTCACAGCTTTACGCTGCAAACACCCTTCGTATTGAAGGAACAACACCATTTCCAAGGAGGAAGATCCATGGATTTTACCCTGACTGATGAGCTGCAGATGCTGCGGGATATGGCACGGGATTTCGCCAAAGAAAAGATTGCGCCCTTTGCCGATGAATGGGATGAAAAGCACTATTTCCCTTATGAAGAAGCCCATAAGCCCATGGCTGAGCTCGGCTTTTTCGGCACAGTAATCCCTGAAGAGTACGGTGGAAACGAGATGGGATGGCTGGCCGCCATGATACTCACGGAAGAAATTGCGCGGGCCTCCAGTTCTCTTCGTGTGCAGATCAACATGTCCACCCTGGGCTGCGCCTTCACGATCTACAAGTACGGCACAGAGGAGGCAAAACAAAAATACATCCCAAAACTGGTGAGCGGGGAATATATGGGCGGGTTCGCCATCACCGAGCCCAATGCGGGATCCGATGTAATGGCCATGAAATCCACCGCCATAGACAAGGATGACCATTGGTTGGTGAACGGATACAAGACCTGGATCAGTAATGCCACTGTGGCCGATGTCCTCATTTACTATGCATATACCGACAGGGAAGCCAAAGGCAAAGGCCTTTCCGCGTTTGCCATCGAACCCAAGAACTTCAACGGCATCACCACGACGGACCTGGACAAGATGGGCTCCCGCTCTTCGCCCACCGGTGAGGTGATCCTGGAAGACACAAAGGTCCCCAAGGAAAACATACTTGGGAAACCCGGCGACGGTACCAAGATCGTTTTCGGTTCCCTCAATCAGACCAGGCTGTCAGCCGCGGCAGGCGGCGTGGGTCTGGCCCAGGCCTGCCTGGATGTGGTAAGCACTTATGCAATGGAGCGCGAACAGTTCGGCAAACCCGTGGGCCAGTTCCAAATGAACCAGGATCTCATAGGCCAGGTGGCCGCGGAAACCGAAGCGGCCCGTCTTATGGTCTATAAAGCGGCCTGGCAGAAGGATCAGGGCAACCTGGGAAACACGCTGGAAGTCGCACATGCCAAGTACCTGGCCGGCGAGGTCGCTGTAAAAGCCTCTCACATGGCCATGAAGATTCTAGGCGCCTACGGATACTCCACTGAATACCCTGTGGCCAGGTACTACCGGGATGCGCCCACCTATCAGATGGTGGAAGGTTCCGCCAACATCTGCAAATGGATCATCGCTCTGGACCAACTCGGCATCCGGAAGGCAAATCGATAACTTATTTTTTCAACTGCCTGTCTTAGGAGGTAAAATGAGACCTTATTTTCAACATATGGATCCCATAGGAAAAGAACTGACAGATAAACAAAAGCAGGATGCTAAAGAAAACATTTTGCAGATTCAGGATGTGGAGAGGCAGGTCTCCGAAGCGATCGAGGCTGTAAAAAACGCCGGCATACCTGCTGAAAAGATAAAGCAGCGCGGTCAGATGACTGTGTGGGAGAGGATTGAGTACCTGGTGGATGAGGGCACGTGGTGCCCGCTCCACACACTATATAACCCCAAGATGAATGAAGAAGGGACCACGGGTGTAATCGACGGCCTCGCCAAAATCAACGGCAAGTGGGCCGTAGTCATCGGCTTTGACAACAAAGTCATGGCAGGGGCCTGGATAGCGGGTCAGGCCGAAAATCAGCTAAGAGTCACGGACATGGCCAAGAGACTTCATGTGCCCCTGGTCTGGCTGGTCAACTGCAGCGGTGTCAAGCTCCCCGAGCAGGAGGAGGTATACGCCGACCGTCGGGGGAACGGCACCACCTTTTTCCGTCATGCGGAACTGGAAAAGGTGGGGGTACCCATACTGGCCGGCATTTATGGAACAAACCCGGCGGGAGGTGGATACCAGGGAATCAGCCCAACCATCCTGATCGCTCATAAGGACGCCAACATAGCCGTGGGCGGTGGCGGAATCGTGGGCGGCATGAGCCCTAAAGGTTACTTTGACGAAGAAGGCGCGGAGCAGCTCATCGAGGCCACGCGCCGCTTTAAGCAGGTTCCGCCGGGAAGCGTGCCCATCCACTATAATGAAACGGGTTTTTTCAAGGAAGTCTACGATACGGAGCAAGAGGTGCTGGACGCACTGAAGAAGTATGTAGACATGGCGCCGGCTTACGACCCGGCCTTCTTCAGGGTGGACGAGCCCAAAGAACCCAGGTTCGGCGGAGACGATCTTAACAGTATCGTGGCATTCAATCAGAAGCGCAGCTACAGCCTGGACGAAGCCCTGGCACGCATTTTCGACGGCAGCGAGCACATGGAGTTCAGACCGGGGTACGGTCCCGAGGTTTATACCGGGCTTGCCAAGATCGACGGGCTCCTGGTGGGTTTCATTGGAAACCGCCAGGGCTTTCTGGGCGCTAAATATCCGGATTACGCCGAAGGCCGGTACATGGGCATCGGAGGAAAGCTCTATCGCCAGGGACTGATAAAAATGAACGAATTCGTCACACTCTGCGGAAGGGACCGTGTGCCCATAGTCTGGTTTCAGGATACTTCGGGAATCGACGTGGGTGATATCGCCGAAAAGGCCGAACTCCTGGGCCTCGGACAGTCCCTCATATACTCCATCGAGCAGACGGATGTCCCCCAGATCTGCATTGTCCTGCGTAAAGGCACTGCCGCCGCCCATTACATCATGGGCGGTCCTACGGCCAATAACCACAATGTCTTCACTCTGGGAACGCCGACCACGGAAATCTATGTAATGCACGGCGAGACCGCAGCGGCGGCCTCCTTTTCAAGAAGGCTGGTAAAGGAAAAAGATGCCGATAGACCCCTGGGCCCGGTGATAGACAAGATGAACCAGCTTGCAAAGGAATACTACGACAAATCGCGACCCGTTTATTGCGCAAACCGCGGTTTCGTTGATGAAGTGGTATCTTTCAAGGACATGCGGAAGTATATCCAGGCCTTTGCCGGATGCGCCTACCAGAATCCCACGTCCATCTGTCCCCAGAACCACATGATGATTCCGCGCATAATCAAGGGTTGATCAGGGTCAAAACCCGGTAAGGCCGGTCTCATTGAGACCGGCCTTTTTCTTTGTCTCTCTCAAGACGTCAAGAGCGTTGAACTAGGGATCAATACAAAACAGCCGCAGGGCGTTCTCCCCCAGAATGAGCGCCAGGTCGCGTTCCTCAAGCCCGTATTGAACGAGTCGCCTGAGTTCACGGTCCCAGGCATAGGGGATGTTCGGGAAGTCCGTTCCGTAGAGAATCCGGTCGGGCCGGAACGATTTGAGTGGAGGAGCCGGAGCACCGGGAAAGTAACCTGCAAGGGCCATGGTTGTATCCAGCCACAGGTTTTGGTGCTCCTCCATGAGCCGGCAATGGGCCTCGTATTCGTCCATTCCCAGGTGAGGAACGCAGAGTTTGAGCCTTGGGTGATCCCTGAGAAGCCTCTCAACCCTCTTAGCGCCGCAGATCTCATGTGGATCACATGCATAGGCCGGACTTCGGGGTTCCCTGCCCGCATGCAGAACAAGGGGCTTGTCATGCTCCTCACACAGGCCCGCCACTTCGTGCGTGTCAGGTGCGTCCACGGCTATGCACTGCACATGCGCATGCAGTTTCACTCCTGCAAGCCCCAGGGAAAACGCCTCTTCCAGGATTTCCCTGACCCCCTCCTCCCCGGGGAAAACGGTCCCCAGGGCGATGATCCGGGTATCCCGCCTTCCAATGGAGGCCATGAATCGGTTGAGGGACCTGGATACACCGGGCCGGTGGGCATAACACAGGGCCACCACTCGTCCCACCCCTCTTGAGAGAAGAAAAGGGGCTACATCCTCGGCCTTGAGCCGATACCGTATCGGCCACCCGTGCCGGTCGAACCATCCCTGGATGGCCAAGGACAGGTCGTCCGGAAACACATGCACGTGTGCATCCACCACCTGAGGCAGACCGGGCGGTACTCTATCTCCTTCGGGATCATTAACCGCGGGCAGCGGGTATCGCAGCATGTATTTTTGATCCCTCTTGGAGGTCCGCAGATGTCAGTTCATAAAGAGCGTCCAGGAGCGCCGCCTGGAAAGACCCGGGGCCATGACTTTCACGGGCCGCCTTCTCGCCGGCAAGACCGAAAAAGGCCAGAGCCGTTGCTGAAGACTCTACAGGGTCAGTATCAACCGCGCGAAACGCCCCTATAAGGGCCGTAGCTGCACATCCCGCCCCGGTGATCCTGCCCATGAGGGGATGACCGTTTCCCACCCGGCAGATCCTGTCTCCGTCGGTCACCAGATCCTCTTCCCCCGTGATAACCACGGTTGACATAAGGTCTCTTGCCAGGCTAACGGCCGTATCAACCGCCTCGCTGACCCCGTGGATCGACTCGACACCCTTGGTGGTGGAATCGGAGTCTATCAGGGAAATCACCTCGGAGGCGTTGCCCCTCACCACAGCCACTTTGATCTCCATGAGAATACGCCTTGCGGTCTCGGTTCGAAAGCTGGTTGCTCCGGACCCCACCGGATCCAGTATCACTGGAATCTCGAGTTCATTGGCCCTTCGCCCGGCCAGGAGCATGGCATCGATCCAGGGCGGGCTCAGGGTACCTATGTTAAGAACCAGAGCCCCCGCCATGGAAACCATGTCCTCCACCTCCTCCGACGCATGGGCCATAACAGGCGCCGCGCCTGCGGCGAGCAGCGCATTTGCCGTGACGTTCATGACCACATAGTTTGTGATGTTGTGAATGAGCGGCCTCTCTTGGCGGACCGCCTCCAAGTTCCGGGCCGCTTTGGCCGCCATTTCCTTGTCAAACATGCTTTCCTCCTCCAATAAAAGCTCCAACAGAACTCAGAAGTGATTCCATCCTTCAGGCCTCAAGGACTCCCGGGAGCCGTCCTTGCAAACAAGGTCCAGCCGTCCCACTGCATCCGTAATCCATCCCACCCGGGTCATCGGTACAGAGCTTATTGCGGCTACAACCGATTTCAATTCCCGCACGCTTGAAGGAGCACAGGTTACGATCAACTCATAGTCGTCACTCGCACGCGTGACAAGGTCCTCAGGATCCATGCCTTTTCTTACGGCGGCCCACATGAGTGCATCGCTCACAGGAAAAACTTCCTGTTGCAACTCGGCCCCCACGCTGCTCTCCTCGCATATATGGCCCAAATCTCCCAGGAGCCCGTCGCTGATATCTATCATGGCATTGGCGAGACCGGTTCCAGCAATGGCTTGCCCTTCAAAGGCCCTATGGGCTGGGTTTTTATAAGCCTCAATCAAGGCCTCGGCCTCGGTTATGCCTGCGGTGTCTTCCTTTTCAAGCAGTAAATCCAGACCCGCAGCCGCCTGCCCGGGGAAACCCGAAACCAGGATCGCATCTCCCGGGCGCGCCCCGGAGCGGCTTACCATGCGGCCCCGAGCAACCTCCCCCATAAGAGTGACATCGATGAAGGCGCCTTGTTTTGAACGGGTTATATTGCCCCCGGCTATCACGGCGTTCAGGGGATTAAGCAGATCAATAAAACCACGATACATTTCCAGTATATCCCGCACCAGAGCACCGCCATCCAGTCCGAGAGAGATCAGTGCCCAGCGCGGAGCGCCGCCCATGGCTCCTATATCGCTGATGTTGGCCGCCATGGCCCGCCGGCCTATCTCATAAGGGCTCATAAAGGCTGTCGGGAAGTGACGGTCCTCCACCATGCAGTCACACGTAACCAGGATGTCACACCCCGGAGTGGGCGTCACGGCCGCCGTATCATCTCCTGCGCCCAGCACCAGACCGGTACCAGGAGCGCCCGCCTTACCGATAAGCCTTCTGATACGATGAATCAGACCGAATTCGCCTGTATCACTCAGGGTCTCCATCAGAGCGCCTTTCTTCGCCTATTCGGCGGGGAGCAGATCGCAAAGACAGCGTGCAGCCCGTTCAGGTTCGCTCTGACAGCACACGGAAGAGATGACAGCAATGCCATGCGCCCCGGAGCCAAACACTGTTGCTGCATTATCCAGGGAGATGCCGCCTATGGCTATTACCGGCGCATCGATGGAGCTGCAAATCAGCCTGAGATCCTCCAGACCACAGGCCGGTCCGGCGTCATCCTTGGAAGTGGTGGGGAATATGGGCCCCAAACCTACGTAATCCGCACCATCCTCCACACAGGCCTTTGCCTCTTCCAGGTTCAAGGCGGAACCGCCGATGATACGACCCGGCCCGAGCAATTGACGTGCCAACCTTATGGGAAAGTCATCCTGCCCCAGGTGTACGCCGTCCGCATCCGATGCCAGGGCCACATCAACCCGGTCGTTCACTATGAACACCGCACCCGCAGCCATGCACACGGCCTTCATTTGTGCCGCCGTCTCGATCAGGCTTCGGGTCGACCCGTGTTTCTGCCGGTACTGGATCACATCCGCTCCTCCGGCGACGGCCAGCCTTGCGAGTTCAACATGAGAGAACCGCTCCTGAATCACGGTGTCTGTAAGAACGTGGAGTCTTCCTAAGGGCTTCATAAGTCGCTGCCTCCTTTTATGCCGAACGTTCACGGCTGTTGGGAAAAAGGATGTAAACGGACTCAACCACCTCAAGGTTTTTCACCACAAACCGGGCGTCATCGTGGAATAAGTGTATACTTATTAACCAGGTGATGCGGGTGATAGGACTCCTTGGCCTTTCGAAGCCCCGGTTCACCCAGGTCCTGTTCCCGGTTCACATAGGCCATGTCCGAAAAAGCATTGCTGCAGAAGAACTGGTTAATGGCGGCATAGAGACCCGGAATATCCGGGTTGGCCTTTTCCACGTGTATAACGGCCGTGTCTCTGTTCAGCGGCTCACCCAGGCTGAAGGCCTCCAGTTTTCCATCAATCTGAACGGCCCCTCCTTGAAAATGCAGCTCTTCATAATGTGTCAAGGCCTCACGCACTGCATAGTCCTCGGACAAAAGGCCGGGATCCTCGGCACAGTCACGAATCCGGCACCAGGAATCCTGCATGTCCAGGAAACACTCCACCAGTTCCAGGTCAATTGGACGATAATCGAACTTGTACTGTTTCTTGAAGCGGTTCAGATGGTTCTTTTTTCTGTGGTACTTTCGTCCGGACAGGTTTATCAGATCATTTACGCGATAGACGTAGTCACAAAAATCCCTGTCATATATCGCCTCAAATCGGTCGGGGTCCACATGCTCATCCACAAAAGATTCATCCACCCTGCGGATCTGAACCTCCGGAGTCAAGCGTGAGAGTTCTTGGCAAAGCCGATAAAGAGCAGAACGCTTATCGCCGGGGCCTGCAGGTGGGAATGCGAAGGGAAGGCGGCCTTCCGGTTTGCAAAGGATCAACAGGCACCCATCTCTTATTTCCCAGACCGGATTATAGCGATGACGCCACATGAAGAGATTTGTGAAGTTCAACTCCGAGACCTGCGGCTGTTCCGCCTCAATAACCCGGGCCAGGATATCCCGATGCCCGATTTCCAGTGGCTTGAAATCACCGCCCAACTCAACACCCCCTGTTTCCGAACCCGGGACGGCCGGGATCGCCTTCTTTCCAGAGAGCGGCGAATCCACCGACTTGTATACCCACCACGTCTTGAATAGGTTCACACTTCACCCGGAAAAGGTACAGCGAAGACGCGGATAGCGACCTGGGGTAAACCGTCTCAAAGTTGGCCATTCCTTTGGAAACGATCAGGTCCGCTTCCATCACGTGGGAAAGGAACTCCTGCGATACACGCTCCCAGTCAATACCTGCCCCGTCCGTTCCGGTATCCGCCACGTCGGGAAAACGTTCCGCAAGCCCGCTCAGAATTAATTCCCTTCTCGTCAGGTCGTTCAAGGCCGGACCGCCCTTAAGGACCAGGGTGCAGCGCAGAGACCTGCTCAAGAGGGCCTCGTAGAGGGGCAGGTCAAAATAGATTTCACCGGCGTTGTCCGTGAGGAAAAGAACCTTCTTCGGGCCCTGGTTTAGAAACTCCTCTAAGAGGTGGAGGTCGTCCTTTTCGAAGAGAATGCCGGCTCCCAGCAGGGCGGGGACCTCTCCCAGCACGGCCTCTGTGTCACGAAAGAAGTCCAGGGTGTTTCCCAGGGCTGCAAGCCCCGCCAGGAAATGAAAATCCTGTTTAATGTACGGGATGATGGAGTCAAAAGCGGATGCGGCCCGTTTGAGCTCATTAACCTTGAAGCCGGCATAGGGGTCTTCCTTACCCAACCCCTTGGTGATTTCTCGAAGCATACGGTTGGCTATTACAGGGGAAGAAGAACCCATGGCAAGGCCCTCATGAATAATATCCAGAGCCCGCCTTTTGACTTCAACTCCAAGGGAAGACCCTTTGCCGTTCTCCGCGAGACGAACGGCATTTTCCGCGAGCCCTCGAAGGCAATCACCGCATCGTTGGTCAGGGCGAAACAATTTCAAACCGAAACCTCAACAATAGCAAAAAATCCTTCTTATAACCAGCTGATATTATTGGTCATATACAGCACGGTCTTCGTCGTTGACGGTCCGCTTGCGGATAAGATGATACAAGATGTCAGGCGACCGGTTCAGCTCACAGTTATCATAAGGCGGAGCAAGGATCAAGAAGCGTGTGCCTGTCCCGGTTCCTGCAGGGCGCAACCCTTACAATGGTTCTTGGCGGATGGAAATGAAGGCTGGGTATAGGGCTTCAGGAACGGCATGCGACTCGCGTGGTTTCAGAGATACAGCTCCCCACATTATGAATCAGGCTCTTAAAGGTTTCCGACAGCTTTTCGTACTCATGAGTCAATCCTTTTACGTCGAGTTCCTCGATCTTCAGATCTTCCTGTTCCGCAACAGAAGCTAAATAGGGCTCATGACCGATATCCAGAAACGGTAAGCTCCCGAACACATCACCCTCACCGAGCGTGCATAGAGGAAGGTATCCCCTCCGGGTCCGGTTTACCACCCAAGTCTCCCCTTCTCTAATGGTGAAGAACCCGGATTCCAGTTTGTCCTGATCCATCAAGGTGGTATCGGATTCATTAATCAGGTCCGCCACTGTGCTGCTCATCAACAGCGCAACGGTTCTGTCGGTGATCTTGAACAGCCGGCTTGTAAGACTCAGTAAAGCGCCTTTGAACCGATGGGAGAGGGAAGCATACTCTCCGGAGAGCCTTAGGGTGTCCAAGAGACCGAGTTGGACGTCTCCTACGGCCGTTGCAGTGGCCGTCCTTCGGTTCACGCCGTGTAGAAGCGAAAGCAAGGTCCCTATAAAACATCCCTCGCCTAGACGGGCAACGGGGAGCGGCCCCTGCTCAGTGTCCCTGGTGATGTCCACCTTGCCTTCCAGTATGACCCAAATCCAGTTGCCGTAAGTGCCCTCCTGAACAATCCGGCTGCCGTCGGCAAACCTTTCCTCCTGGATAATGTACATGTAATCAGGCACCGGGCCCTTGACCACAGGAATGCTCTTGATGTTGCCATACCCGAAACAGTCGGAAGGGTCGCTCTTGGATGGACCGAGTTTCCGTATTCTTCCTTCATCCATCAACCTAAGGGCGTCGAGTATGATCTGCATTCGATTCCCTCGAATGGTTCGGCTCACGTCGACGCGGCCGTCATTGAACTCGAAATCGCCCTCGGTCCAGCCGAAAAGGTCGTAAATTGCCTGAACTCCCTGGGATCCGTTGCATGTGGAATGCACAGGCTCACCACTCAGGAAATAGATGTACCCCGGGGTGGGACTGTATCTGGAAGAGATCTTCAATGATCCGGTGCTTCCATTTCCACCTAGAATCTGAATGATTTCAGCCAGGCTTATGAAATTGAGCGCTCCTGAAAGGGACGGCTTGCGATCCATTGTAAGACCTCCTTTCAACCAGGTTTTCGGAGACTCCTGTCGAGGCTCTCCAATAATGACGGCCTTTGCCCAGACAACATTAGCAAGACTCATGCCTAATGAAGTCAAATGGAAGCCCTTTAATGATCTACTTGATATCACAAGCATTTAATTGGAAAGACAAGGCTGAGATTCCAACGCGGCTGATTCATGCCGTATGAAATGGTATACCTGAATATCCTTTTGTGCACCTTTGATCGACTCCTTGATCACCTCTCATAACTGAATAAGCCAACCCGAGCCTGAACAGGCGTTTCGGCATTGCCCTTCTCCCAAAATAAAGTATACAATAATGATATCCACCGGCAGGCGTGTATGTTTTTGGTAATTGAACTGGAACATCCGGTGACCCATTGATGCCAGCCCTGACCGTCGGTCGGGCTCGGCCCCTTGATGTTTGATGATATCCGCGGCCGAGGCCCGAGCCCGGGGCGGTTGCAAATTCGGAGGCCGAACATGAACGTATCGCCGCAACAAAATGATTTCACTCTTGAGCGACTCCAAGAAATCAGCACCTGGGTCTCCTCTGTGTTGGACCTGGACCAGCTACTCGAACTCATAATCAACACGGCCACTACCATGATGAGGGCAAAGGCCAGTTCCCTCCTCCTTCTTGACCACAAGACCCAAAAGCTCTATTTCAAGGTGGCCACCGGTGAAAAGAAGGAAGAGGTTCGGAAGTTCGAAATCAACCTTGGCCAGGGGATCGCAGGATACGTGGCGCTGACCGGGGAGCCGCTCTTGATTCCGGATGTCAGAAAAGATAACAGATGGTATAAGAAAATAAGTGAATCAATTGGATTTGAGACAAAATCCATTGCATGCGTCCCTATGAAAGTGGGGCAAGACATCATTGGTGTCGTAGAAATCATCGATAAGGAAGACGGCACCGAGATTCAAGAAAAGGACATGCAGACCCTTACCGCCTTTGCAGCGCTGGCTTCCATGGCCGTGGGCAATGCCAGGAAGATTCAGAATGTCCAGCGTGAAAACCGGGACCTGAAGGAGGAGCTGGAAAGCCGATACGCCATTGTTGGCGACAGCCCCGCCCTTCAGAAAGTCATCTCCGATGCATTCAAGGTGGCCAACTCCAAGACCAGCACCTTGATTCTAGGCGAAAGCGGCACTGGAAAGGAACTGCTGGCACGCCTCATCCATAACGCCGGCCCCAGGAAGAATAACCCCATGATTACCCTTAACTGCGCAGCCCTTCCTGAGGGCCTTATGGAAGCGGAATTATTCGGCTATGAAAAGGGGGCCTTTACAGGGGCTGCGGACCGGAAAATCGGCAAGATAGAAGCGGCTGACCAAGGAACGCTCTTTCTTGACGAGATCGGAGAGATGTCGCCGGGAATGCAGGCAAAGCTGCTCAGAGTACTGCAGGAAGGGGTGTTTTACCGCGTGGGCGGTAATATACCCATCACGGTCGACATCCGCATTATCTGCGCAACCAACCGTGACATCGACCGGGATGTGGCGAACGGAAACTTCCGGGAAGACCTGTTTTACCGCCTGGATGTGGTACGCATTGTTGTTCCCCCGCTCCGTGAACGCAGGGAAGACATTGTGCACATTGCAAGGCACTACCTCGAGCAGTTCAAACACGAAAGGGGACACCACGACATGACCATCTCAGAGGCCGCCATGGACCACATACTCAAATATGACTGGCCCGGGAACGTCCGTGAACTCAGAAACGCCATTGAGCGGGCCGTAGTCATGGGAAACGACCCCGAGATCCTTCCTGAGGATCTGCCTATTGTTCCTCAGCGCCGGGAATCCCAGGTTGCACCCGTGGGGCTTACCCTTAAGGAAGCCATGGACCGGTTCAAGAAAGAACTGATAATCGCAAACCTCAGGCACACCGGAGGAAGCCGCGCCCGGGCATCCAAGATCCTCGGTATACAGCGTACATACTTGTCCCGCCTCATATCAAGATACGGAATTCAGGATGTCTGATTATTCAGAAAACGGCAGGTGGACCCTTTTCGGGGTATGCGCGGCGCTCTTTGTAATGAGCATGTTTTATCGAATGTCGAGCGCCGTGATCTCCGAAGACCTCATCCGCGACCTTGCTCTGGACTCCAGAGCTCTGGGTCTGGTGGGAGGAGTCTTTTTCTATGCCTTTGCGGTGGTTCAGATACCCTTAGGCCTCGTGCTGGACAGGGTCGGAGCCAGAGGTACAATGATCGGCCTCAACCTGGTGGGTATCCTCGGGGCGGTGGTGTTCTCTTTATCCAGTGGAGCAACGGGTGCCATGCTCGGCCGTGGCCTTTTGGGCGTGGGCATGGCCGCCAATCTCATGGGCGCCTTGAAGCTGTTCACCAATTGGTTCGACCTTCGCCGCTTTGCCACCCTGTCAGGCCTCTTGGTTTCCCTGGGCACGATCGGCGCCATGGGCGCCACAACCCCGCTGGCGCTTCTTGCACAGGCCCTCGGGTGGCGGAACTCCTTTCTGGCCCTGGCAGCAGTCCACGGGTTGATGGTTCTGGCCCTGGTGATCTGGGTACGGGAAAGCCCCCCATAAGCGCTAACTTATTTTACTTGACATTTATTCTGATTTATCGTATGCTTCCATCACATTCAGCGATGGAGGTAAAAATTGCCATGGAAGAGGATTGGGCGATCTTGTTGTCATTCTTTCCAGAGAATTGGGTTGAATTGGCGTCAGAGACCGATGCGCTAAAAGGGCTACGCAAAGACAAGGCTGCGGAAGACTACATGAGAACGCTGCTAATCCACATCGGATGCGGTCACTCCATGAGGGAAACCGTGGCTAGGGCCAAGCTGGCTAATTTGGCCGATATCTCTGATGTTGGCTTCCTTCGGCGTCTCAGGAAGGCAAGGGACTGGCTTCACAGCATGTGCGTGGCGTTATTCGAAGAACAGGGAATTGCCTTGCACACCGACAGTGATTTGCAGGTAAGGCTTTTCGATGCCACGAATGTGAAGGAGCCGGGCAAGACTGGGAGCCTTTGGCGGATACATTACAGCATTCAGCTTCCATCTCTGACTTGCGATTTCTTCAAGCTAACAGCGACAAAGGGCAAAGGAACCGGTGAATCGTTCTTTCAATATTCGATCAAAAAAGGCGACCACATCATAGCTGATAGAGGATACTCAACGGCTTCAGGAATTCATCGCGTTGTCTCCAAAGGGGCTCACGTCATGGTTAGAGTAAACACACAAAGTCTGCCCATCCTCAATTTGAAGGGCCGGCAATTCCCATTGCTGGAAAAGGTGGAGGCCATCAAGCGGGCGGGAACTGTGAGGTCATGGAGAGTCTTGATTCCCGCGCGCAACGGAACAACTGTTGGAGGAAGGATTTGTGTCATCCGCAAGACCAATGAGGCGATCAAACTAGCCCATGAAAAGCTCATACAGAACGCTAACAAGAAAGGGCATTCAATAAAGCCTGAGACCTTAGAATATGCGAAATTCGTGATCGTTTTCACGGACTTTCCCGAGGAGTCTTTTTCAGACTTTGAAGTCCTCGATTGGTACAGAAGCAGGTGGCAGGTTGAACTGGTCTTCAAAAGATTCAAATCTATTGCACAACTCGGTCACCTGCCAAAGCACTGCGAAGATAGCTCCAAAGCATGGTTGTATGGCAAACTGTTCGTAGCCGCTCTGACCAGCAAACTAATCGATTATGCATCCTCTATTTCCCCCTGGGGATATGAATTGGAAGAATACACAGCCTCAGAGCGTCTGGCGTGAATTCGAGTTTGCTTACTGCCAAGTGAAGCGGGCGATTGATCCATACCTCTCGCTTGAAGACATGATCATGAACTGGAATGAAATATCAAAATTGCTTGCCGAACGTCAGCGAGCACGTAAATCGCAGTTATCACGTTATTTTGAGTTCTGAAGTGATGGCATATCAAGTTAGCGCTTATGGGAAAGCCCCCCGAGAAATCCTTTGGCAGCCTTGGAGGCGCTGTCTCTCCGGGAGCAGCAGGGCTGTCCCACCGCCCCGGCGCCCTCGGGACCCTCTTCAGGAGTGTAAACTACTGGGCCATTTCCTGGAGCATTTTCCTCAGGTACGGCGCGTTTGCATCCATCCAGGCGCTCTGGGCGGGCCCTTTCCTCATGACCTGCCTGGGACTCACCCCGGTGCGGACAGGAAACATGCTGCTCATGCTCGGTATGGGGTTTATTGTCGGAGCGCCTGCAGGGGGTCTGGTATCCGATCGCATCCTCAGGTCCAGAAAATGGGCCGTTGTACTCGGAACAGGGCTCTCCGCCGCCATAATTCTCGCCTGGAGCCGATGGCCGTCACATGACCCGGCGGTGTTCGCCCTGAGCACACTGCTTTTTCTTAACGGCTTTTTCGCCGGTTTCAACCAGATCAGCTACGCCCATATCCGGGAACTCATGCCCTCCCATATGTCCGGAACCGCCATGGCCGGAATCAACGTCTTCACCATGGCCGGAGGAGGTGTATTCGTGCATGGCCTTGGAGAGGTAATCAACCGGCTGGATAAGGGTTGTGGGGATGATTGCGCCATGTACCGAATCGCCATTTTGCTTTGCGCCGCTGCGGCGGCGGCAAGTTCCATATTTTACATATTTACGAAGGATGCACCCGATAAGTTGGAAAAGGATGGAAAAAAAGGGAGCCAGGAGCTGTGAGCGCTCCTGATCAGTTCAAAAGAAATAACAATCAACAGATCTTATCCGAAATTCCCTGCAAGGATATGGAAAGGCATTTATGCTTAGAAGAGCAACCTTTTTCCGTTGAGATGTCCACATCACTCCAACCAAGCATCTCATAAAAAGCCTTTTCCGGAGGGAAACCCTCCAGTCGAGCGTCAACAACCCGGCCGTTTCGGAAGAACATAACCCCTTCCCTCCGGGAAGAGCGTTCCATGAGCGTGACCCGGCAGGTCCTCTTTTCCAAATCAATCAACTGGAGGAAGAAAGAGACTTTGACATCTCTCAGTCCCCCCTCTGTCTCCTCTTCTTCTTCTCCAAGATTTGCGATGATCATCCGGGCCATTTGTTCCAACCTAAAGGGCTTTTCAATGTACTCGGCAACGCCTATCTTCCATGCCATTCGCTCCATCAGGGGATGATTGTGGGCGGTCATAATGATTACCGGTATTTGGGGAAAGTCTGAGCGGATGTGCACAAGGAGGCTGAAGCCATCCATTCTCGGCATGATAAGGTCGGTTATCACAAGGGAGACATTGTTCTCCCGCAGGACCTTCAG
>CAYPSZ010000421.1:0-2779 GCA_964413125.1 uncultured Desulfobacterales bacterium
GATGATGACACGGAGCGTGTGACGGAGGAAGACGGGGCCATTGTACAGCTGGTCAACAAGATGATCATTGACGGCTACAACCGAAACGCATCGGATATCCACATCGAACCCAGACCCGGGAAGTCCAACTCGGTGATCCGGTTTCGAATCGACGGAGCATGTCAGGTCTACCAGACCATTCCGCATACGTTCAAGCGAGCCATCGTCTCACGACTCAAGATCATGTCGGACCTCGACATCTCCGAGAGGCGGCTCCCCCAGGACGGTAAGGTTAAGTTCAAGCGATACGCGCCCCTGGACATAGAGTTGCGAGTCGCAACCATTCCCACGTCGGGCGGCACCGAAGATGTGGTCATGCGGATCCTTGCCGCTGGAGAACCTATTCCGCTCGGGAAGATGGGTATGAGCGAGCGGGACCATAACACGTTTATTGATCAGATATCCCAGCCTTACGGTATTGTGCTTGTGGTGGGTCCCACCGGAAGCGGGAAGACCACCACTCTTCATGCTGCCTTACACTACATCAACAAACCGGAGACCAAAATATGGACGGCCGAGGACCCTGTTGAGATTACTCAGGAAGGGCTGCGTCAGGTACAGGTGCTTCCAAAGATCGGGTTTGATTTCGCCACGGCCATGCGTGCCTTCCTGCGTGCGGATCCGGATGTAATCATGGTGGGTGAGATGCGCGACCATGAGACCGTGGCAACGGGCATAGAGGCCTCCCTGACCGGTCACCTGGTCTTCAGCACGCTTCATACGAACAGTGCTCCCGAGACCATCACCCGGCTTTTGGACATGGGCATGGACCCGTTCAACTTTGCTGATGCCCTACTTGGCGTGCTGGCGCAGCGTCTGGTACGCACACTATGCAAGGACTGCAAGGAACCGTACCATCCCGGAAGGGATGAATTTGACAACCTCGCCCGCGCCTACGGCAAGGGCTTTGAAAAACTGGGTTATGAATACAACGCCGACTTGCAGCTTTTTCGCCCCAAGGGCTGCCCCAACTGCGGCAACACGGGCTATAGGGGCAGAACAGGTCTACACGAGATCCTGGACGGAACTGATGATGTGAAAACCCTTATCCAGACACGCGCAAAGATGGAGGAGATCCGGGTTCAGGCCGTAAAGGACGGAATGACTTCCCTTTTGCAGGACGGCATTCGAAAGACTTTCTTGGGCCAAACTGATTTGATCCAGGTCAGGAAGGTCTGTATAAAATAATCACACCTCCGTTGGGGTGAATCCTCCAAGCACTCTTCCGGAATTTCCCTGTTCCCCGGTTCCGTTATCGGGGTCGGTTATCATGGCCACTGTTGCAAAACGCCCTGTATCCCCTTCTCCCCTGTATGAGAAGAAGAAATCGGTCCTGCACCGGGTGCACATGCCGGAGAAAGCCACGCGGGAAGGTTCTACGCCTGCTCCCATCAATTGGTGCAGGCTGAGTGCCCAGAGATCAAAGCGGTCCGGCCCCACCATGAAGGCACGGAATGAGCGGGGAAAGATAGCCTCGTGTCCCTTGAACTCCGCACAGCATGGGCCCAGGGAAGGGCCTACCCCTGCCAGCAGATCAGAGGGTTTGCAGCCGAAACCCTCCTCCATGCATTGAACCGCTTTGCGGATTATGTTGGCGACGTTTCCTCTCCATCCGCAGTGTATATTGGCAGCCACCCGACGGATCGGATCGTAAAGGATAACCGCTTGGCAGTCAGCCTGCTTTATGACAAGGCCGAGACCGGGGGCGTCCGTAACTAGGCCGTCTCCCCGGAGCGGCTGCCTGAAGCGGTCACGGTCCTTTCTCCTGATCACAACCACCTTGCTTCCGTGCGCCTGCTCGAGCGTAACCAGTTGCTCGGCCCCCACGGTCTTTCGAATCAACTCCAGGCCGGCTCGCACGCAGGCCCTGCTATTATCGGCCCGGCTTTCCACGTTCAAGGAACCACATAAGGGAGGGCGCGATCCTCCAAATCTCGTGAAGACGGCATGGCGGAAACCGTGTTCACGAGCCAGGTGATCGAACTGAAAAACCGGGATGGTCCGGCCTTCAACAACATAATCCTTACGGCTGAAATGTACACAGGAGGTGAGAGGCTGATTGTTCATAGCAATGCACTAAGGTGTGGACACAGGGTGCGGGGGCGGTAATTCAAAGAAATCAGGATTCAGGAAGACCTTGGCCGTGCACCCCTTGTTCGGATAGCGCAGGAACTCCCTCACCAGGAGGAGGCTGCAGGTAGACTAGCCCATGACACCCACTGCATTACTTACCGCTGCTTCCTTCCGGACCTGACGGGGTTCGTAAGAGCCGGTCACATGGGATCCACCCCGCCGCCGCACCGGTGGTCGGGAATCCCCGACGGACAATCTTTCCAAGGGGCCTTCGACCCCGCATGAGCGGATTTCGGGTTACAGGGCACCGCTAGCTCCCCGTCTAGCACGACCAAGGCCTTAAGCCTCTAGAGTCAGGTTATGTCAACACGCTCCTTGAGCTCTTTGCCGACCTTAAAGAACGGTAGTTTCTTGTCGGACACATGAATAACCTCACCGGTTTTAGGGTTGCGGCCCTGGTAGCCTTTGTAGCGCTTGATTTTGAAGCTTCCAAAGCCCCGGATTTCCACCCGGTCACCCTTTACCAGGGCATCTTCCATACCTCCGAACACGGTGTTGACGACTTCCTCCGCTTTCTTCAAGGCAAGGTTCTCGGCCTTGGCAAGCGCTTCGATGAGCTGAGATTTGTTCATGAGATCATATCCTCTTAACGGTTGAGTAAAGAAAA
>CAYPSZ010000422.1:0-2142 GCA_964413125.1 uncultured Desulfobacterales bacterium
CACAAGAGGCGCGTCACGGATCCAATGACCTGATGCTTGTAAAAGCCCTTTCCAGAGGAGAACTTGACAGAAGACGCAGCCGGAGATCCGCGGAAAACCCTTTCTGGAAAAAGCCCCTTTTCGAACTGATAACCGGCGATGTGGGAGATCGGATCCGGGCTACGCGCTTCATGACCAACCCGGTAAAGACCATGGAACAGCCGGACTGACGGTGCGAGAGGTTCCATGCCGTAGAAACAGGGGTGGTTTTTCCGGAGATGTGTTGTGCCCAGAATGACTCGCCTCAAAATCCGAAATCTACTGGTGGGTTTCGTCCTCCTGACCCTTCTACTGGCATCCGTGGTCCTATACGCCCACTTCCTGCTCCAGAAGCCCTCCGTTCAGAAGACACTGGTTGAAAGGCTTGGACAACTTACCGGTTATCACGTCCGAACCGGTACCATCGAGCTGAGCCTTTGGGGGAGTATCGGAGTCATCGTCCACTCTTTCGAGGCGACCTCCAAGGAAAGAGAGGAGAGAATCCAGGCGGAATCTCTTCTTGTGACACTAAACCCGGCGGAACTCGTTCAGGGTAGGATCGCACCGTTGAGCCTTGGGCTTGTCCGGCCCACCATCGAATTCCGGCTTCCTGAACACGGAGCGCTCCATTATGAGAGGCCTTCCTTGGCCCCACTGCCATGGTTTCCCGGGCTCAAGTCCCTCTCCGTGGAGGGAGGCACTTTAATCATCCACAATCATCCTTACACAGTCCATGCCCTCAACCTGGATATCCGCACCAATGGAATTGATCCCCTCGGGCTGAACGTAGCTTCCTCCGGCATGGTCCTCTACGGGGAACATAAAATTCCTTTCCGAACTTACGGCACCCTTATGCCTTTGCTGGACGGCCCGGACACCGGGCCCTATAAACTCCATGCCACAGTGGAGGACATTCCCCTTTCATGGGTGCCCTGGCCGGATAAACTCTCATTTGATAACGGGACGGCGTCGGCCGAGTTTTCCATGGAGGGAGCCTGGAATGAACCCATTTCCACAGAGGGGCAGGTCACATTCAGTAATGTGAGGTTTACGCTCCGTAATCAAGCGCAGACCAAGTCTTACGCCCCACCGGAAGTGTCTCTACGGTTTCAGGGGCTTGTTGATAACGCCGGCGTCCGCTTTCCGGAAGTGACTTTGCAATCGGAGGAGCTCTTGCTGGCGCTGGCCCTCGAGGTGGATATGCCCGCGGAGGACCCGCCTCGAGTGCGGATGCGCTTGGAGAGCAAAGACATGTCGTTTGCACTCATGGAAAGATATTTTCCCACCCCGCTTCTTCCCTCCTGGGTTGAGAATCGCCTGTTTCCCCTACTCCGGACAGGTGAAGTCCGACTAGACCATCTCACCATCAACGGTTCGTTGGATGAAATCAAACACCTGAACAAACCGGAAAACGCAGGCGCCCTCTCACTCGCCGTGGCTTGCTGGGACTTCCTGATCGAGGGAGACGCCGTTCCGGACTCGTTCGCACATGTAGCAGGCCGGGTGACATATCATGACGGTGACCTCCTGATCACCGATCTCAAGGGCTCACTGGATGACTCCCTAATACGGGAGGGCCGCCTGGAAATACGGGACCTCATGGAAGACCATTCCGTGTGGGATATCTTTGTTGACGGGGAGTTTCAAGTGCCGACCCTCCTGAGACAGCGGGGGATCCTTTTCATCCCTGAGGACGCCTTGCTGAGTCTCAACCGGCTAGGTCCAATGACGGGCAATCTTGAAAGCCACGCATGGCTTCGATACGAGACCGGATGGGCCTTTCCTGAACTGCGTGAGGGGTCATTCGTGCTTCAGGACACCGTGCTTGACCAGCCCGAACTCCGTCTTCCTGTAACGCTCAGCCTTGCGGAAGTGCGCGTGACCGAGAACGGTGAACACCGTTTTGAGGTTGCAGGGACCTGGGGGGTATCCGATTTCAAGGCAACCGGCGCATTTGGTTTCCACGCCGATGTTTTCCCATTCCAGTCCGCCCGAGTATTTGCTCGATTGGACATGAACGAAGCCCTTCCCGTGCTTCTGGGCGGCTTCGAACCGCCTTTGGCCTTTGACCGCCCTGTGGCCGCAAACTTTTCGATGGTTCGCGAAAAAGACCGGTGGAAAAGC
>CAYPSZ010000423.1:0-4883 GCA_964413125.1 uncultured Desulfobacterales bacterium
CCTGGTCGCTGTCCTCCACAATAAGAATTGTTTCAGAACCCTTTAGATCCTCAATTGTCTCTACAGAGGTTGTCTCTTCCGGTTCCGATGTTTCGACAACGGGGAGATACACCTTGAACGTCGATCCTTTTCCCGGCTCAGAGTAAACCCATATGTTTCCGCCGTGTTGTTTCACGATGCCGTAAACCGTGGCCAGGCCGAGCCCTGTTCCACTCTCACCCTTGGTGGAGAAAAACGGATCGAAAATCCTCTCACGGGTCGCCTCATCCATCCCGGCCCCTGAATCGCTCACCGCCAGCATGACGTACTCACCTGGTTTAACGCTTGTGTGATGATTAGCGTACTCTTCATCCAGATATACCTTGTTGGTTTCGATGGTCAGCTTGCCGCCTTCCGGCATGGCGTCGGCAGCGTTCACCGAAAGATTCATAATCACCTGCTCGATCTGCCCGATATCCGCCATGACCACCCCCGCATCGGGTCTCAGGTCAAACTCCATCTCGATGTCTTCACGGATTGTGTACCTCAATAGCCTTTCCAAGCCGGCCGTCACCTTGTTCAGTTTCAGAGGTTTAAATTCCAGGATCTGTTTGCGGCTGAATGCCAGAAGCTGTCGTACCAGGTCCCGTGCCCTCAATCCCGCGCCGATGATCTCGTCCACCGACTCCCGCCGGGCGTCTTCGGGGTCAAGGTCATCACGCAGCATCTCTCCATAACCGAGAATGGGTGAGAGCAGGTTGTTCAGGTCGTGGGCCACACCGCCGGCCAGTGACCCGATCGCCTCCATCTTCTGCGCCTGGTACAACTGGGCATGGAGTTTCTCTCTTTCCTCCTCGGCTCGCCTGCGCTCAGTGATGTCGCGCCACACAGCCAGCAGTACCGGCTGTCCATTCAAGGTTGTGGTGTTGGCTGACACCTCAACCCAGAAGTCCTCACCGTCTAAGCGCCGGTGCATCCACTCAAAGGTCAGGGTACCTTTCTGAATTATTTCATTGATCTTATCCTTCACTGCTTCGGCAGATGACCTTCCATCGGGCTGGAGTTCCGGCGAAAAGAGAATCGGCGTCGCCCCTATGATCTGCTCCCTCTTGGCGCGGAGCATGGCTTCGGCAGCCCAGTTGCAGTTAACATAGTAGCCGTTGTCGCCCAGCACGAGGTATGCGTCTGGTGATTCGGCGAATAACAGGTGAAAGCGGTCCTCGCTCTCCCGCAGGGCCTCTTCGGCTTGCTTTCGCTCGGTGATGTCTTGAAAGGTCCCCCGAAGCCTGACGGTCTTGCCGTCCACGACCTCGGGCCAGCAGATAGACCGTGTCCACAGTTTTTTGCCCTTGGCCGTAATGAACTGCAGTTCCATGTCATAGGGCTCGCCCCGGTCCAAAGCCCGCTGTATAGCCTGAGACAGCGCCTCACGATCGTCAGGGTGGAAAAACTCTATGGCCTTGTCCAACGGCGGTTTGTAGTCCGAGGGCACTTCATGGATTCGGTATGTCCCCTTAGTCCAGGTGACGGCCATTGTTTCGGCGTCCAGTTGCCAGCCGCCCACCCGGGCCATGAGACCGGTGGCTTCGAGGAGTGCTTCGCTTTCCTTGAGCGCCTCCTCCGCCCGCTTGCGCTCGGTGATGTCACGAACGATGCCCCACATTCCAACTGCTTGATCATTATCCTTTATCAGCCAAACCTTGATATTTATGGGGAAAACCGCTCCGTTCCGGTGAATGTATTCTTTCTCATACTCATCGGAATAGCCCCTCCCGATAACTTGATTCCTTACAATTTCCCCTTCAAGATCATGCCACTTCTCCGGCGTAAGTTCCTGGTAACTACCTTTCAGGTCATCAAAACTCTCATAACCGGTTATCTCCAGAAACGCTTGGTTGACCTCAATGATGCTGCCGTCAAGTTCAGTGCGTATGATCCCGTCCCTGTTTGAGTCAAACAAATCCCTGTATTTAGCCTCGCTCTCCCTCAGAGCCTCCTCGGCTATTTTTTGTCTGTTTATATCCTGATGTGTTCGCATCATCATCAAAGGTTTACCATCTTGAGTCCATGAAATCACCCTGCCTCTATCCAGAACCCAGATCCAGTCGCCGCTCTTGTGTTTCATGCGCGATTCAAACTCGTAGTAGTCAAGTTCTCCACGGAAATGCATTTCAAGCAACTCATTGCTGATTTTAAGATCGTCCGGGTGGCAGAATGTCATCCAGGTCTCGATGGAGACCGGGTATATTTCATCCAGGGTGTAACCGACAATTTCAGCCCAGCGTTCGTTGAATATGGTTTCTCCGGTCTGGACGTTCCACTCCCAGGTTCCGGCATTTGTACCTCTGATGATGCCGGCCAGGCGTTCGCGTTCTTGGCGGAGGTTCTCCTCGGCCCGCTTACGTTCGCTGATGTCGTCGAAAACTACAAAACGGCCGGTTACATTGTCTCCGATCTTGATCGGTCCGGCGGATACTCTTACGTCAATTTCTTCACCGTCTTTGCGTTTCCGGATGATTTCTACATCTTTAATCCCGTTGAGTGACTGCTCATCAAGTTCCTTTGATTCCGTGTAGTAGAAGCGGTCGGGACAGATCAGGTCTGCAATCATTTTTCCTCGTCCTTCTTCCAAGGAGTAGCCAAAGATCCGTTCAAACCCCGAGTTCGCGTCCAGGATATGGTTTTCCAGATCAAGCAATAAGATCGCTTCGCCGGAATACTCAAATAATGACCTCAATTGCGCACGTTCCTTTTCCAGCGCCTCCTCCGCCTGCTTACGCTCGGTGATGTCGCTTAGAAAATTCAGCGTGCCGTTTTTTCCATTCCAGTTGATCAATACGGCACTAAGCTCGCCCCACCGGATGCTGCCATCCTTGTGTAATATCCGAAAAGAATAGAGGTGAGGGAGCTTTTCTCCCTTCAGTCGTCTGACATGCCGGTCGAGAACCATCTCACGGTCGTCTGGATGAATGAATTCAATAAACGGCCTTGACCTTAATTCCTCATCAGAATAGCCCGTCAGCGCCATGGTTTTCGGATTGGAAAACACCAATTTTTGGTCCTGAGCGACAAATATGGCTTCATTGGCATTCTCAAAGAGATTCCTATACTTCGCCTCGCTTTCGCGCAGGGCCTCATCAACCCTTCTCTTTTCAGTTATGTCATGTGACAGGGCAATGACGGAGACCACTTCTTGGTTCTCGTCCACGACAGGATAATAGGATACATCCAGATATCTTTTTCCTTTATCGGATAACTCGAACCAATCGGAATAGTGTACAGCCCTGCCTTTCATGGTCCGGTCCAGATGGGGTTTTATGGCATGTTCAAATACGTCATCCCCCATAATCTCGGCTACGGTTCTTCCAACTATCTCCGCTCCGGTCAAGTTGTAAATCTTCAAATATTGGGGGC
Source organism: uncultured Desulfobacterales bacterium (assembly GCA_964413125.1). GTDB lineage: Bacteria > Desulfobacterota > DSM-4660 > Desulfatiglandales > HGW-15 > JAIPEI01. The sequence continues at coordinate 3,394 of CAYPSZ010000423.1, forward strand.
TGACGATTCTGTAACGATAGTCCGGGCCTACAACGGCGATTTTGTAATCTTCCATGCTGCCGACGGCATTGCGATAGAAACTCACATGCTCGTTGAGTGAACGTAGCGACTCTTCCTTCTGCTTCCGTTCGGATTCAAGGATTTCCAACTCCCGAACCCGCTGCTCCAGTTCCTCGTAGGTAGGCTTGCCGGTCATGATCACAACCCCTGTATTCGCATTCCCATAAAGTCAGTACTACCCAGAGCGATCCTTGACCCAAGACGATTCCACTAGATGCACTTTCTCACTAACGGCTCATTCATCGTACAGATCCAAATCCGGATAATGCTTTTTGGCACATTCAGGACATAAGCCATGACTGAAATGTGCATCAGGGTGTTTTCTGACGAACTCTTCGATCTCCTGCCAATACCCTTTGTCATTTCGAATGCTTTTACAATGAGAGCATATTGGGATAATTCCTTTCAGAAGTTGTATCTCATCAATTTTATCTTTCAATTCTTTTGCTTGTTTGGCTAGTGCGAAATGGGATTCAATGACTTTTCGAAAACTTAGGATAAGATGGTCTATATCATCTGAATATTCATTGGGCTTGCTGTCATGGACACATATTGTTCCAAAAATATTACCATCCGGCAACAAAATAGGATATCCCATATAGGAAACAAGCGAGTGTTCGATTTCCGGAGCTTTAGCCCAACGTATTGATTTCCGAGCGTCTTGAACAAGAACCCGATCCCGTCTATTAATCACTTCTTCACAATAGTGGGTTGCTAGCTCAACTTGCATTCCTTCATTCAGAGGATTGCCTTCGTTATTGCTAACTTTAAACACCTCGATGAAAGGCAAATCCAGACGGGTTATGGCGGCTGATTTGACATTCGCAATCCTGCATAGCAAATCAACCATCCTTTGCCATTCATCAAAATCGATGATTCTAAAAGGATCTATATCTTCGATTCTCATTGTTTTTCTCCAATCATGCTTCATTGTCTAACACTTTTCGAACGGTATTCGCCAGCTCATGCTGGGTTAGGGGTTTCATAACACAGGCCCGAATCCCTATCTCCCCGGCCTTTTCATTAGATATCTGCCTGCTGTAACCGGTGCAGATAATAATCGGCGTGTCGGGCCGAATCAACAGCATCGCCTTTGCTAGATCATCACCGGTCATGCGGGGCATGGTCATGTCCGTGACTACAAGATTGAAGCGATCAGGGTCATTCTTGAACAGTTCGAGAGCCTCAACCGAACTCTGTCTTATTGTTACGGTGTATCCCAACCGTTCAAGGGTAGTCCTTCCAAGCATGGCAATGGTTGGCTCATCATCTACAAAAAGGATATTTTCCCTGCCCGTGGGAAGAGAGGACCGGCAGACGTAATCCAGGGGCCGGGGTTCTGATCCCTCCATTGCAGGGATATGGATCGTGAATGTGGTTCCCTTCCCCTCCTCGCTTTAAAAGTAACCCCCCCCGCCGTAGTCTTTCAC
>CAYPSZ010000424.1:0-87892 GCA_964413125.1 uncultured Desulfobacterales bacterium
GCTCCGAAGAAAATCGCCTGGCTCCAGTGCGTGGGCTCGAGGGAAACGAACCTGGGCGGGCGGGGATACTGCTCCAGCGTGTGCTGCACTTACGCCGTCAAGGAGGCCGTTCTGGCCAAAGAGCACTGCGACGGGGACCTGGACGCCGCAGTCTTCTACATGGACATCCGCACCACCGGCAAGGACTTCGAGCGATACTACGAGCGGGCCAAAGAGGAGCAGGGGGTCCGGTTTGTCAAGGCCAGGATTTCGCATATCGCAGAGTCGAACGGAACTAACCGGATCCGCTACGTGAACGAGGCCGGAAAACTGGTAGAAGAGGATTTCGACATCATAGTACTCTCCGTGGGACTTGGAGCGAACCGTAAGAGTGAAGAGCTGGCAAAGCTCCTGGCTGTGGAAATCGATCCCTACCGTTTTGTACGGACGAGCAGCTTCCGCCCGGTCATGACCTCGAGGCCCGGCATCTACGTTGCAGGGGCCCATCAGGCCCCTAAGGACATTCCGTCCTCTGTCGTTGATGCCGGCGCCGCCGTGGCCGGGGTGGCACGCGATCTTGCCGACGTTCGCTGGAGCCTGACTAAAACCCCCGATCTGCCCGAAGAGCAGGACGTGCGCGGAACCCCTCCTCGAATCGGGGTATTCGTGTGCTGCTGCGGCACCAACATCGCGGGCACAGTGGACGTGCCGCAGGTGGTGGAGTTCGCGCGGACCCTGCCGGGAGTAGCCTATGCGGAGCAGAACCTGTTCAGCTGCTCCCAGGATACCCAGGAGCATATGACCGACCTGGTCCGGGAAAAGGGCCTCAACCGGGTCGTTGTGGCGGCATGCACGCCCAAGACCCATGAACCGCTGTTCCAGGAGACTCTTATCAACGCCGGGTTGAACAAGTACCTCTTCGAAATGGCCAACATTCGAAATCAGTGCTCCTGGGTCCACCGCGGTGATCCTGAAGGCGCCACGCAAAAGGCCAAGGACCTGGTCGCCATGTCCGTGGCAAAGGCACGCCGGCTCAGGCCCCTGACCGAGCCCGTCCTGGAGATAATCCCGACGGCCCTGATAGTAGGTGGCGGCATCGCAGGCATGGAGGCGGCAAGAACCCTTGCCGATCAGGGTTATCCGGCATATCTTGTCGAGAGATCATCCCGTCTCGGAGGACACGGGCTCTCCCTTCACGAGACATGGAGAGGGGAGTCCATACAGGCATACCTTTCAGAACTGATCGAGGACGTCCATCGCCATCCGGGGATCCAGGTCCTCTTGAAGGCCCAGATCGAGGAAGTGGACGGTTTTGTCGGCCATTTCCGATCCATGGTCCGCCAGGGCCGGAAGAGCCGGATGATCGAGCACGGTGTGACCCTCATCGCAACCGGCGCCCTTGAGTATTCGCCCCTGGAGCATATCTACGGCGAGCATCCGAATATCCTTACGGGACTGGAACTGCAGCGCCGGCTGATATCGGGGGACTACTCTTTAGAAAAAACCCGAACGGCGGTGTTCCTGCAATGCGTCGGATCCCGCGTCCCGGAGCGGCCTTACTGTTCCAAGGTGTGCTGCACCAATTCCATCAAGAGCGCCTTGGCCCTGAAAGCGATCGCGCCTTCAATGAGGATCCTCATTGTCTACCGGGATATGCGGCCGTACGGCCTGCGTGAAGACCTTTACCGGAAAGCCAGGGAGGCTGGGATAGTCTTCATTCGCTACCGCAGCGAGGAGGGCTTTCATGTCACCTCCGAAGACGGTCTTCTCAGGGCGGAGTTTACGGATACCGGGTTGAACCGACGAATGACCGTCCGTCCGGATCTGCTCGTGCTGGCTTCCGCCATGGTGCCGGAAAACCAATCTCAATTGGCCCAACTCTACAAGATCCCTCTGAATGACGACGGCTTCTTTGCCGAGGCTCACGTGAAGCTTCGCCCGGTCGATTTCGCGACCGAGGGGGTTTTTGTCTGCGGTGTGGCCCACTCCCCCAAGCCGGTGGATGAGAGCATTGCGCAAGCCCAGGCCGCGGCTGCAAGGGCCTCGACCCTGCTTGCGGCCGAACGAATCCCGGTGAGTGGAACGGTTGCAGCAGTGGATTCGGCTTTGTGCAGTATGTGCCGCGTCTGCGCCTCGATCTGCCCGTACTCCGCTCCGGTTGTAGACGAGAGAACCGGAAAGATGAGGATCCGGCCCACCCTGTGCAAGGGCTGCGGCCTGTGTGTGGCCTCTTGCAGATCAGGTGCGATCAGGCTTGACGGTTTTGACGACTCTCAGGTCCTCTCCATGATCGATTACGCCTGAAATGCCTTCGGCCTCGAGTTCTTAAGCTGTCGAGCAACAGATCAGGATACGTCCCGGCTCATGAGTCGTCATGCTTCAAAATGGCGCGAATAACGGACACGAATCACGTGTTTTTCGCTTTTCACCTACACCTAAACCGACACAGACACAGACACAGACAACCGACACCCCGCGAAGGGGGTTTGCCGTGCAGCATCATTGTGTACAATAGGCGGATGGTTTGCTATAATTCACAAAAAAGAGCGTCCCATGGAATCAAACATAGTAACGGAGGCTTAGGGAGCTGCGATTTTTTGTCGCCTGCTCCAGGATTACCCAGAGGACTTTGCGGTCCGCCCAAGGGAAAGGAGTGCTTTATGATCGAGATATCCCAGTTCAAAAGCATTCGCATGCTCAGCTATCTAACGGACGAGATGCTCCAAAAGCTTCAGCCCGTCACCAGCATCATTGAATTCAAGGCGGGAGAGTACATCTTTCGAGAGGGGGAATACGCGGAGTACGTGTATTCGATTCTGGAAGGAGAGGTAGGCCTGGAAACCGAAAAGAGTCCCTCCAGGTTGATCCTTGTCACCAAGATCACCTGCGGCATGACCCTCGGGTTTTCCGCCCTCCTCGATACCGAGCACAGGAAATACCTGGGATATGCAAAGGCCCTTAAAGACACGAAGCTCTTTGCCTGGAAGGGTGCGGAAATGGAGAAGCTCTTTGTCCAGGACTACGAGATGGGTTTTCTCATAATGCGGCGCATTGCCAACACCATTGATAAACGTCTCCAGATCACAAAGATGCAGTTGGTGGACATTTACCAATAGACGGAAGATTCAGCCGGTCGGTGGCTTAAGGAAACAGTAATTACCCGGCCCGGAATCTATGATGTGCCATAGAGCTTCTTCCAGGGGGCCCTCTGCTTATTTCGATAATCGGAGAGGGCCCGTAATAACGCACCAACAGCCAGTTCGGCACAGTGCTCCGATTCGGGCGGGAGAGGGCCTGCGGCTTCCATCACGATTTCGGGTGTTATTTCCCAGGCCTCCTTTATGGTTCTGCCCTGTGCGATGCGCGTAACCGCAGTAGCGCAGGTAAGTGTGCTTGCGCAGCCGTTTATGCTGAAAGAGGCCTGCCTGATGTAATCATTAGAGACGAAAAGAAACATCTCCACGGTGTCTCCACATACCCCGTTGTTCCTGCCATATCCATCCGGGTGTTGAAAGCCGGACTCTTCATTGATGTACCTTATCATCAGTGCTTGCTCCTGATGCATGCTAAATGCCCAACTGAATTCGCTGCTGATGGCACATGTAGAGACAGCAGCGCGACCGTCATATTGGATCTGTAAACCGAGGGGAGCGGAAACTTTACATGCAAGGCACTTGATTGTCCATAGCGATTCTTGCTTTTCCAGGAACCTGTTTGTTTTTCGGCCTCATTGATCTTGCCCGGGTTTTACGGCAAATAGCAATGAGAACCCTCACCATGCTTCTTCCAATTGTCCTCCTTGACTTGTTATCGGAGGCAAGTTATCCTGAATGTGTTGCGAAAAAGGTCACTTAAGCCTTTTAAAACAACTTTGTATCTATTGATCACTTTCGGCGTTGCAGAGGCCGGTCTTCTGCGGTGCCCGATTGGTAGAGAGCGCAGATTTATGAAGAACACTTCTTTCTGCAGACGTTGTTCCGTGGTACGTGTGAACACGCTTTGCAGGTTACACGAGAAGGGATTCGAAGGCGACGATCGTGAGGCACGAAAAGCCTTAAAGGCCCTAGCCATGTTGGCCGCTGATCGTGGATACCTTGAGGGAAAAGGGGTCCTCAGATCAGGCTTGGAGCCCTCGGTGTTGCGAGCCCTCTGCTGGAACATCTCCTCTCTGCTTACAGACCACGATTTTCAGTCCCGGGGGATCGAACTTGGAACCCGATAAACTCATACAGGCTGAAGAACCCTTACATGAGATGCCGGAAGGCGATAACACGTTTGAAGGCGCGGAGTTTGACGAACTGCCTGAAGGCGACGGGGTGATTGTGCTCTTTCCGGACGGCCGGATAATGTCCTCCAATCTTCAGGCGGAGCGGCTCTTGCGAAGGAGGCTTCACAAGGGGAAGGTCTTCAAAATCGATCAAATCATTTCCCGCGAGTACCGTGATGAGGCGAGAAGGGCCTGGAGAGAGGCCCTTGGGGGCCACTCCTGGTCTAATCTTGTGGCCAAGGTGTATCTGGAGTCTGGTTTCCCCGTCTCCGTGACGTTTTCAATGGACCCTTTATACGGAGATGGAGAAAAAGTGATCGGCGTCCTGATCACGCTCAGGGAGCATATGCCGTCAAGAGATGTCACCGCTCAAGGTTCTCGAAGCCCGGTTTGGGAGTACGACACCCTTTTTGAGAATCTGGCCGAGGGTGTCTTCACCATCAGCGACCGATGGCGGATTACCAGCTTCAACCGCAGAGCACAGGAGATAACCGGTTTCAAGCGAGAAGAGGTGCTGGGGCGAAACTGCTGGGATATTTTCCGCAGTGACTTGTGCAAGAGCAACTGCCCGCTCAAACTCACCATGGAAACCGGTGTGGTGCGCATGGATCAGGACGTTAGGATTGTGGACCGCGAAGGAGAAAGCCGGTCCATCCTGGTGAACACATCGGTTTTGAAGAACAAGCATGGACTGGTGATCGGAGCTGTGGAGACCTTTCGTCCCATCGCACGTCTTTCCGACTCTCACGCCGAAATGGCCTCCACCGGGGAACAACCCCAACAGATCGTGGGCCGGAGCCCGGAGCTGCAAAAACTGCTGAACATGGTTCCCGATGTAGCCGCATCGGACGCCACAGTGCTCATTGAAGGAGAATCAGGCACCGGGAAAGAACTGATCGCCAAGGCAATCCATGCACGCGGGCCTCGGTCCCAGGGTCCGTTTGTGGCCGTCAACTGCTCGGCCCTGGCCGAAACCTTGTTGGAGTCGGAGCTTTTCGGCCATGTGAAAGCGGCCTTTACCGGAGCGGCAAGCAATAAAGTAGGCCGCTTCGAATTGGCCAAAGGCGGCACCCTGTTCCTGGATGAAATCGGAGAAATAAAGCCTGAAATCCAGATCAAGCTGCTTCGTGTGCTGGAAGAGCGTGTCTTTGAGAGGGTGGGTGGAACAAGACCTATCCGTCTGGACTCGCGTATTATCGCAGCATCCAACAAGAGCCTCGCTCAATTGGTGGGCGAAGGACGGTTTCGTGAGGACCTTTTTTATCGTCTTCGCACTGTGCCGCTGTCAATACCCCCTTTGAGGGAAAGGGCTTCCGACATCCCGATCTTGATTGAACACTTTATCGAAACATTCAACGCCTCATACGGCAAGCTGGTCCGCGGCGTGGACCCGAAGGCCTTGCGCTTAATGCGGCGGCATTCCTGGCACGGCAATGTTCGAGAACTTAAGCATGCCATTGAATATGCCTTTGTTTTTGTGAAAGGCCCGGTTATAACCCTTTCACACCTGCCTGAACTCAAAGCATCCCAGCCTCCTCCGGTGACGGTGGATCAGACCCATGGCACAACCGGCGACGGTTGGGAGGATGAGCGAATAACCCTCCAGCGAGCCCTCGAAAAGGCCGGTGGACGTCGCTCTGCAGCCGCATCCCAGTTGGGTATCAGCCGCAGCACCCTGTGGCGGAAGATGAAAGCCTACGGGCTGGTTTGAACCAAGCCCGGGGAACTCCTTTCCAGATGACTCTTTTCTCTAATTCGTCTTTCAGATCAACCCGGTTCCCCCTGAGACTATCGACTGCCCACCGGATGTTTCAGTTTCGCCACAGAATGTTTCATTTTGCCCAAAACAAACGTTTTGAAACGTTTTTGTTTCAGTATTTCTAAACACTATATATATTCAGGCTGTTAGGCGTTTCCTTCAGGCCTTTTGTTTCACCGGTGAAACAGGTCAAACATTTTCCTTTGTTCCCTCCTACCTCCACAATCAAATAAAATCAAATAGTTGTATACATGGCACACCTGTTGCTCTTACAACAGGTGAAACCTGCTTAACGCCGAAGAAGACATGAAACGTTCTTTTAAGAAAGAGAGGAATAAGAAAGTGAAACCTGAAGGGAAAGACATAGACACTATCCTTGAGAAGTACCCGGAGGAACCCCGTTACCTAATCGGACTGCTTCAGGATGTGCAGGCCGAATACCATTACATCTCCGAGGAAAACCTTAAACTCATTTGTGAGCATCTTGGGGTCCCCATCACCCAGGCCTGGGCAGTGGCGACATTTTACAAGTCCTTCAGCCTGGAGCCTCGCGGAGAACATGAAATCAAGGTATGCCTGGGGACTGCGTGCCACCTCAAGGGTGGACAGCGCCTTGTGGAGAATCTGATCCGGGAACTGGGAATCAAACCAGAGGAGACCACCCCGGACCTCAAATTCACTCTCGACACCGTCAACTGCCTTGGAGCCTGTGCAATTGCCCCGGTGGCGGTCATTGACGATGAATACCTGTCCAACGCCACATCTCGGAAAATGAAAAAGACAATTCAGAGGCTTGCGGCGGAATAAGGAGGAAGAACATGGCCCGTATGAGTACGGCTGAAAGCTGGAGTTATCGATTGGAATCGGTGGAAGAGCTCGAGTCCTATCGCGAAAAGCTACTGGCAGACAAAGATCCTGATAGTCCATACATAATAGTGTGTCACGGCACTGGATGTCGCGCCAACGGGAGCCCAAAGGTGGCTGAGGCCTTGCGCGAGGCCATTGCCACGGAAAAACTAGATACCCCGGTGATTCCGGAGATCAAGAGTACCGGCTGCCACGGGTTCTGTTCTCGCGGACCGCTTGTGATCATGGAGCCATCGGGAATCTTCTATGAGAACGTCAAACCGTCCGATGCCGAGGAGATCGTAAAGACCACTCTGGTCGAAGGAAAGCCTGTTGAGAGGCTTTTGTATAAGGATCCCAAGACCGGAGAACCCGTGGTTCACCACGAAGAGATCCCATTTTACAGACATCAGGAACGGATTGTGATGAGGCATATCGGAACCATTGATCCCCGGGACATTAGGGACAGCCTCACAGCCGGAGCTTACAAAGGACTGGCTAAGGCCCTTTTTTCCATGAAACCCGAGGAGGTTGTTGCGGAGGTGACTGCTTCCGGGCTCCGGGGGAGAGGGGGAGCCGGTTTCCCCACGGGGCGTAAATGGATGACAGCGATCAAGGCCGCCGAGCGAAAAAAAGAACCCCTCTACGTAGTGGTCAACGGCGACGAGGGAGACCCCGGTGCATTCATGGACAGGACCCTGATGGAAGGTGATCCCCATGCCCTGCTGGAGGGACTTATCATCGGGGCCTACGCCATGGGATCCAATGAAGGATTCATCTATGTGCGGGCGGAGTATCCTCTGGCCATTGAGCATTTGGAAATCGCCATGGAGCAGGCGCGGGAGATGGGTCTTTTGGGAGAGAACATCCTGGGCAGTGGATTCTCCTTCGAGGTTCAAATCAACAGAGGCGCGGGCGCCTTTGTCTGCGGAGAGTCAACAGCCCTGTTCACATCCATTGAAGGGCGGGCCGGGGAACCGCGGCCCAAATATGTCAGATCGGCCGAGGAAGGTCTGTGGGGCAAACCTACGGTGCTGAACAACGTTGAGACATGGTGTAACATCCCGCTCATCATCGAGAAGGGTTCACGATGGTATGCCAGCCTGGGTGTTCCACACAGCACCGGCACCAAGGTCTTTTCCCTGGTGGGCAAGGTAAACAACGTAGGGCTTGTGGAAGTTCCCATGGGAATGCCGTTGTCCGATCTCGTTGAAAAAATCGGGGGCGGCGTCCCCGGGCAGGACCGGTTTAAGGCGGTACAGACCGGAGGGCCCTCGGGCGGCTGTATTCCATGGGCCCTGGCCGACACGCCGGTGGATTTTGATTCCCTAACCAAGGCGGGATCCATGATGGGATCAGGCGGCATGATTGTCATGGATGACAAGGACTGCGTGGTGGATGTGGCCAGGTATTTCCTTCGGTTTCTGGAAGATGAATCTTGTGGAAAATGTCTTCCTTGCCGCCTCGGCCTGCAGTCCATGCTGCAATTCCTGGACGATTTCGCATCGGGAAAGGGTACCATCGAAGACATCGAAGCCCTGAAAAGCCTGGCCCGGGCGGTCCAGGACGGATCGCTGTGCGCCTTGGGGGGCAGTGCGCCAAACCCCGTCCTGACCACAATCCGGTATTTCGCCGAAGAGTACGAAGCGCACATTCTGGACCATAAATGCCCGGCAGGTGTCTGTAAGGATTTGATCACCTATAGCATAGACCCCGAGGTCTGCACCGGCTGTGGAACCTGCGCCCGTAGTTGTCCACAGGGATGTATAACCGGAGACAAGAAGGAGCCTCACGAGATTGATCAAAGCAAGTGCATCCGCTGCGGCATGTGCATGGAATCCTGCAAGTTCGGAGCGGTCATCGTTGAATAGCGAGGGATATCATGAGTCAAGATAAAGAAAAGAGCAACGGCAAGATCCATTTCATCATAGACGGAAAAGAGGTCGAGGCTGAAGAAGGCTGGACGGTCCTTGATACAGCCAGGCATTATCGGATTCCCATACCCACTTTGTGCCATCACGAAGCGGTCAAGCCGAGCGGCGCATGCCGCCTGTGCGTGGTGGAGGCGAAGCAAGGGGACTGGTCCAAAGTAGTCATCTCCTGCATGTACCCCCCCTGGGAAGGTGTCGAGATTCACACCCGCTCGGAGCGCGTGATGAACGTCCGCAGGTGGATCCTTGAGATGCTTCTCGCTGAGTGCCCGGCCGCCCGGGAAATTCGCGACCTGGCTGCGGAGTACGGGGTGACCGAAACCCGATTCAAAATCAAGAACCCGAAGGAGCAGTGCCTTCTTTGCGGATTATGTGTGCGGGTATGCGACGAAGTGGTGGGAATTCAAGCCATTTCCTTTGGTTCCAGAGGGGTTCACAAGCACGTTGCCACACCCTATATGGTCCCCAACCAGGCCTGCATCGCATGTGGTTCCTGTGTCACCGTCTGTCCAACCGGTGCCATGCAGGAACGCCTGGACAGGGTGAGAGGCGATGTGGCGGAGCGAACCGGGCGTGGCTTCGCCCATTAAGGAGGTGTAAAGTGAAAATCCAAGAAAGCCCAAAAGTGCAACCAATAAAAGAGGATATGGTGGGAGTATTTATCTGTGAATGCGGAGAACGAATCGACGGAAAATTAGACCTCTCACACCTGCATGAGCTCCTGAAGAATTCTCCGTTGGTGGATTACGTAAAGATTCTGCCTTACTGCTGCGAACGTCCCGGGCTCTCCGAGATCCGGGAGGCGGTGGAGCGCAACAGGATCAACCGTTTGATCGTGGCCGGTTGCGCCCGGCGCATCATGCTCAAGAAGTTCGAGAGGGCCCTGGAGGACTTGGGGTTGCAGGAGGGGCAGATAGACATGATCAATCTGCGGGATCACATTGCTGCGGTCAACGAAGGCGAACCCGCGGATCTAGCCGCCAAAGGAGCCAAACTTATTCAAGCTTCAGCAGCCGGGCTCAAGGCCCTGGTTCCGTCGCCCAAACAGAAGGTCGGTATCGATGGGCCGGTGATGATATTGGGCGGGGGTATTGCAACCTATTCCTCGGCTCAAGAGCTTGCTCACGCGGGGATCGAGGTAGTGATGGCGGTTCAGACCGAGGATATCGAAGACGAGATAAGGATTCTTCACGAGCGGTATCCAGGGGAGCGCCACTACCATGACAGACTGATGAAGATCATGACCGAAGTTGAAGAGACCCCTCTTGTCAAAAGGATTTCCGTCGGAGAGTTGGAAGAGGTAATGGGGACGGTGGGCAATTACACCGTTACGTTTACTGCAGAGGGAAACCAACCTCCCCGGGTGTACAAGGCCGGGGCCATCATCGCCGCCTTGGATGGTGAAATGCTCAATCAGGGGACCGATTTCGGTCACGACAGCAAGCGGGTTCTCTGTCATACGGAAATGGAGGAGCACCTCTGGTTATACGGCGTACCGGCCCATCCAGTCGTCTTCTGGGTTAACGATCTTGAGACACATCAGCCGGACTACGCCACGCTCTCCGCTCGAACAGCATGGAACATGGCCGTCTACATCCGGGAAAACAACAAGAAGTGTGAACTGACAATCCTCTACAATGACCGGATCTCTCCTCCCTTGAATGCGGAGGAAAGAGCCAGGACGCGCCGGGACAACATCAAGTGGGTCCCGTACGATGGTACAGTCCGTCCTACTGTTCAGGACGGCTACATCACCTATAATGAGCCCATAAGTCAGATAGAGCGCGAACTGGCCTGGAAGCAGCTCGTTCTATCTCCCTTGCGCCACCCGGGTCTGGAGCAGATCAAGGTGGCCAGGATACTGGGGCTTCATGTTCACGGAGAGGATTTCCTCGAGCGCAACCCGCAGATGGTGCGTCCTGAGCAGGTGGGCATGGAAGAGAAATTCCTTGCGGGTTCGGCCAGGCAGCCCTGTGACCTGCGGGAAAGCCTTCGCCAGGGAAGGCGTGCCGCCCACAGGACCGCGGAAATAATACAAAAGGCCAAATCCGGACAATTGTACGCCCCCAGAATGGTTTGCCTGGTGGATCCGGAGAAGTGCATAGGCTGCGGGCTGTGCAAAGAGATCTGTGACTGCGGAGGAATAGCACCCGTGGAAGGAAAGGGAGGAGGCATACCTCGCGTGGTGGACCCCATGACCTGCACGGGAGGAGGCACTTGCGCGGCTGCATGTCCTTATCACGCACTGGTACTGCAGAACAATACCACCGCACAGAGAGAAGCCCGGGTATCTGCACTGACCCGGCAGTTGGCTCAAGATGAAGTCATTGGATTCGGTTGCCGCTGGGGTGGAGGAGCTGCAGCGGACAATGCAGGGATGCGGGGCATTAGATGCAATCGGCGATTCCACCTCTTGGAGGTTGATTGCATAGGACAACTGGACGCCACGGTTATGGGACGGGCTTTTAAGGATGGGGCCAACGCCCTATTGCTTCTGGGATGCCCCCCAGAGGCTTGCCACCACAGTTACGGCCTGGACCACACATGGAGCCGCGTCCTGTTGGTGAAGAAGCTGCTGTCGCTTATCGGCCTGAATCGCGACCGCATAGCCCTGGCCCACATGGATCTGAATGACCCTGAGCAACTGGCCCGCACAGTGGACCGATTCGTCTCCATGGCCGATGAAATGGGGCCCATCCCAGACGACCCGGAGACCAAGGCTAAGCTTAATGACCTGTACGACACTCTTAGGGCCCCGCGTGTGCGGTGGGTCCTGGGCGCCAGCCTGCGACGGCCCTGGGAAACCACATACCCCACGGATCAGCGCAACGCCCTGGCCTACGACGAGACTCTGACGGATATTTTAAAGGAGGAATTTCTGCGGACGCGTGTCTTCAACTTCCTGAAACGCGAAGCCGGAATTCTTCATCTGAGTGACATTGTAGGATCCATCCATGAGGAAAAACAAAGCGTACTCAACTGCCTCAAAGACCTATCGGAAGAGGGCATGATATCAAGGATCTACAAAGATAGGGTACCGTATTATACGCTTCAGTAGGGCTTTAAGAAAAAACTTTACTCGCATTTAGAAGCCCCGGAATTGAACTCCCGGATTCCGGGGCCTTACCGTGTAACTACCCGCTCAATCTGCAGTAGGCAGGTCTACTCCAGATCGAAGCATGGTTCGGACTGAAAATGCATAACGCAAGGCACCTCATTATTCTTTATCAAAGTATGCTGCAAGCAGGTCTCGGGTCTTGACCACATTCATGTTAAGCCCCAGTTCCTTTCGGTCAAACCCCATGGCCAGGCCCAACACCTGTGTGAGGTAGAGCACCGGAAGATCGTAGTCTTTATCAAAGGCCGTTTGGATACTCTTCTGGTTACTGTCCAACATCACCGAACAAAAAGGGCAAACCAGGCCTATGGCATCGGCCCCTGTCAGGGAGATATCATCCAATTTTTCCTTGGCCACACTGAGGGCTGTCTGTTCATCCACCGGAAGCACCGGGCCGCCGCAACACCTGTTCTTACCCGGATAATCCACCGTTTCCGCTCCGGTCAACGCCGTCAGGGTATCCAGGCTTTGTGGATTGTGCGCGTTATCAAAGCAGTCGTATATTTCCGATGGTTTCAAATAATGACACCCGTAATGGTTGGCGATTCTGATCCCTTTCAAGCTCTTGGTAAAAAGTGGCTTGATATTTTCAGGTCCTATCTCTTCGTATAGGATGCGGGCAAAGTGCCGGACCTTGATGTTGCCCTCAAATTTGACCCCTACCTTTCCCAGACGCCTGTTGACCGCCTGTCGAGCCTCTTCATCTTCCGCCAGGCAATGGGCCGTCTCGGTCAATGACGATGCACAGGAGCTGCACAGGGCGCAGAGGTCCAGCCCTTCCTGTTGCGCCAGGGCCAGGTTATAGGCGGCCAATACCAGGGCGGTTTCCCGGTCGGAGTTCTTTATGGGAAAACCGCAGCAGATGAACCGATCCAGGTCCACCAGCTCGATGTCCAGTTTCTCGGCCACCCTTCTGGTGGACATCTCGTAGTTACGGGACCGCGCCGGTATGGTGCACCCCAGAAAAAGCGCGTAACGCAATGGAGTCTTCAACAAAACCCTCGCTCACAGGAGTGAATTATGGGAGCCGGCGGCTCATGGAAAAAGCTGTTCGGCTATATCGCAGTGTGTTCTAAGTACCGGAAGGCCTGCTTTCTTTCTTTTCTTGCTGTCAAAATCATCCAAGGGATAGATGCGCCCCTCCTTTCGCACCACATCCTGCTGGGCCCGAACCCCTGCGGGCATGTGCCCCGTCTTAAATGCAATGTTCTTAAGAAGGGTCATAATTTCTGTAATTCGAACGCCCTGAGGACAGCTCTCTTGACATGTATAACATCCGGAGCATAGCCAGATGAAATCACTTGCCAGGATCTCCTCTCTCAATCCATAAAGAGCCATGCGGATGATTCGGGCCGGATCAAATCGGTAGTCTACGGCCTTGACCGGGCAACTTGCCGAACATGTCCTGCAAGCCATACAGGCCGTGAAAAGATGGCCTGCGGGCTGCCTGAGGAGTTCATTTTTGAAAGACGGATCCGTGTTTTCAAGATCAAGAACCACCATGGCTTTGACCCTTAATCCTCGGTCAGAGGCAGATAAAAATGGAAGGTGCTACCTTGATCAAGGGCGCTTTCCACGCGGACCCGGCCGTTGTGGGCCTCGAGAATACTCTTGACTATGGGCAGCCCCAGGCCGGTCCCGGTAATAAACATGGTCTTTTCGCTCTTTACCCTGTAGAAGCGATTGAAAATCTGATTGAGATCTTTCTTATCGATCCCGATGCCCGTATCCTGAACGCTTATACGCAGATAGTGACCTTCCACTCTTGCCGACACCGTTACCCGCCCACCCTCAGGGGTATAGTGGATTGCGTTGGTTATGAGATTTGACAGGACTTCTTCCATATTGGGTCTGTTAGCCACCACCGACGGCAGTTTAGGCAAAGGCGCCGACTTAAGATGTATGTTTTTCTCCTGCGCTTTGGCATCGTGAAAGGCGATCTGATCCGCAATGAGCATAGCCATGTCCAGTGCCTCCTTTTCCTGCGTGATCAGGCCGGACTCGATCTTGGCAAGGTCAAGGAGCTCCGATGACAGATCAGTAAGGACGATAATCCTCTTTGAGGCCCGATCCAAAATCTCTTTCTGCTTTTCCGTGACTTCTCCGGCAAGGCCGTCTTGAAGCACCTTGAGTTGGGCCAGAACCGAGTTCATGGGGCTTTTGATTTCATGGGCCACCATGGAAACGAAATTGGATTTGATCCTGTCCATTTTCTTTAGGGCCGTAATATCGTGCAGGAGAGTAAGGGCCCCAAGATTACGACCGAGGCGGTCGCGGAAGGGGACACAGCGGGCGCCCAGAACAATCTCCTGCTCATCTCCCCTGGCTTCGAAGTCCAACTCCCCGGTCAGTTCCACGAACCGGTCTTCCGGCATGGCCAGGGCCTGGTCAATCATAACCAGAAGTCTATCGTCGCGAACGCAATCGGCCACGCTTCGCCCGATGACCTGGGCTCCGTGGTAACGCATCATTTTCAGAAAAGCCGGGTTGGCCAAGGCTACTCGCTTGTTCATATCCACGGCCATGACCCCGCTGTCGAGCTGGTTGACAAGCACGCGGATCCGCGACTTTTCGTGAGCGATGTCCTGCAGCGTTCGGGTATACTCCATGGCCTTGTAGACTATCAATCTGAGCTGGTCCGGCGCGAACGGCTTAGGGATGAAATCGAAAGCGCCTTTCTTCATGGACTCGATTGAATGTTCCACCGTGGCATATCCCGAGATCACTATGATAACGGTGTCCGGGTGGAGACCCTTGACGTGACCCAGGACATCGAAACCGGACAGTCCGGGCATCATCAGATCCAGCAGGATGATATCGTAGTGGTCCTTCTCGATCATCTCAATACCGCGATTGCCGTCTTCGGCCAGGGCCACATCAAAGCCTTCCTCGGTCAGGACCTTGTGACAACCCTCCCTGATACGCTTTTCATCATCTATAATGAGGATCCGAGGATGAAAAATATGCTTTTTGGTTGTATTTATATTCACATCAAAGCTTCCTTTAATATCTCAAAACGGCCATTTTCAGGAATAAAGAGAGGAAGTTCAATCAAGAAGGTGGTTCCTTCAGGACCTGTCTTTTTGATTGAAATTTCACCTCCGTTTTCTTTTACTATCCCGTACGCCGTGCTCAAACCCAGGCCTGTTCCCTTTCCAGTACCCTTAGTGGTGAAAAACGGATCAAAAACCTTTGAGATGTTTTGCTCCGGGATACCGCTTCCAGTGTCTGAGATCTCCACATACGCCCTTTTGGCACCCCTGTCACGGTATGTGCGAAAAGTGAGAGTCCCTCTTCTTTCCATGGCGTCTATGGCGTTCATGACCAAATTGATGATCACCTGGCTAAGCTGATTCATGTCCGCGTGAATCAGCATCATATCCTCTGAAAGATCCATTTTTACAGCAGTGTTGATGAAAAGCTTTTGATCACGAATGAGCCCCAACCCCTGTTCAACCAGGGAATTCAACTGAAAAATCTCCATTTCAGGCGCAGCTTGGCGGCTGTAAGCCAGGAGGTTCTTGATAATGCTCTTACATCGGTTGGCATCTTCGAGCACACACTCCAGATCCTCCCTGTAATCGCTTGCCTGGTCGAGCCGCTCGAGAACAATGTTCAGGTAGAGAAGAATGCCTGTCAGGGGGTTGTTGAGCTCGTGGGCCACACCGGCCGCAAGTTGTCCCAGGGAAGCCATCTTCTCAGAGTGAACAAGACGGTTCTGTGCGTCCTTGAGCTTACGTTCAACGGCAAGTCGCTCCCTGAGGTCATTGTAGATCCCCATGGTGGCCACTTCTTGGGTCCCCTCATAAATTATGGCGGCCGTAATCTCGACAGGAATCGATTCGCCGGATGCATTAATGATTTCCACCTTGGTTACGGGCAGTTTTCCCTTTGCGCTGATTGATTCATCTCGAAGCATTCTCATGATATCCCGGGCTTTGCCAGGGGCGTACACCTGTTCCACATTCTTCTTGCCCAGAACACGCTCAATAGGATAACCGAACAACTCCTCTGCAGCCCGGTTCATGAAAAGTATCTCCCCGCTCATATTCGCGGCCACAATCGCACTTGGTGAGCTCTGGAGCACCTCCTCGAAGAACTCTTTGGTTTCTCGAAGCTCCTTCTCCAGTTTCTTGACCCTGGTGACATCCCGGATACTCTCCATGACATAAAGAACACGTCCCATTTCATCCAGAATAGGCGAGAAAACCCTTTCCTCCCAGCGCTCTCCGGCGCCCCCGAATGTCGTCTGCATCACCAGGCTTCTTGGCTTTCCGTCTTTGACGACCTGGGCAAGGGGGCACTGGTGCATGGTGCAAGGTTCATCCAGTTCATAAAAGGCCTTGTAGCACATCCTGCCCACAATACCGTTCATCCCGCCGAACTTTTTGAGAAAGACCTGATTCACACTTACGATGGTCCTGTCGGTGTTCAGGATGAGTGTTGGAAAAGAGAGCGAGTCAAATACTCGAATTCTCCAGTCTTTCTCTGTATCAATCTTTTCTCGCTTTATCATGGTTTTTATTATACTCTTATGAACCCTTAAATCAAATTAACTTACTTCTTTCGAACATTGACCCGTTGGCGGCAGGAAAGCCTTGGACAGGGCTTCCCTGGCCTCAGCCATCCGCGCCTCGGTCAGCACCAGGTAGATGGAAGAGGCTGAGCATGCGATCCCCAGGATCGGCACTTTGCGCTCCATCAGGGTATTCAATGCCGCAGCGGCTATTCCATACCGGTCCCCGAAATGCGGCCCGTAGAATTGGATCAGACAGGCGGGGTAATAGCTTGTCACGTTGTTTGCGGCGGCATCACCCAAAAATCCCCTTATAATACGGATCGTTTCATCCTCCCATTGCCGCTCAACAAGAAGGCCGAATTCAATGGGCCCGCCCGCAAGGCCCTGACCCAGGACCAGGAGCATCCTCATGTCGGGTTCCCTCGTGTCCTGAATGCATGATCCTAAACGGGACAGCGATTCAGGGGAAGCACTCCACTGAATCAGTGCCAGCCCGGCGACCTCACTGAACCCATAGGTCTTGATCCTGTCTTCCCAGTAGACGGCGACGGTTTCCACTCCTCACCTCCGCTGTTTGCCCGTGCAGTTAATCAGGAGCTGCGTCTCTCAAACAACTTACAGACTTTCAGGAGGCTCCTCCCCATGCCTTAACGGACTTTGGGTAACGTGGAAATGATTGCGAATGGGTCTCTGGTTCGGCGGCATATGGAAGATCCCCTCCAAAGCTGCAGCCGCAGCGTCGAGAACGGCGTAATCCAAGACAAAAGTCAGGGGTGCCAGTGATGATGTCAGTCCATGGACGCTCAGCCCCGCCTTACCCAGCGCATGGAGGGACAATCCGAGTATCTGCAGCCTAAACCGGTGGGGGAAGACCGACAAGAGGCCCACAGCGGGAATGAATTCGATATGCCCGGCCAGGTCCGGGTCTTCACCAATGAAAGCCCTCGCTCGACCAAAGTCCTCCATGTCAACACAACAAGAGCTCCGGGAGCGGCCGCTGCGGCACATCGCTGAGATGAAGGGGATGTTGATTCGATTCGAGGCCAGGATTTTACACAGCCGAAAAAGCGCAAACTGAGGACGGGGATGACTCGCCACGTTTACCAAGGCGAGTTCCCCGCTCAACTTTATCCCTTCAATCCGAATTTTTTCCACCTTGCGCGTCCGCCAACCGGCATACTGCAGAACAAATGCGTCGGCTAGGAGGTGTAGGTGTCGACGATGTCCATCAGCTTGTCCAGATCTATGGGTTTGGGAATGAAATCATCCGCCAGAGTAGTAATTCCGTCCCTATGCATATATCTGGTCGTGGTCACGGCCTCACCCACCGCGGTTAGCAAAACTACGGTTATGTCTTTGTAGTCCGGATCTTTTTTAATCTCATCGCACAACTGGTACCCATTCTTGTTAGGCATCATCACGTCCAGGATCAGAAGCTTAGGTCTTTCCTCCTTGATCTTATCCCAAGCCTGAACACCGTCATAGGCCTTGGCAACCCGAAAACCCCTGTTTTCAAGCTTCATGGACACGGCTTCAACCAAGTCCGGATCATCATCCACCACTAGAATAAGCTGCTTATGGGTCATTGTCTATCTCCTTCGAGGTTATAGTGTCACACCGTGGGTCTGGGCAGGAGGCCTGCCCGCTCCACGATTTCCGGGACCTTCTGCTCCCACTCAATGGCCATGATGTGAAAACCACTCACACCTTTGACCTCCTTCAGCCGCTGCATATCCTCCACAGCGATCTTGATTCCCTCTTCGGCCTGGTTCTCTTTGGGAACCCCGGCCATGCGTTTAACTACGCCATCGGGGACGTCCATTCCGGGCACGCGGTTCTTCATGTATTTGGCCATGCCCGCCGATTTCATGGGGGTTATGCCCGCCAGGATGTAGACCTGCTCGTGGAGCCCCCGATCCCGAACCCCTTCCATCCACTTCTCGAACTTGTCCAGATTGTATATACACTGGGTCTGGATGAAATCCACGCCCGCCTTGACCTTCTTGGCCAGTCGGGGCACCCGAAGCTCGAAGGGGTCTGCAAAAGGGTTGGCGGCCGCGCCGATGAACATCTTAGGGGGATTCAGGATGTCGTCTCCGCCCTGGAACTTGCCGTCGTCCCGCATGGTTCTGACCGTCTGGATGAGCTGGATGGAATCCAGGTCGTACACGTTGGCGGCTGTGGGGTGGTCCCCGAACTGCGGGTGGTCTCCGGACAGGCAGAGCATGGTGTTGATGCCGTGTGCATAAGCCCCGAGAATGTCACTCTGCATGGCAAGGCGGTTGCGGTCCCGGGTGACCATCTGCAGGATAGGGTCAAGTCCCATCCGGGCGATCAGAATACAGGCCGCAAGGCTGCTCATGCGGACGACGGCCGTCTGGTTGTCCGTTACGTTGATTCCGTCTACGACCCCCCTGAGCATCTCAGCTTTCTCTTTAACCTTTTCGGGCACGGAACCCCTGGGGGGACCGCACTCCGAGGTGACCGCCAGGTTGCCGGATGTCAGAATCTTTTCCAGTTTGCTTTCGGTATTCATGAGGCCAGATCCTCTCTGATTATTCTTCGGGGACCGCCGTCCCGGCTCGTTCGCCAATCCTTGGGAGGGGTAATGTCCTCGTAGCGGCTTTCCAGTCCAAGGGCCTTCAGCCGATCCCAGATCAACTGCCACGCACAATCCACGTCAGGGCTGATTTCGCACTTTCCGTTGGTGGAACCGCCGCAGGGCCCGTTGAGCAGCCGTTTGGAGCACCGGGCGATGGGACAGATCCCCCCTGTCAAGCCGAGGAGGCAGTCTCCGCAGCCCTGGCAGCGCTCCGCCCAGACACCCTGGCGTTCCGAGGCCCCCATGAACTTGGTGTTCACCGCGGGAAAAACAGGTGTTTCCCTGAAGCGTTTTGCCACTTCCTGGACTCCACACCCGCAGGCCATGGACAGGACCGCATCGGCCCGATCTATGGACGTCACCAGCTCCTCCACATACTCCGGATCGCACTGCCTCTCCAGGGTCATCTCGATCAGGTCCAGGGTCCTTCCTTCCTTCATGCGGGCCATCTGGAGCGCGGAGGAGAGCAGGGCCACCTCCTTGCGTCCGCCGGCCGCACACACGGTCACGCACTCGTTGCAGCCCACGAGAATGATGCGGTCGTAAGGCTCGATGTACGCGAGGATTTCTTCAAGGGGTTTCCGCTCAGCTGTAATCATGTCCTTTTGTCTCCTTGCTCGTTACTATGAAGCAACGGCGGCTCGGGCCCGCCCGGCCAGGCTATCCTTGACAGGGTTGGGTCCCAGGCTGCGGATTTTGTCCGTGAACTCACCGGCGATGAGGGCGAACCGTTCACCCATGCCGGCGGAAAGCGTGACCATTTCCACCCGGTCCGGCCCGATTCCGATTTCGTCCAGCATGGCTTTGACATGCGTGACCCTTTTGGCCGCCTTGACATTGCCGTCCTTGAAATGGCAGTCCCCCTCGAGACATCCGGCCACGATCACGCCGTCGGCCCCTTTTTCCAGAGCCCGCATGATGTGAATGGCTCCGACCTTCCCGGAGCAGGGGACCTTTATGATTTTGACATTCGGGGGATAACACAGCCGCATAGTCCCGGCCATGTCGGCCGCCGTATAGGCACAGTAGTGACAGCAGAATGCGACAATGACAGGATCGAACTCTTTCATGCGAACATTCCTTCCAGCAGGCCGTACACCTTGGCCAGGATCTGATCGTCTTCGTACTGCATCAATTGAATTGCACCCGCCGGGCACTCGGCCGCACAAAGTCCGCATCCGTGGCACTTGGCAGGGTCGATTTCCGAGTAGCCGTCCGCGTTGATAAAAGGCACATCAAAGGGGCAGATGCGCACGCAGATCAGGCATGCCGCGCACTTTTCCCCCTGGACCTTCGCCACGGAAGCTCCCAGGTTGATTACATCCCTGGCCAGGAGGGTCTGGGCCCTGCCGGCCGCGGCCTGGGCCTGGGCTATGCTCTCACTTATGGACTTTGGAGAATGGGCCGTGCCTGCAACGAAAAACCCCGGCGCTGCGAGGTCTACAGGCCGCAGCTTGATGTGATCCTCCAGGAAATATCCGTCCACCGTTCTGTTGAGGTGAAAGATGGCGGCGAGGTCCTCGGTGGCTTCGTCGTCGGCCATAAAACCGGTGCTCAGGGCCAGGCAGTCCGCCTCGACGCGGATCTTACGGCCCAGGACCGGGTCGGTGAAGGTGACCTTGACACGATCGCCGGCCGCCTCCACCTGGGGCTGGTCGTCCATTTCGTAGTGTACGAACACTACGCCTTTCTCCCTGGCCCTTCGATAGGCGTCTTCCTGGAACCCGTAGGTCCTGATGTCCCTGTTGAGGACGAACACCCTGGCATCCGGGCTAAGGTCAAGAATCCGCAGGGCGTTTTTCACCGCCGACTGGCAGCAGACGCGCGAGCAATTGGGGTTGTCTTCGCAGCGGGACCCGACACACTGGATCATGACGCTGTTTTTCCATGAACGGACATCATCGGTGCGATCCTCGATCACTCCGTCCAGGTCCAGCTGTGTGAGCACGGCCTTGTGCTCGTCAAGAAGATAGGCCTTGGGCCGGCGCGGCGGGGCACCCGTAGCCAGGATGGCCGCACCGTGGGTGAGTTGCCGGTAGGCCAGTCTCGGGCCGAACTGAATGCCCGTTTTGAACATGCCGGGCATGCCGGAGTGGTCCACGATAACTGCGTTCAGGAGCACCTGTATGTTGTCGTGGTTCTTGACCCGCTCGACAAGGCCCTTCATGTATTCCTGAACGTCTTCTCCTTCAAGGGTCTTCCTTATGCCGCCGGCTACGCCGCCCAGCGCTCCGGATCGTTCCACCAGAAAGATCTTGTACCCCTTGTCGCCGAGCCTGAGGGCGGCGTTCATACCTGTAACGCCTCCTCCCACCACAAGGATATCCTTGTTCATGGGGAGGACGTGATCGGTGAGGGGGCGCGAGAGAGCCGCGCTGGAGACCGACATCCGGATCAGGTCATAGGCCTTGTCCCGGGCCTTTTCCGGGAGATCTCCGTGGACCCAGGTGTCCTGGTCCCTGAGGTTGGCGATTTCCACCAGGTACTTGTTGAGACCGGCCTTTCGCACGGTGTCCTGAAACAGGGTCTCGTGAGTCCTGGGGGAGCAGGCTCCCATGACCACCCGGTTGAGGCCCTTTTCCTGAATGACCCCTTGGATGTGCTCCAGAGACTCACGCGAGCACCCGTGACCCACTACCTCGGCGGTTGCCACCCCGGGAAGTCCCCCGGCGTACTCCGCGACCTTGGTAACGTCGATGAGACCGCCGATGTTGTAACCGCAGTCACACACAAAGACCCCGATCCGGGGTTCCGCGTCCCGCACATCACGTTCCGGCGGGAGCGCGTCCGGTTCCTCTTCCGGGAATTCGTCTTCCGTCTCAATCGTTTTTTCCGACATGCCCTGGTAGTCCGACGCCAGGCAGGCGGCCGCGCTCGCCTGGACCATGGTCTCAGGAATGTCCTTCGGACTCTGGATCACACCGGCCACGTAAATCCCTTCCCTGGATGTGGCCACGGGATCGAAGCTCGTGCTCCGTGCGAACCGGTGTTCGTTGAGTTCGATTCCCAGGATCCCGGCCAGCGCTTCCATTTCGGGGGAAGGCCTGAAGCCGGTGGCAAGGACCGCCATGTCGAATACGGCCTTTTCCGTTCGGCCGTCGTCGGTCACATAGGTGATGGAGAGGTCCCCGGTGTCGCCCACCGGTTCAATGCTGTGAGGGCGGCAGCGCACGAACCGGACGTTGAAATCCCTTTTCGCGCGCTCATAGTAGAGTTCGTAGTCCTTTCCGCAGGTCCGCATGTCCATGAAAAAGACCACGGCCTCGATCTCTTCCTGAAAACGCTCCTTGGTGACCACGGCCTCTTTCAGGGAGAACATACAGCAGGCGCTCGAGCAGTACGGCACATCTCCCTGGTTGATGCCGCGGGAACCGGCACACTGGATCCAGGCGACCTTTTGGGGGGCCTTTT
Source organism: uncultured Desulfobacterales bacterium (assembly GCA_964413125.1). GTDB lineage: Bacteria > Desulfobacterota > DSM-4660 > Desulfatiglandales > HGW-15 > JAIPEI01. Next base: position 22,433 of record CAYPSZ010000424.1, read on the forward strand.
CGTCCGATGGACGAATCAGCCGGCCCTGGGTGGGCCCCGAGGCGGACAGGATACGTTCGTATTCAAGGCTGGTCACTACGTTGGGATACAGTCCGTAGCCCCAGTTGGCCACCACCCCCGGATCGAACAAATCCGCCCCCGTAGCCAGGACGATGGCGCTCACATCCAAAACAAACTCCCTGGGCCGGTCGTCCGGAAGGATGGCCTCGTCCCTGCAGACCCCTACCAGGGCGTCCACATCCTCGCACCGCTCCATGTCTATGGAATAGGCGTAGGGTGTGGCCTGCGGATATCGCATGCAGGTGGGGGCTCGGTGATCCAGCCCCGGAGAAAACCTGACGCATTCGGGAAACTGCTTGAAACACTCACCACAGGCCGTACAACGGTCTGTGTCGATGTACCTGGGTTCCGTGGTCAGGGTGACCCTGAAATGACCGGCCTCGCCTTCCAGGCCGGTGACGCGGGTCAGTGTCCGAAGCTCCATGTGAAGCTCACGGCCGCTCTCCGAGAGAAACGGGGAAAGGGTACAAAGGTCACAGTTATTTGTGGGAAAGGTCCGGTCCAGCTGAGTCATGAGACCCCCGATGGCCGGAGCTTTGTCTATGAGGATGACGTCGCGCTTGGCCTCGGCCAGGTCCAGGGCTGTCTTGATGCCTCCCATGCCGCCGCCTATTACCAGCACCTTGTTGTTCCACGGAAAACGCTCTTGATCTTCCATTGCTTACCTGTCGTCCATTCTGGTCGAGTTCATTTACCGGTTTGAGATCACATGCCTGCGAAGTCAAGGATGCTTGGAAGCTCATGCTCCCATCCCAGCGTGACGATCTGAACGCCCTGGGCTGCGCCTTTCAAGTCTTTGACTGTCTCCCCGGCGATTTTAATACACTCCATCTCACGGTTTTTCGCCTGTCGAATGCGCTGAATAAGGGCTTCTGAAATGCGATAGGCCGGAAGGGTCGTGGCCATGTAGCGCGCGATGCCCACAGACTTCAAAAGAAACACCGTGGGAATGATCGGCACCCCAAGCCCCTTGGCCTTGTTTGCCAGCGCTGCGAAGGCCTCGAGGTCGAAGACCGGTGGAGACACGATGAATTGGGCGCCCGCATCCACTTTTTTCGCGGCCGCCCCCAGTTGCGCCTCCAGGGCCTTGTCATCCGCGTAAGGTTCGATGGTGCACCCGACCGTAAAGGTTGGATTGCCCTTGAGATCGATACCGGCCATGTCAACACCATCCTGGAGCGATTTGATTCCCTTCAACAACTCCAGTTCATCAAGGTCGTTCACTGTTTTGGCGTCGAAGTGGTCCCCGTAAGCCATTTCCTCGCCGCGGACCACCATGATATTCTGAACGCCCAAGACGTGAGCGGACAGGAGTTCCGCCTGCACGGCCAAACGGTTTCTGTCGCGGCAGCATACATGAATAATGGCTTCCATGCCCTGCTGCTGCATGAGAACACCACCACCGAGGGCACTCATTCTCATCATCCCGTCGGCCATGTCGGGGATTACGACGGCGTCTACACGGCCCTTGATTCGCCGAGCATGGGTGATCAGTTCCGAGATGTCCACTCCTTTCGGGGTGTCCATTTCCGCCAGGATCACGAACTCACCTGAGGCCAAACGTTTCTGAAAACTCATGGCTTCCCTTTCTTTTCCAATGGATAGGGATCATCATGAATGCGTGAAAGTCGTTGTTTCACGTATTCACGTGATCCCGCTGATTCCCGTCAGGGGGTCGCACCCCATGAGCGCAAGCCCAGTCTCAGCAAGTTTGGTGCCAGGGCTGGATGGGCCTCCAAAAAGGAGTTATCCGTCTGTTTTTATATGATAAAAAAATATACAGGCAGATGGAAGAGCGGCTCCATGTAATTGCAATTCAGCAAATAAGGATGTTGGCGGTACTGCAATTCTGCAACAGCCGTTAACACCTCTATTTGAACATTGTCAACCTTTTTGTCCCAAGGATCTGCCTGAAATTGGCGCCCTGGCTCACACAGCAAAGGGCAAGGGAAGTATCGACCACCCTGGTTCCTGAGACGGCGTCCAGGCCGTAGTCAAAGAGGACGGGGGTGAGAGGAGTTGTGTCGCCCAGCATTATGACATAAGCCGAGGGTGAGCACAGGGAAAGCAGACCCTCCAGCGTGTGGTTTGTAAGGGACGTCCCGGTTATTGCAACCACATCCGCTTGTGGAATGAGGTCGCCGGCCTGCTCCTCCCCAAAATCGCCTTCCCAGGGGTTTTTCTCGATGACCCACAACTCCTTTGCTTTTCTTCTCACCCTGGAAAGAAAAGGAAAATGGCCTACGACGGCTATTCTCCTCCCTTCGCCTTTTTCCAGTATGAGATCGGCGGCATTTAACTCCAGGCAGTCCGGTTTGTCAACCGCGATAAGGGAATTTATGGCGGCCATGCCGATGGCCGCTTCAAGGATGCTGTCTGAATATGCCATCCCGGTCAGTTCTTCGGGTGTCTTTTCTAAAAGACGCCCGGGCTCTTTGACCAGGGGAGGTGTCTGACGCAGGGCGTCGCGGGGCAGGTTGGCTGCGAGCCCGCAGTTTCGGGTCAGTACGCCGGTGTGGAAAACCCCCTGGCGTACATCTCTTACCGGCGCGTCAAGATCGAGTGTGGATATCAGGTGATCGATGATTCTCATTGTTGAAGCCGCCGGTTTAGGTCTTCCCATATCTTCTTGACCGCCTTGGCCCCTGCGGAGTCCCGGTTGAATTCCACAATGGTTTTTCCCTCCACCATGGCCCTTGTAAAGACGTTGTCAAAGGGAATCCTTCCCAAGACACTTATATCTTTCTCCCCGGCAAAGGACTCGATGGCCTCTCCCATAGAAGGGTTCAAGTCGAACTTGTTGACACAGAGCATTGCCGGAACCCTGAAGAATGAGGCCAGCTGGGCCACGCGTTCCATGTCGTGCTTGCCGGAGACGGATGGTTCCGCCACTATGAGCACGGCACTGGCCCCCCCCATGGAGGCAATCACCGGACAACCCACACCCGGGGGGCCGTCGGTAATAAGGAGATCCAGGCCTTTTTCTTCCACGAGTTTTTTCCCTTCCTGTCGGACCAGCGTGACCAGCTTTCCGGAATTCTCCTCGGCTATTCCGAGGCTGGCATGGGCCATGGGGCCGAACCGGGTGTCGGAAATATACCACTCCCCGCAGGTGTTGAGAGGGAAATCAATGGCCTCTTCGGGGCAGAAGTACCAGCAGACGCCGCAGCCCTCGCATTCAATGGGGTCGACCACATAATCCTCACTTATCGCGCCCCACCTGCACAGATCATGGCACAGGCCGCATTGTGTGCATTTCTCTTTTTGGATGACCGCGGTGTGGCCTGACTCGAAATCATGCCGTTCTTTAATTTTCGGGTCCATTATCAGGTGAAGATCCGCAGCGTCAACATCCGCATCACAGAGGACCTTGTTCTCGGCAAGTGAGGCAAACGCGGCAACAACACTGGTCTTGCCCGTTCCTCCTTTGCCGCTTATGATAACAATTTCTTTCATTAAAACTGCTCCTTTTCAGCCCTTGATCTCCTCAATCCGACGAAAGAGCGCTTTGAATTCCTCTTTCCATGCAGGCATGGCTTCGACAAGCATCTCACCCCTCGAATAGAGCTCGGCGATTTTCCTATCAAAGGGAATCTCCATCAAAACGGGAATCCCCTTGTCTTTTGCATAATCTTTGGCCCGATCGTCTCCCATATCCGACCTGTTGATGACAAGGCCGCACGGTATGCCCAGTATGTCAACGGCTCCGACGGCCAGTTTAAGGTCGTGCAGGCCGAATGGTGTGGGTTCGGTGACGAGCAGGATAAAATCCGCCCCCTTCATTGAAGCGATGACCGGGCATGAAGTCCCCGGGGGCGCGTCGATGATGGTCAGATTGCATGGGCGGGTGTAATCTCTCACTTTTCGAATAAGGGGTGGCGACATGGCCTCCCCGATGCGCAGCTTGCCGTGCACGAACTCCAAGCCGTTTTTCCTGCCCTGCTCGAGAATGCCGAGTTCACGGCTGGTTTCCGTTATGGCTTTTTCAGGGCATACCTCCATGCATCCGCCGCAGCTGTGACAGAGCTCATGGAACGGCAGAACCGTTTCGCCGATCACAATGATAGCCTTGAACTGGCATATCTCGTTGCATTTTCCACAGAGGGTGCATTTTTCCATATCCACTTGCGGGACAGGGGTGAACACCGTCTCGGTTTTCTCGATCGCCGGGTGGATGAACAGATGCGAGTTGGGTTCTTCCACATCGCAGTCAAGGAGTTGTATGTCTCCCTCTACGGAAAGGGCAAGGTTGGTGGCTACAGTGGTCTTACCGGTGCCGCCCTTTCCGCTCGCTACACTGATGATCATTATGTGCTCCTTCTCGTTTTTTGCCTGATCATATAATCATTCAGGGCCTCCTGGAGGGTCTCCGCCGCCAAAAAGGCGCAGTGCTGATCTTCTTCAGTAAGGGCCCCAAGCTTCTTAAGGATTGATTCACCTGAAATTTCAATTAGTTCATCAGGGGTCAGCCCTTGCGCCAATTCAGCGGCAAAAGATCCGCACACCGTACTGGCCCCACAGCCGTCCGTACGGAACAGGGCCTCACCGACCTTGTCCCCCTCGAATCTCAAATAGATCTCCATGGTGTCGCCGCAGGAGCCTGTGACCCGGCCGTAACCGTCCGCATTCTCCATGGTCCCGGCATATAAGGGGTTGAGCCATCTTTCAAAACCGGCATCACCATAGGCCTTTCTTGTCTCATCATGAATTTGATTTTGAAGTTCGTTGACAAAATCATCAAAGCTGTCGCTCATTTTATTGCCCCCTAATAGGACCAACTTTAATCTCTCAGCGTCTGAAATACAGTTTCTGCAGGTCATTGATTTTCATCCATGTCCCTGATTTTTGTCTCGATCTCCTGGACCTGCCGGCGCAGGCTGTCGGCAGCCTCTTTGAGGCGGGCAAGCTCGTCTTTCTTGGAGGCAGATCCATTTGCAGGCGCCGGGATATCTGCGAGTTGGCTGAAACCGCCCTGGCCGCCCATACCTCGGCCCGCGCCTCTGCCGCCGCCCACACCTGCACCCATACCCCCACCCATGCCTCTACCGCCGCCCATGCCCATACCTCGCCCCATGCCTCCTCCACCCATGCCGAAGTGGCTCTGCACGCTTGGCTCCGAAGAGTGGGCAAGGGCCCCGGTCTTGTAATGTTCAACCGCTTGACGGACATGGCCGCCGACTCCTGTAATCACTTTAATGCCCGCGGCACCGAACGTCTGAAAGGCGTTTGGTCCACAGTTCCCTGTCAGGACGGCCGATACGCCCTCGTTTGCCATCAACTGGGCCGATTGAGGGCCGGCGCCTCCACCGAGCGATACGTTGGGATTCTGAATGGGCTTATACTCCAGGGTGTCCGGGTCAATGATCAGAAAGTAGGGGCAACGCCCGAAACGCTGCTCAACCATATCATCGAGTGTCGGCCCGCTGGATGTCACTGCAATTTTCATTTCAAGTACCCCCTTCTTCTAAAAAGCCAAACCTGCTCTATGCCGTTTGGTAAAATATTAAGGACTTTTTTCCTTTTATCCACACCTTCCTGTCACCCTGCCCGCTTGTATGTCCACGACAAGCAGCGTTCCTGCAGAGTCTAACAGTGGTGGTATGCGGTGTTCAGACGGCTGTGTTCGACAGGTCATGTGCCGTGGAGTATATCGGCCTGCTCCGCAAGCAGCGATCTGATTCGATGGGTCTTGACAGGGTAGCCCTGTATGGGGATTCCCATCCAGTCCGCATACTCCAGGAAGTCCTCGGGCTGGTCCGCCATGTACTGATCCACGTACCCTATGGCATCCAGGACGATAGCGCCCCCCGTATGCCTGGGGAAGTTCTCATTGGCAAGGCCCTGATCCCACCCCTTGAAGACCTGGTGCCGGAACTTTATCCACCCGGGCGTCATCCACCAGACTTTTTCCCCGCCGGCGACCTCCTGTGCGATCTCCTCCCTTTCAGCCTCGCTGGCCAGAACATCCATGCAGTGCGTGGCATCGACCCTAGCCACATCAGGGCCTTGCTCCTCGATGATGACTTTCATGGTCCTGGTGGGGTTGTCGGCGTTAACGTAGCAGAATTTGCCGCCATAGACCACGAGGACTTTTTCGGCCTTTTCCCTGGCCGTAGCAATGCGTTTGACCAGCTGTCTTTCCAGTTCCCGCGGGTCTTCATGGAGACCGGGGGTGGTATAGAACAGGTGATTCGTATCGAGAAATCCTTCTTTCTTGAGATAATTCAACTCCAGGCTCAGTGTGCCGCAAGAGACGACGGCAATATCTGAAAAGGACACGTGATCCATGATTAGACCTCCTTGAAATTGTGAGTGATGCGCAAGGGCGGGGGCCGCACAAAAATCAGTGAAAAACGGAGCTGAGACGAATGGCTCCCCGCGGGCACGCCTCTACGCAGAGGCCGCAACCCATGCACATTGCCGGGTCGACCCTTGCAGTTTCATGCAGTTTAATGGCTCCTGTGGGACAGGTATCACAACACAATCCACATGAAACACATTCGTTGGGGGCCACAACAGCACGAAGGGTGGAAGCTCTCGAGCCCTGCTCCATGGCATGGATTCGGGTTTCCAGGGAACGTAAACGTCCTTTGAGGCTTGTTATGCGGACCCTTAACTCCTGGTGTTCTTTTACGGCGTGATCAGTATGGGCAAGCTTCATCTTGTCGATTATTAACATCCTTTCAAAATTTTTTACCTTTTTACTGAATTTTTAATAAGTGCATGCCAGGTTGTAACCAGCCTGCGTGGCGGTGAAGATGTCCTGTACATTTTGTGCGTCGCCTATGATCTCGATCCTGGGGACCGCCTTTTGAATCTCTTCCCCCGGTTCGTCGGCGGAAAGCATGCCTGATGCCAGTATCACGGTGTCAAAGGGCTCCAGGGACATGGGGGTTTCGTCCTGTTCTACCTCCACAGTGTTTTCATGAAATCCCTTGACGGTCGTGTGGGGCATGAGCACGATGTTTTTCATTTCCCCGACACGTTTCATGGCGAGCTTCTTTGTGATCATCTCCATCATGGACCCGATGGGGTCAGTGCGCTTTGTGGCCGTTACCTCATAGCCTTCACGCCCGAGTTTTTCCGCGATCTCGAGGCCGGTCCTTCCGGCGCCGATCACAAGGACCCTAGGGCCTTTGACCTCCTTTTCCCCTTTGAAGTACTGGATGGACGTCATGTTGTAGGTGTTATTGAGGCCTGGTATCTCCGGGATGTTTTGCACCGCGCCCAAAGCCCATACGAGAAGGTCCGGCCTTGTCTCTTCAAGCAGGGCGGCGTCCGCTTTTCTCCTCATGAGCACTGTGACACCGCTCCTTTCAAAGGATCTTGTAAGGGAGTCCAGAGACTCCTGCATGTTTTCCTTTCCCGGTGCCTGCCAGGCGAGCCTGAACTGCCCTCCCAGCCGGTCCTCTTTCTCGGCAAGGGTGACGTGATGGCCCCTGAGGCTCAGATACGTTGCGGCGCTCATTCCCGCCGGCCCGCCTCCGGCTACCAGGACTTTCTGAGGTTTTTCCGTGGGACCGTGTTCAGGGCGACCGATCAGCGGGTTGAAATTGCAGCCAAGGCCCTCGCCGCTCTTGACCCTGTGGAAACAGCCCTGGAGGCAATACCCGCACAAGACGGCCTCTTGATCCTTGTTGTCATGCCATTTTCTGAGCATGCTCGGGTCTGCGATAAGGGGTCTGCCAAGGGCTATAAAATCCGCGAGGCCTTCATTGAAAACTTTCTCGATTTTTTCTTTCCGGCCCATCCTGCCCGCGACAACCAGGGGAAGGGTGGTGTTTTCCCGAATCCATGCCAGGGAATCCATTTGAGGCTTTTCAGGAAGGCTTCCGTGATGGAAGTACCAGGGCGGGCTGAAGCATGTATTTCCCATGCCCACATGTATGGCGCTTACCCCTTGGTCCTCGGCCAGTTTGAGCAGGGGCTGCAGGTCTTCTCTGCTTATGCCGAATTCGGGGGACATCTCATTGCCTGATATGCGAAGAATCAGAGGTGTGCCCCGGGAAACTTCTTTTATCATAGAGAGGGCCTGTCTGATAAAGAGAAGTCGATCCTCACCGTAACTGTCCTCGCGTATATTTATCTTTGAATTCAGAAACTGGCTCACCAGATATCCGTGGCCCCCCTGGACCTCAATGGCGTCAAACCCGCAGTTGACGGCCTTTTCCGCGGCCGAGGAATACCCCTTTAGAATCGCATCGATTTCCTCACCCGTAAGTGCCCGCGCCGTTTGCTCCCTGGCCGGGCATGCAACGGACGAAGGGGCCTTTGGATCGGTTTTGGTGACCATGGGATTGGCGCCGGCACCCGCATGGTTTAGGTGTAGGCAGGCACGGCGCCCGTTTTCGTGAACCACGTCCACGATCTTCTTCAGTTCTCTTTCTGATTCCGGCAGGTGCACGCAGAGTTGCTTCGGGTGCTCTTTGCCGTCCAGGGTAACCGCGACAGGCTCCAATATCAAAAGCCCGGGGCCGTCCTTTGCGATCTGCCCGTAAAATATCAGCTGCCGTTCCGTGACCACACCCTCCGGGTTTCCATAGGCGAGTTTAATGGGTGGAAACACGAATCTGTTTGGGAGTTCCATGCCGCCGAGTGTGGTTTTCTCAAATGCCCTTTTCATGGTGACCTCCTATAAGAGAAATCTCTCGAGTACCTCGGAAATGGTGTCTTCGGGCTGAAGCCCTGTAAGGCGCTGAACTTCTTTGTTTTCCTTGAAAAATATGAGTGTCGGGATAAAAAGGATACCCAGTTCGGATGCGACGTAATTGCTTTTGTCGATATTGATTGTGGCAACGCACGCCCTTCCTGCGTATTGATCGGCGATACGCCTGATAATGGGTTCTTGCAGGCTGCACGGAGCGCACCAGGGTGCATTGAAATCGACCAGTGCGAGTCCTTTTTTTCTCACCATTGCGAGTTCTTGAGCGGATTTTATCTCCTTTACCGCCACATCATTATCCCCTGAACCTGGAAGCCGGTTTCATGCAGCCGTTCGGCTGATCATTCTGCTTCCGTTTTTCCGTTTCCAAATTCAATAACTATGCCGCACTGAGCCCCTCATGAAGATCGAACATAAGCTTATGAATTTATGTGTTAAATAAGGAACAAGCCAAACCGCTTGACAAACGGGAATAACGTTACATATCTTGTGTAAGCGTTAGGGTAACGCTACATTAACGTTTACGATTCCCAACACCCTTGTCTTGTGCTCCTTAACACGATCCTTTTTCAGGGAGTGCGGGCAGGCGGCCGCAATCAAAAAAAGGAGCGGCTTCCAACATGAAAGATAAAGACAGGCGTTACTTGGACCCCAGCTTTTCAGACCTGCTGCTGGAGTCCATGGCGGACGGCGTTTTCACGCTTGATGAAGAAGGAAGGATCACCTCCTGGAACCCGGCCATAGAGAGGATAACCGGGTATTCGGCCGGTGAGGCGGTAGGCAGGCCTTGCACATTGATGAATTTTACCCGCTGCTTTCAGGAGAGCTGCCCCACGGGTATTGAAGAGTGTGGGATCTTTCAGAACGGAAGGCTCGACGGGAGAGAGTGTTTCCTGCGCCACAAAGAAGGGCATGATGTACCTGTCATAAAGAGCGCCAGGCTGGTGAGGGACGAGGGCGGCTGTTTAAAGGGAGTGGTCGAGACCGTGACCGATCTCACCGAACTGGAAAAGGCGCGCAGCAAAGCTGAAGAGGCCGCCCGGCGTCTGGGGGAGATCCACAGGTTCGACAATATAATAGGGAAAAGCCATGCCATGCGCCAGGTGTTTTCGGCGATCCGGGCGGCGGCTGCAAGCGAGGCCACCATACTCATCCAGGGTGAAAGCGGGACCGGCAAAGAGCTGGTGGCCGGGGCCATACATCACAACAGCACGCGAAAAGGTATGCCGTTTGTGGCCGTAAGCTGCAGTGCGCTTTCCGAGACCCTTCTGGAGAGTGAACTCTTTGGTCATGTGAAGGGGGCGTTTACAGGTGCCATTAGGGATCGCATCGGGCGTTTTGAAGAGGCTGACGGCGGCACCATATTCCTGGACGAGATCGGGGAGATCAGCCCCTTCATTCAGGTCAAGCTCCTTCGCGTGTTGCAGGAAAGGGAGATCGAGCGTGTCGGGGAATCCAGGAAGCGCAAGATAGACCTCAGGATTATTACGGCCGCGAATCGCGAACTAATCCAACTGGTCAAAAACGGCGATTTTCGGGAAGACCTCTTTTACAGGCTAAGAGTCTTTCCCATCACAATTCCTCCCCTTCGCGAGAGAAAAGAGGACATCCCTTTCCTGATAAATCATTTCATCAACCGCCAGAATAACAAGACGGGAAAGAACATCAAGGGGGTCACGCATGCCTCCCTGAGGGTTCTCATGGATTACACCTGGCCCGGAAATGTCCGCGAGTTGGAAAACGCCGTGGAGCATGCCTTTGTCCTCTGTTCCGGGCATAACATTGATGTGTTCGATCTGCCGGTGGAGGTTCGCCAGCTTGCATACAGGCCGGATGCCTCCGGAGGCCAAGTTTCCAGGCAGGCACACGCCATGCCCGGGTCTGGGCTGTCACGCGAAGTTTTGCTGGATGTCCTCAATGAGTGCGGTTGGAACAAGGCCGAGGTGGGGAGGAGGGTCGGCCTAAGCCGTACAGCCATTTGGAAGTACATGAAAAAGTGGGACATCCCCCTCAAAAGAACTTAGGGTTTCAACCCCAATCTTCATCGGTCTGAGGCTGATGGATCATGTGGGACATGAGGATCTCGATGTAGCGCTCAAACCTGCCCGGGCACCCGAAGTGATTCGAGTCAACGCAATAGTGGCTTACCTTGTTTCAAACCTGAAATCAATCTTATGTGCTTAGCCCATACTTCTTCATCTTTCGCCACAGTGTGGTCCTGTCGATTCCCAGGGCCCCTGCGGTCTGTTTCTTTCGCCATTGGTGCCGTTCCAGGGTCTCCAGAATAAGATGCCTTTCGCCCTGGTCTCTTTTTTTGAAAGACACGGCCTTGGCAGGCGGGCACGCCTCGATCCAGTCCGTGCGGTTGTGCACGTAACTCTGAATGTGCTCAGGACGTATTTCTCCGCCCCTGCAGGTGAGAAGGGCGTATTCCAGTATATTCTCCATTTCCCGGACATTTCCCGGGTAGTGGTACCGAAGCAGCACCTCCATGGCCTCGGCGGATATCTCAGGGATCCGGCCTTGTCTGCCGGCGGTAAGTCTTCGCAACACGTGCCTGATCATGGGCGGAAGGTCGGCGCGCCTGTCCTTGAGCTGCGGCAGCTCTATGTGGCAGACATTCAGCCTATAAAAAAGGTCTTCCCGAAAAAGACGCCGGGCAAGGAGTTCCTCAAGATTCCTGTTGGTGGCTGCAATGATCCTAACATCCACCTTGACCGTGTGACGTCCCCCCAGAGGGTAGAACTCCCGATCCTCCAAAACCCTGAGGAGCTTGGCCTGGAGCGGCAGAGGCAGATCCCCGATCTCGTCCAGCAGGATGGTCCCGCCGTCCGCCTCCTGAAAACGGCCCGGCTTGTCTCTTATGGCGCCGGTGAATGCGCCCTTGACATAGCCGAACATCTCGGACTCGAGCAGGTCATGGGGAAGCGCTGCGCAGTTCACCTTCACAAACGGCCTGTCCCTGCGCTCGCCGGCCCGGTGTATGACCGTGGCCAGGTGATCCTTTCCCGTACCTGTCGCCCCCTCTATGAGCACTGTGGCATCGCTGGGCGCCACCTGTTCCACCATCTCGAAGATCTTCTGCATGACCGGATCACGGCCCACCATGGAGTAGAAGGAGGCCTGATCCGTCTTGACCTCATCGAGCTGAAGGACCAGGGTGAGGTCTTGGAGGGTGACGAGCCCCCCCACCAGTTCCTCCCGGTCGTTTGTGAGCGGCATGAAGTCCGCCCTGGCATCCACTATGTCTCCCTGGGCGGTAACTATCTTAGTGGGCCCGGTACTCCCGGAATGATCCGACGCAAGGCAGGCCTCGATTATGCGCCAGGCCCCGTGCTCTTCGGGCCCCAGGATTATGCTGCCGGATTTCCCCAGGACCTGTTCCCTGGTGTAACCGGTCATGGACTCTGCAGCATCGTTGAAAAAGGTAATGTGCCCCCCGCGGTTGACCGTGAAGATTGCAAGCTCCAGGTGATCCAGGATGATCTTCAGGCTTTTTTCTCCGTATTTTACGTGCTTGAGGAGGTCCGCCAGGGAGGGGCGGTCCTGGATGAGAATCAGGTGACCCACGAGTTCGTGGTCCCTGTCGTAGATTGGAGCAGTCAGTCGCGTCACCAAATGGGTGTTGTCTTCAGCGTCCAGAAGCTCCACTTCCAGCTCTTGAGGCTCGGCACTCTGTTCACGGTAGGGACAGCAGGTGGCGCAAGGGGCCCCTCGAAAGACCTGCCTGCAGTCCCGGCCCACCATGTCTTCCTCTTTCATGCTGAAAAGGGCCAGGGCACACTGGTTGCACGCGGTGATCCGGCGATTTCCGTCAATGATGAACGCGCCTATTTTCAGGAGATCCAGGAGGCAAAGCCACTGATCGGACAGGATCGTCCTGGATGAAGGAAGGCTTTTCAAGTCAGGGGTCATACTCATGGCCTATTCCATACTAGACAGGAAGCCGGATGGTAACAAAGGTTCCATGCCCCGGACGGCTGTTTGCCTCCACGCTCCCATGGTGGAGTTCCACGATGCCGTAAACCGTGGAAAGCCCCAGCCCCACACCGTACCCTTCCTGTTTCGTTGTGAAAAAGGGCTCGAAGATGTGGGGTAAGGCCTCGGGGGCGATTCCAGTGCCCGTGTCCTCGACCGAAAGGACCAGGTGCCTCAAATCCTCTTCCAGTCGGGCCCGAAGCGTGAGGCACCCCCCCCCGGGCATTGCATCAACGGCGTTCAATATGAGGTTGATCATGCACTGCTGGAGCTGATTGGGGTCACCGTGGACAGGAGGCAGGCCCTGAGCAACGTCCACTTCCAGTTCGATATTCTGAAGCTCCAGCTTGTGGCGACTGAGAATTACGGACCGGGAAACGAGGTCCGATACGTTCACTTCGGTTGGGTGTGATCTTGAACGCCGGGAGAAGCTGAGAAGGCTGGAAACTATCTCACTGCACCGGCCGGTCTCGCTCTCCACCAACTCCAGATAAGCCTTGAACTTATCGAGCTGCTCATCCGTTGGATGCCCCCTCCCCAGGACGCGTTTCATAAGTCGCGCATAGTTGAGAATTCCGGACAAGGGATTGTTGATCTCGTGTACCACGCTGGCGGCCAGCCGTCCCAGAGACATCATCTTGTCCTGGTGCAGGATCTTGGCCTGGTCCGCCATTTCCCGCTCAAGGCGACGGATGTCCCGAAGGTCACGGAAGAAAAAGACCATTCCGTCATGCTCCTCTCCGTTCATGATCTCCGTAACCGAAACCTGGACGGGAATAGCGTTGCCGTCAGGGGTAAGGATCCTGGTCTCGTATAGTGACAGCCTTCCGACACCCCCGTAACGATCATCGGCCAGGTTCTTTTCCAGGTCTGTAAAGCCTTCGTCCGAAAAAAACTCGGAGACCCGGCGTTTGCCCAGGACTTGGTAGCGGGACACGCCCAGCATCCCTTCCATGGCCCGATTTATGGTAATCACAGCCCCTTCCCGGTCGCAACCCAAAATCCCATCCATTGAACTGTCTATGAGTCTTCTTTGAAAGGAGATGGTTACCAGGAGCTCACGAGTGGTCTCAACGTTCTCCTGTTCGAGAAGGGCCGTATAGTCGGCGTTTCTCTGCCGCGCCCTATAGCGCTCCTCGGCCCGCTTGAGTGCAAGATGTATGGCTTCGTCGCTCACAGGCTTGGTTATGAAATCCGATGCGTCCAGTTGAAGCGCCCGGATGGCCATCTCCATCTCGCCATAGGCAGTGACCACAATCACCTCGATCTCCGGAAATTCCCTTTTTACCGCCTCAAGGACCTGAAGACCGTCCATTCCCGGCATCCTGATATCGGTGATGATTATGTGCGGCCGAATCCGGGCGCAGAGCCTGAGGCCCGCCTCTCCATCGGAAGCTGAAGCCACCTCGTAGCCCGCATCCTGAAGGGATACGCTTAGGACCTCCCGAATATCCGCCTCGTCATCAATGATAACAATGCGCCATTTATTTTCTTCCTCCATGATCCTCCCTTATTCTTCTAACTCCTTGACACAATTAGAGGATTGAAACGCGTGTCATGGTCGTAAACGTCCAGCCCTTCCTTTCGCTTGAGGTATCCCACCACCAGGTAGGTGAGGGGGGTGGCCGCGGCCTCGTAGGCCGATTTTGCCAGCCACTGGACCACCACGGCCGTGGTCAGGGCCGAAACCGGGATGGTCCCTGAAAACGCCACCGTCATGAATATGAGGGAGTCCAGGCCCTGTCCCACGAGAGTGGACCCGATGGTCCTTGTCCAGAGCCATCGGCCCTTTGTGGCGATCTTCATTCGGGCCAGTACATAGGCGTTGGCGAACTCCCCCGCCAGATATGCCAAAAAGGACGCAAGAAGAATCCGGGGCGCATATCCCAGGATCCGCTCGTAAGCATCCTGCCCTTCCCAAAAAGGGGCCGCTGGAAGCACCTGTCCCACCCAGACGGCGCCCACCACCAATAAATTGCAGAAAAACCCGAGCCAGATAACCCGCCTGGCCTGCGCATAGCCGTAGACCTCTGTAAGCACATCGGCCACAATGTAACTAAGGGGGAAGACCACGATGGCCGCAGGCAGGATCAGTCCCCAAAGGGACACGAGCTTGACGGCCGTGATATTGGCGCCGATCAGGCACGCCACAAAGACCCCCACAAGAACGACGAATCGCGTCGAGTAGACCCGGGTTTCCGTTTTCACACCGGCTTTGTTCACAGAGGTCTCCGTATGCCGAGCAGGGGCTGTGGAGTCCTTTCCCGGCCGGGACCTGGAAAGAGCATTGCGGCAAGCAAATAAAGTATCCATGCCAGCACCATCACCCCCCTGAACCCCATATCCATGGCCAGGCACTTCCCAAGGACCGCACCCATAACTGACGCACATCCGTTCACACCCCAGGCCCACGGGGCAAGCCCCGGCCGGGACCTGGAAACTTCACGAAGCCCCAGGGGAAAGGGCCACCCCAGCACGAAGGCGGGCAAGGCCAGGCATAAAACGGCCACGGCCAAGCGGGCCGGACCGTTCCAGGCCAGGGCACTCTGTATGAGCAGATCCCCTGCCACGGCCATGGCCCCCAGCCACAGGCCGAGAAGGGCCCATCCTATCCAGAGGAGCCTCGCGCCTTTCTCCCCCAACCGCATCAACGAGAGACTTCCAAGCCCTGCAAAAACCAGGACCACCGAGAGCACAACCGCCGCTGCATACACCGGATGGGCCAGCAGCAGTGTGAACTTGGGGATGAAAGTCATCTCGAAAAACATGAATCCGAAACCCGGCATGGCGAAGAAGCTGAGCGTCCTGAACGTGCTCTTACCGCCGGGATAGTGTGCAGCTACCGCCTTTGGGGACCGGCCCCTGAGAAACAGGAGAGGAAAAAGGATAAGCACGGCTCCGGCCACCGTCGCCTGGGTCAGGGTGGTCAGGAGAAATACATATCCCGATTCCACCCGGGGGAGCCACTCCCGGCGAAGGTGCCCGAACAGCTCCGCGGCCCGGTCCCATCGAAAGAAACGGGAGAAGTATGGGCGGTCGTCGGAAGGAGGTGCGACATTATAGAGATAGGCCCTCTGGAACGATCCCGGCTCGGGCCCGGCCAAGGCGGCGGCGCCCTCGTAAAACCATGGACGGGGCAAAATATCATACCGATTGGCCTGATCCGGGCTCATGCCTGCATAAAAGACTGTATCAAAGCTCCTTTCATCGCAGAACGCCAAGGCCGCGGCCGCCTCTTCAGGCGAAAAAGGGGCCTTCCCCACCAGGATCGTTGTCGTGCTCCAACTGCGAATGAACAGGATGTGCTTTTCAGGCCGAGCCGCTCCGGAACGCCTCAAGGCCTCCAGGGCCGTGGCGAGCACACGCAGGGAATCCCGGGGCGGGACCTTGAGATAGCGGGTAACCGCCAGGAGCCCATTTTCACCCAGCCTGCCCAGCATTGCCGTGAATGCCTCGATCGTAAAGAGGTATTCCTCGGCAACGGCATGAAGCCCTCCTGAAGCGGCCCCGAAAGATGCCCCTCCGGAGAGCTGAATCAAGTCATACGATTTCCCCGGGATCGCCAGGTGTCTCCGGGCCTCCTCCACGATCAAACGCACGCCCGGACGCTCGAAAAGGCGCCCGGAATACTCGGCCATTTGGCCTGTCATGAGAGAGGCGACCTGCGAGTTAACCTCCAAAGCATCGATCTCAGGGACCCTGTGGTGCAGGGCCAGCAGGACATCTGCTCCTCCGCCCGCACCCACCACCAGCGTCCTTTGGGGTGGTCGCACATGGAAAGCAAGGGCCTGTGTAGTGTAATCCAGGGGAAGCCGCTCCTCCCGCTTGCCCGTGTACCTTATGATGCTTCCTGCTCCCGACCCGTCCAGGAAAAGGCTTCTCTGCTCTGGAAGCGGTTCGTCGGTTACCTCGCCGTATCTGAGGCTCAGGCCGGGCACATGGTGGATGTACCGGCTTCCCACCACGTGTATGATACCCTGAGGGCTCAAACGAAACGCCTCGATGCGTGCGTCCGGAAACGCAAGTGTCTGGGGAAGCTCCTTGGCCTCATGAACCCTCGGAGCCGGTGAGACGGCAGCCGCCCCTGCTGCCAGCATGGCCGCTGCAAAACCTAACGAAAGGAAGCCTCGAGCACGCGGCATTGCAGCGCGGGCGCACGGAACGGCCGCAAGGATCAGGACAGCCCCAAGCACCGGGAGCAATGCCCATGGAGACGCCAGCCACAGGGCCGGCACCACTGCCAGGGCTCCGGCTCCGGCACCCCCCAGGTCCGCTGCATACATGCGGGGGGTACGCTCCCCTGCCCGGCTCAGGATTGTCCCCACTATACCACCTGCAAACAGGAACGGCATGGAAAGGGCTAAATATGCCCATGCCATGTTGAGCCACTCACCGCCCTGCCACACGAGTTGAAGAGGATCAAGCCCCGAAGCCCTGAAAAGGACCAGGGACCCTGGAAAGGAAACCGCCGCTGCTGCTGCAAGCAAGGCCAGGAAACCCTCAGGATCCCGTTTGACCCTCTCATAGGCCAGAAAAAGAAATGCCCCTGCGGCTCCGAACCCCAAAAGAGATATGCTGATTACCATGGAGGCGAAGTGATGCCAGAAGGCAAAGGAGAGCATGCGCATAAGAAGGAGCTCATGCGCCAGCACAGAGGCAGAGGTGGCAAAAAGAAGTATGGCTCGGCGGGGTCCGGCCGAATAGGTGGACTTGGGTCTCATCTGCCTGGAATCATGTGACATGCAGCCGCTCCAGCGGCCTTACCCGGGCTTACGGGTCAGGGGGACGAAACGCACAGGCAGTACTTTGCGCATGGTTATGCGGCCGTCTTCCGCCTTTTCCACAATGGTGAGGTACTGGATCGAGTATTGCCCGCCCACGGGAATGCACATACGCCCCCCGGGCTTGAGCTGGCGGATCAGAGGCGGCGGTACAAGGCCTGCCGCGCAGGTTACGATTATGCGGTCGTAGGGGGCGTGCTCGGGCCACCCGAAATAGCCGTCCGCGATTTTGACATGGACATTGTCATACCCCAAGCTTCCCAGTCGTTCTTCGGCTTGCTCGCCCAGAGGCTCAATAATCTCCACAGTATAGACTTCGTCCACCAGATGGGCCAGGACCGCCGCCTGATAACCGGACCCGGCCCCCACTTCAAGAACCCTGTGTTCAGGCTCCACTTTAAGCATCTCCGTCATCAGAGCCACGATGTAGGGCTGGGATATGGTCTGACCGTAACCGATGGGCAGGGGATGGTCGCCGTAAGCCCGGCCCCGGTCCGAGGGCCTGACAAAGAGGTGCCGGCGCACGCTGAGCATGGCCTCCAGCACGGAGGGGTCCTGAACCGGTTCCCGGTAATCCGGAGGGTGGGAGACCTGATTGCGCACCATGTCTTGACGAAGGTTTATGGTAAAGTCATCCTCTCCGCATGCCGGATCCGCCCGTAAAAACAGCGCCACCGCCGGAATCAGGCATAATAAGGCTGCCGGCCTCCATAGCGTCCCTGCATTTTTAGCCAATAGATTGTGCATGAAATCCATCCTTCCCCGGGTTTTCAAAAAGCCCCTCCCAGCATACCCTTTTTCAAGGACTTGTCGGCCGGCTTCTCTCCCAGCCAGATGCCGAATAAGGCCTGTTTGAAGTCGAGCCCCGGGATGCTCCCCACGAATCGACCGTTGAAAACGACCCGCACACCTTGCCCGGGCACATAGACAAAATCATACACGTCGTTTTCGCCGGCATCCACCGTAAAGTATCCGTTGAAGGTCTCCACCCTCTCCCTGATGGGCTCCAGTTCCCCGCCCGTGGCATTTTCAAAGCCTTCCTCCCAGGCGCTCACGAGATCCTTGGCCGTGACCTTGTCGTAAATGAAGTGCATGCGCGCGGCCATAGGCTCGTCCGCCTGAATAATTCTCCGGGCATCCTTTGTCATTTGAGGGAGATAGAGCCCCATGGCGTAGACCTTCACAAAGAATTTCTTTCTTAGCCCGGCGCCGTTAAGCACGAGATCCCGCCCTTCCACCGGCATGGTGTCAGGAAGGGTCGCACCGCCGATATCGAGGGCCCAAGCGGGTGAACATAACAAAAGCACACTGATAATACCTTTAATCATCGTTCTTGCCATGTCAGCCTCCTTGATTGGATCCCGGTTCTCCTGACCGGGTTTTTGGGTTTGGGAGTAAAGATATACATGGTCTCTTCATCGACAAGAAAGCAAGTATATTAGCAATCATAAGGAAAGCGCCCCTTGATCTCAATGAATTTCCTGAATTTCCGGCCGTTCTTTACTGTGAAAAATCGCCCCTCCCCGTAGGAGAGAGCCCTGGTGTCGACCGGCCTATGATCGGGAGATATAAAGAAGTTTTTTCTTAGCGTCTTGGCGTCTTTGCGAGAGGATACGGTTTTTACGAATTCGTCAGGATTGGGTCGGTAAATTTTTCCGTACGATAGGGGTTTTTCCCGGATTAATATTCCTTGGTACCCTTTAGGTATTGAATTTTTTGGACTATTTTGCACCCACAGCCTCGGGAAACATGGCAGGCCTCTTGCATGGCATAGGAACCGACGCCAATTCAAATTCTTTAAGGATCGATCCATGGACATTCGAGAGGTTCCCTTTACTTTCATTGAGCATCCGGCTCGAAACTCGTCACACCCCGGAGTTCCGTCCCGGTCCCAAGACTTCCAATCACAGCTTCAGGCAAATACCGAAACCCCCAATGCCGGGCCTGACAGTGGGACAGAGGCCATTCCCGGTATGCCCCCTTTTGACCGGATAGATTTCGGCTCCCGAGCCGTCCCCCCGGCCCAGCCCCCGCCCCTTAACACACACAGTTCAAAAGCCGTTGCCGGGGCTTATGAAAAGCAAGATTCCGGCGTCACCTCCTCCGGCCTTAAGAGCGCTATTGCCAAATATAAAGACGACCAGTTGTTGGGCAGCCCGGGAGGCGACCATTACGACCTGGAAAACAAACGATATGTGGCTGACCCCCCTGAACAGCAAAGTTTCTGGGGCCGCATAGGGAAAAATATCAAGGACGCCTTTGGCAACCTGAAGAATTTTGCGGGAAACCTTCTATTCGGCGCCAAGAGGCATTACAGGGACGAGAACGGAGACATCCAGCAGGGGCAAAGACGCGGCCTGATAGGCTCGATCGCGGATTTCTTCCAGGACCTGGGCAGCGCATTCAGCTTCGGAGCATGGCGTCCTGACGGGGAGGAAGAGCCAAGAGGCTTCGGCCGACGGGTGGGCTTCTTCTTCTCCAAGTTCAAGGAAGCGGTCTTCGGCAACCTGATTCAGGGCGTGGCGGGAAGCGTGGTCAATATGGCCAAGGACCTTGTTTTCGCAGGATGGAACCTGATTGAGACCATCCCGGATGCCACCATCGGCAACTTCGAGGCCGGACGCAAACTCACCACAGCCGTATTTGACAACGGCCAAGTGGCGCTCAACTATATTGCGGACATCCTCCCCGGGGGGGACGCCTCGATCCGGGTGCACTCGCCCGACCTCAAGAACCTCAAGCCCCCTATCCTCAATAACTTGAGCATGCCTGAGAAAAACCCTGACGACACCCGATGGAAGTATGTTCGAAACACCCCTTTCAGAAAGGGCATAGAAACCGTTGGATCAGTCCTCACCAGCATCCTGACCCTCAGGTTCCTTGGCAGTTTCAGGTTATCAGGCGAAAAACGCAACCACCCTGAGTAGTAAGAGATATGGGGTTTGGGCACGGCACGGAGGCCGTGTTCCACGGGCCTGCGCGCGCCGGCGTAGGGATGGACGGCTCCGTGGATCAGCCATCCGAGCATTTTATCCTAACCTCTAACGCTCTCGAATAGTCGCGTTTATGCGAATGTTAATAACAGGCATCTCTTCGTAATTGGTTTTAAAGTTGAGATACCCCCTGAAAGAGCCGGCCGCATCGGGTAGGTTGGTGAAATAGACCTTGAACCTCCGGCCCTTTTCCAATTCCTCGAGACGATACGTGAGCTTGCCTCCCAAGTTGGACTCCGCCGGCTCCAGTTCCAAGGGTTCTTCAAGTCCTGACGTGATTTCAATGCTACTCGATGATTGTCTTCCTTGAACACCTCTAAACATAACGTACCTGGGCTTCAACATTATGGGAACTACCACGAAGCTTCGGATCCCGATGTTGAACCTCTCGTGAACCGGGTCATTGGTGTAAACCACGGCCGTATTGTAGATGCTTCCTTGATACCCTTTGGTATTTACAACAAGTGTGATCTTCCCTTCCCCTCCCGGAGGAATGGTCCTGTCGTAGGACGCCACCGCACACCCTCAACCCGGTGACACCTTGTGAATCTGTAATGTGGCGTTTCCACGGTTAACGATAATGAAGTCATGGGACAAACGAGTTCCCTCCTTGACTTCTCCTGTGTCGACGGTGTGTTCCTCCATAAAAAGGGCCGGTTCCGGCGTCCGGCTGTTTGCAACCCATGGGGTACCCAAAAGGAACATTGAGGAGCAGCATAAAATGAAAAACAAAGACTTCATTGATTTCCCCTCTTGACCGAAGAATTTGTCTTGCGTCCGTTCCAACAATTTGCGTTGAACCTGAACAGCCTTCACGGCCTTAACAAGCCTCAGCATGCCAAGGCTATTCATTACCATAAACCTAGGAAACCTGCAAGTTGGCTGGCCTGCGGATCTTCTCCCGTTCTGATTAAGTCACTTCCGTATCTGCCTTTGACTTTTCTAAGACCTCTTCTCCTAGACGGCCTCCGTTAGCCGGCAAGACTTCCGCAAGCGCTTCGTCCAAGTTCCCAGCCGCTGTAACAATGGTTTGCACGCCCGCATTGGACAGAACATATCCCGGGCCTTTTCTCGAGAGGTCTTCCTTCATCAAGACTTTATCCACATTCCGCCCGGCCAGCCACTCCGCCACTCGAATCCCCTTCGCGGTCTCAACGCCCTTGTAGGGGTTCTCCAACAGGATCTTTTCTTCCATACGCTCATCAGAAAGACGAATCGTTACGAAAGTAAAGTACGGGGACTCGCCGAAGTGACTGCTCACGCCTCCGGAGGAATCTATCAGAGGGACTGCAATTCGGATACGGGTTTTGGACAGTGGCTCATAGTGAATCATCACGCCCTCAACATGAGGCACTTCTTTACGTATCATGGATTCCAGAGATTCACTGGTCTGATGGGCTTTTTGAAGGTCATCTGTTCTAAGGAGTACATTCACCTGAAGAAACCTAAAACGACCCGCGCTCCTCCCCGTAAGAGAGGCCACTTCGGCAACCAAAGGGTGCTGCTCCACAATTCTTCTGACCAGAGCAAGGGTTTCAAAGTCCACGGATGCATCCAGCAATACCCGCATGCCGTCGGAAAGAAGCTTCCATCCCGCCCGGGCAATAAAAACGACCACCAGGGCGGCTGCAATTTGGTCGATGGAAGCGCCCAAGAAAGAAAACTCCCATCCTGCATAGCCGATAAAAACAGAAACCAGCACCACCATGGAGGAAAGAACATCCACCTGCCGGTGCCGGCCCTCCGCAATCAGGGTGGGCGATCCCGTCCGCCTCCCTACGGCGAGGGCATACCGGCCGAAAAGATAGATGGCCAGGACGCCCGCAAGAAGGAGGGCTACAACAATCCCAGAGATCTGTGGCCGGCCTGACTCTCTTGTAAGAACCTCCCGGGCAATTTCATAGCCGGCGAAAAAAATGCTCATAGCAACAACAACAGAGATAACATTTTCAATCTTATAAAGGCCGAGTGGAAAGGAGGGCGTCTTTTTGGTCGAAAGCTTCAGCCCTCCTAAAAGGAGAAGGGAAGCAACGGCGTCGATTCCCGAATCTATAGCCCCGGCGGTCACAGCCAGGCTGCTCGAACAAAAGGCAAGGATGCCTTTCATGGTTGCAAGTCCCAGGTTTAACAAGAACGCATAGAGAGCCACCTTCTGGACAAGCCTTGTTTCTTTATCGACGCCTTTGGTGGACGCTTCATGCTTATATGAGGCATTCATGGCTCACTGTAGTTACAAAGTTCTTTTGCTTGTTTTTATACCACAACACCCTTCAAGGACTAAGAAAAAACCGACCCCTTTTCCACACTTCCTCTATTCGCGGGTTTCCTCCCGTCGCCCACCAAGCCTTTCCGGATGGGCTAACGAGGCCAGACCGGCGCCTTTGGCTCAAGGCAAAGGTTTTTCAAAATGGCCGTTGCATTGAATTTGACAAGGCCCTTGCCATACACTATGAGAAAGGGACGAATTATAATAATATCAAAAGTTTAATAGAAAAGGTTTTGGCAGTGCCGTCATGCTGGATTTATGCGCCCAGAGTATAGGGACGGCGGGGTGCCGGGTCAGACAAATGGAGATGGATTTTCGTAACGATCGAGAAACCCATGATTTGAATTCCTGCGAGTTTGAGTCTTAGAGTTAGGCTCGCAGACTCAATTTGTAAGAGTCTCAAAGGCTCATAGATGAGACTCTGAATGCCCCACAAAGTCAGGTAGTTCATATTCCTGAGGCTCCTGCGAGACCGGGATACGCGTCTGCTGTTCCTGTTCGGGAAAAGTCAACTCAGAAGGGATGGTCCGGGGATCAAGCCTCACCCGAACTGCCCCTGGCCTGATATGGCCAAGATAAAAACTGCCGTCACCGGCTGTGATGGAATCAATGACGGTCTCCGAGTCCGAATCTGACACAGAGGTGACCCGCACTCCTGAAACCGGTTCCACTTTTCCGCTCGGCTTCTTGACCAGAACAGAGCCGGCTATATGATGGACGGGAGTCAGCGCAAGATCCACATGGGTGCGCCGCCCCTCCTCCAGGCAGGCGCCCTGCTGACCATGCATGATATCGTAAATGGCAGGGACCGTATCCGGGTCCAGGGAGACCTTGACCGTTTGCGCGATGGATGTAAATGGAAGCATATACTGGCCGTGGACGTCCGTCACAGCCATTTCCCGACCATCGAGCAGGATGCTCACCCCTTCCACCCCCCCTTCACCGGGATCGAGCCGGGCATTAATATTGCCGTCCACAAAGACCCTTCCGGCGATGCCTCCAAGGTCAGGGCTGATTCTTCGGCTCTCTACCCTGGTCAACCTGCCCCGGTCCCGGCTGAAAAGTTCGGAGATCGTCAAAAACAGTCCGACCTGCCATTCCCGGTTTTGATACCGGGCGAGCAGCCCCAAACGGGTGCCTTTGGAGCGACTGAACCGGTACTCGCAGCGATGTTCAAAAAATGGATCCCCGCTGTGCAAATCTTTGCCTAGCTCGGTCCTCATTTGCAATGGGAGCCCGAAGGCATTGCTCAAGGAGTGAATACCGGAAAGCCGTTCCCTGTTGTTGGTTTTCCAATAATTGGCCCGAAGGCTTCCCAAACCGGGAAGATAGGTTGCAAGAGACGCGGTGGTGTGGCGGGTTTCGGTCAAAGAAATGCCCGGCAGGCGCAGGCCTTGAAAAAAATCAGTTTCCCTGGTTAAACGGACATCGTCGCCGAAGGAGTGATATACACTGAAGTTAAGCCTTGGAAGCAGGTTGCTGTCCACTTCAACAAACAAGAGCCTCCTGGACGAATCTTCCCAGTCCGGGTCCATCCAGTCCAACCCTAAACTTATACGGGTCTTGGGAAACATTTTGGAGTGCAGCCCTGCATGGCCCAGCCTGGCGCTAAAGGTCTCGCTTCTCAGGCGTCGGACATTGTCCCGGACGCTGGCAAAGGCCCCTGAAAAAGACCACATAGGATGCAGATGAAACTCTCCGTTGACCACATATCCTATGCGATCCCGCAGATTTCGGTTGCCCCCGTCAAAAAAATCGGGCTGATAGACAAAGTATCTGGCATAGAATGAAGTCTTTTCGAGGGGATAGAGAGATAGATCGAGTCTTGCTGCCCAATCCGCATAACCCGACCCGTCCCGCTCCCGGGCCTGCACTGCTGAAAAGTCAGCCAGGACTTGAGATCGGTCAAAAGGCTGCCACGTCAACTGGGCTCCGGCGTGCCGGCTTTGCAGGGGATAATTGCGCTCATC
Organism: uncultured Desulfobacterales bacterium; assembly: GCA_964413125.1. Lineage (GTDB taxonomy): Bacteria > Desulfobacterota > DSM-4660 > Desulfatiglandales > HGW-15 > JAIPEI01. Next base: position 47,143 of record CAYPSZ010000424.1, read on the forward strand.
CTTCTGGTAAAGAAGTGGCTTGCTGACGAGGTCATAGAACTTATACTGGCCGGCGAAGGTCGTCCCGATGGTCAGATTGCTTCTCAGCCCGTACAAGGCCCGGCCCCCCGCAAACATTCCACTCGAAGACCAGTCCTGAAATCCTCTGTTGGTCCCGAATCCGCCGAGTAGGGCCAGGCTGCCTTCAGGAACCAGGCTGCTGGTTCCCAGTATCTGTTTTTCTATGATGGTTTGAACTCCGTCCGGATCGGTGATGATGATCTCAATGGTGTTTAAACTGCCCGGAGCCAGGCTGACCGCCTCGAATTCATAGCGTCCCAGATCAGGATTGTCCGGCAGCGAGCTTAGGATCTCATCCGTATCGATCAAGCGGCCGTTAACAAATAGCTCCACCATTGAACCGACTCGCGCCAGACCCTCGAATGGGATCTGCCGCTGGAAAAGGTTCCGTAGAACTTGTTTGGATCGATCATTTCTTCCCTTTTCATTCGCCCCTAAAAGGCTGTCAAAACGCAACCCGGCCAGCTTCACAGTTGGAAAAGTGATATCGTTGAGGCCAAAGGTGGAATCCCCGACCATGAAACGCGACGCGCCAAGGGCCCTAGTCCATTCAGCCCTGTTGAGGCGGATGAAGGGGCTGCTGAGCGGATTGCCGGAATCGTTCCAGATATAGGAAGGCTGCGAAAACTCTAAAATATAGCGACCTTTGGCCAGATCTCCCCAGAATCTTTGCTTAAGAGAATCGAGACTTATTTTGCCCGGTGACCTTTCATCTACGGGCTGATACTGAATTCTTGCCTCTGTCTGGACAAAATCAATTCCCCAATGCCGATATTCGGGCTGCGCCGCAGGCAGTTTTTCAGGCACCTTGATCCTGATTTCGTCGGTCTTGATAGACAGCAGTGACTTCCGCTCTTCTCGCTTCCACACCGGAAAAAACCGGCTTGTCTCAGCCACGAACGCATAAAGCGCGTTATCCCAAGACAGCTCCAGGTCGAGCATCTGAGCCACCGTCTCGGCTGGAACATAGACTTCCGGCTGCATGCTGATATCGGATACGGCCTGGATCAGTTTCAACGGGCGGGTTGCCCCGTCAGTCTGCAAGACCTGTTCTTTGATCTTAACTCTTTGGGGAGGGCTATCAGGCAATTTCAGGACCAGTTGGTCTTCTTCTGCTTCGTGTTCGACTTTAAGCGCCCTAAAAAGTCTGAAAAGGGGTAAGTATCGTTCGCCCTTACTGTCTTGAACGACATCCAGATCAAAGAGTTCCAGCTTATGCCAAAACCCCTTCCCTTTTAGGGAGAAGCCGACCACATCGGTTTCAGCCATGGCCAAGCCGGGTTCTGACTCTTTGACCTCAGCTGTATTTTGTTCGGAGTTTCTGTGCCGGCACACTTGAAGGGCCGGTGCCGGCTTCGATTCCTGCTGCTCCGGGGCTTTTTTTTTTCGACCCCTGCATTTTGTGAGGAACCGGAACTCCGGCTCGGGTTTGAAAGGCCTCCCCTGACTGGGACATGAACAGCACAATAACCCCCAATAAAAGGAGATTACAGAGGATGATGCTGAACCGGAGGCAGAAGGTCATTGAATAGTTACCTGCGCGCTTCCATGCTTTTCAAGCCCTTTCCCTTTGGCCTTGCAATAGACCTCAAGGGTGTAACGGCCCTTGCGGAGATCGCTCTTGATGGTCCTGGCATAATGCACGGTGCTTTCAGGCATGATGTAGGAATGAACAAATCTTCCGTCCACAAGCACCTTTCCCGCCGGGTCGATAAGCTCATAATGCCCGTCCAGCAATAAGTGGCCGGAGCCGCTGTTGACAATGGTCACCTGAAATTGAAAGCCCTGATCAGTTGCCTGGGTAGAGATCTCTTTGACCTGAAAATCATACCTCACGTCCCCATTGACTCCGAATATTGGGACAACAATGGCCGGGATGACAGCCAGGTTCATAACCCGCCCATGCCTGTCTTTGCTTGTGGCGATGTTGGCTTCAAGCGACTCCAGTTCCATGGCCCCCCAATAGACCTGTTCCCGGAGTTTTCCTCTGGGAACGACCACGAAGCGGACCCGTTGGCTGGTTTTCGGAGCGAGCGAAAGCTCCTTCGGATTAAACTTGATCCAGGGAGCAAGAGAGTTCTCATCAGGCGGAACCAAGCTGAAATTGCCGCTGCTTCCATAGGTGAAATGACTGGCCATGATCCGGTATCTGACCGCTTCACTCCCGGTGTTGGTAATGATGAACTGGCCCGAAGGCCTTCCCCGTTCAAAGGACACTTCAAGAAATGCCGGGGATATGGACAGGGCCCCGTCGGCGGCATGAGACCAGAGAAGACAACCAAGACAAGCCATGATCAGACCTTGGAGAAGTTTTTGCATGTCAGCCTCCTAGAGTATTTTTTAGATGCGACCGCTGCCTGGTGAGTAATGAAAGAGGGCCGAGGGTGAAAATGCTCCAAGACCCGCGGCCCTCGGTACAGAACAAACGCCCGAATGTATAGTTTTGCTAAAAACCCTTCTCAAGTCTCATCAATGAGTTAAGGCAGAACCATGGCCGCCATCTTGACGAAACCGCTGTATTCCCCCATGGGTTTTTCAGGATCATCCTGGTTCCAGGTAAAGGTTAAAGTCACCTCCTGACTGAAGTGATTGTTCTGGGAACTCTCCAGGCCAAGGGAACTCGTGATAAGAGTTGGAAATCCGTTGATATCTCCTGCAGCGGTGGTATAAGGCAACTCCGAAGCTGCCGTACCCAGCGGGCTGCCGTTCACTAGGTATACCCCAACGGGTGCAGAAATATTCAAGGGGATGGGAGCAACTTCAGGAGCTGTAGGGTCATTACCTTTGTATAGATCAGATGCTTCAGCATAAATCTGGATTTGCTGGGTATTGGCATCGACCCTAAAAATACATTCCGCAGTGAAGTCGCCGGTCTGTACGCTTCCGGCATCTACATGCGCCTGTCCTGAGAGGGTAATGTTCGGGCTGACGGTAACAAAGACGTGGGATGTAGCTTCACTGGTTTCATCCGCCATTGCCGCCGGAGCTACGAAAAAACACAATCCGGCCACCAAGGCCATAACAATGAGTAACCTTTTCATAGAAGCCTCCTTTATTCCTGACATTCGGGCGTTTGACTGGCAAAAGGGGCTCGCTGCTTTTCAAGGTTCGATAAAACAAACCAGCTTGATCTTGGCCGTATACTTGCCGGCCGGTCTTTCCAAGTTTTCCTGGTTCCACTCCACGGAAACAAAAACCTGATGGTTGAAGGTAAGAGAATCAGGACTCGTAAAGGAAAGTTTTTGGGACTGATAGGTTTCCAGCCCGTCGATAGGGCTGCCGGGGCCCAGAAATCCTGCCGTCCTGGTGGCCCCCTCAGCCCCGACTGGATCGATTTTCGCTCCGGCCGAGGTATTCAAGGGGATAGCCGTTACTTTAGGGTGGTCTTTTTCAAAGTGAAGATCCGTGGCCTCAATATACATCTGCACTTCCGAGGTGTTGGCAGCTACGTCAAATTCTGCTTCGCAGTCAATGGTGCCGGTTCCTGAAAAATCAATGAGGATTTTCGGCTCAACCGCCGCCACGGCCAGTTCGGTCTTGTAATTGACCACGGCTTCGGCCGTCGAGGAGCTGGAATAGGCCCTGACCTGGATCTGCCAGGCTGCCGTTAACAACAAGAGAAGCAGTAGGGAGACAGTTCTCCTTCTCATAGAGCCCTCTCAAGCGGTAACGCATTAATTATGTTGAAAACGGATAGAAATGGCTTTGCTAGCCCCCCAAGGCAAGGGCCCCGGGTAGGCATTGTGCAGGCAATTTGAGTCGTTCCAAGTTCATGGCTGACCCAAAAACGGGAAGATAGAAAACAGGTGAGTTTACTTTGTACTTTGATTGTTAAAGCAATATTTATGCCAATAAGAACCCAGAACGATAGTTAGATATTTCAGCAAGTTACAAACGCCAAAAAAGTCGCTGGGTCATCAGCGTGTAGACTTATTCCAATAAGTGAGAAAACTATTTCCACTTTTGGGAAGAAAAATACACGCTATTAACCCTACAGTATGGTCTGCAGGAAGGATCACAGTGTGAAGGTGGGGGAGGTTCGGTGTGCGACATTGAAGTCCCGCGTTTAGACAAAGAAAAATGAACTCATATTATTTCATTACCGTAGAGTGGGGGGCCGCTTTCTCTACGGCCGTGAATGGCTCGTGAAAGCCGATGCCTATTGAGCCGGTTGTTCTCCCTTTGACCTTCGGGCTGTTTTCATTCATACTGGCATACTATGTCACGAGATACCCCGTTTGCCTTGACCTGAATGAAGGGAAATCTGATTGCCTCGGGACTGCAAAAGGAGCGCCGCCCATATGATCCCACCGCCTGACATGTGCCTGTCACTCATGGAGAAGATCGGCATGCCTGAGCATATCCGCCGGCACTCCATCATGGTTGAACAAGCGGCGCTGATGATCGGGGCGGCTCACATTCAGTCGGGAACCAGGCTCTCCGAAGAGGCCATAAGGGCCGGCGCTCTTCTCCACGACATTGCCAAGGCGGATTGCTTCGAAACCGGCGAAGACCATGCCTCCAAGGGGAGAGACATGTGTCTGGATCTGGGGTTCGGCGAGATCGCGGCCATCGTGGGTGAGCACGTGAGGCTTGTAGACTTCCGCCCGGAAGGCGAAATACTTGAAAAGGAAATCGTCTTTTACGCTGATAAAAGGGTCAATCACGATCGGATAGTAAGCCTCGAAGAGCGACTGGAGGACTTGATCCTGCGATATGGAAAAGGTCGCCGGGATATCATTGAGAGGATTGAAAGAAACTTCGCGGTTTGCAGGGACGTGGAACGTAAACTGTTTTACGGGCTTGACTTCGGCCCCGAGGCCCTGGCCCGACTCATTTCATAAGGTCCGGAGGCTTCACTTCAATTGCAGATCTCGTTCTGACGGGCCGGCAGAAACGTTGGAGGTAACATATGATGAAGAAGACCCTGGGAACTCTTGCCGCCGCACTTATGCTCCTTGCTGCGGTCCCATGGTGGGGGTCTGTAATCACAGACGCCGCCGAAAGCGAATCCGGGATCAAATCAACATCGGATGAATCCGGCAGGGACTCGGAGCCCGAAAACAGCGATGACCTCAAGAAGGAGTTTCAGGGGCTCCTGGATGAACTCAAGGCCCTTGAGAAGGACGCTCGGGAAATGATTCAAAAGGAGGTCATCCCCCGCATACGCGAAGAGCTCCGCAAGCTCCGCGAAAAGCTCCGGGATTTCGGCTCGGACGAGGACCAGCCGGATACCCGAAGAATTTGATGCCTTTTGGAGGAATCCACGACTTTGTCCATTAAATTCATCGCCCGGGAGCTCTATCGCCTGGGACGCGAAACAGAGGACTTGGAACGACGTCTTTTGGAAATCCCAAATTCGGAACGGGAGGATCTGGAAGAGCGACTTCGCAAGGTTAAGGCTGAACGTAACCGAATGCGCAAGATCCTGGAAGGGGCCAAAGAAGACCCACCTTGTCGCCGCCCCAGGTAGGTTTGAACGCATCACGGCAGGTTTGCTGAAACCTTTTCTTGATTTATGGACCTGTCATAAAGGTAAGCACAATCAGATCTCGGATCCGAATGAAAAACTGTTTTCTTGTAATACTGTTTCTGGCTGTTGTGTGGTCCCCGTTTATTGGGACGGCATCTGATCAGACATCTATAGAGGTGGATGTTATCCACTCGCAGGACCAATACCCTGCAGGGGGAACCTATTTCGTATACCTTCAAATACGAATCCCGGATGACTGGTATATCTATGGGCCAGGGCCGAATAAGACCGGGTCGCCTCTGATTCCCACCTCAATATCCTTTGAAAAGGCCCCGGGTGTCGATGTTCGAGACATACTGTTTCCTAAACCTTCAACGCAGGACGTGTCCTTTCAGCAAGACCCCCTTCTCCTGTTCAAAGGAACAATACCCGTTCGGATAAGCTTAGACGTGGACCACGGCGCTTCTGCCGGACCTCGAGTGATTGAAGGGGAACTGTCCTACCAGGCCTGTACCGCGACCTTGTGCATGCCTCCGGAGACCACCTACATAGAACTGCAATTGACTGTCGCCCCGAAAAAGGCCTTGGGATCGGTCATAAATGATGATCATATAATCCGATCCTCTGCATCCGTGCCGGCGGGTGCGGCTGTAACCCCCGGCACCTCGTCCGGTCCGGGAATCCTGTTCACCCTGGCTGCACTCTTCCTGGGCGGACTGGCTTTGAACCTCACCCCTTGCATTTACCCTCTGATCCCCATCACTGTCTCCTATTTCGGCGGCGCCTCCACCCCTTCTCGGGGTCGAACCCTGTTACATGGGGGTCTCTACCTTGCAGGGCTGGCTTTCACCAACTCGCTACTCGGCGTAATTGCGGCCCTCTCCGGTGGAATGCTCGGAGCCGTTCTCCAAAGCCCGTGGGCACTGGTTCTTGTGGCGGCGGTTCTCCTGGCCATGGCTCTCAGCTTTTTCGGTCTTTGGGATCTTCGCCCTCCGACCGCTCTCAACAGACTCGCGTCACGGCGGGTCGGCGGTTATTTGGGAACGGCTTTTATGGGACTCACACTCGGTGTAGTGGCTGCGCCCTGCATAGGACCTTTCATTTTAGGACTCCTGGCTTATGTGGGACAAAGAGGCGACCCGGTAATCGGATTCATCTACTTCTTTGCCCTGAGCCTGGGCATGGGACTCCCGCTGGCCCTTTTGGGGGTCTTCTCGGGAGCCATTGACCGGCTGCCCGGGTCCGGCGACTGGATGGTGTGGGTGCGAAAGTTAATGGGCTGGGTCCTGGTAGGAATGGCCGGGTACATGATCCTGCCCCTCCTTCCCCACGCCCTTTCCGGAGCAAGGCTTCCGGCCCTGGCGGCCTTGGCGGCGGGCATACACCTGGGGTGGATAGAGCGGACCGGGCGATCGAGCAGCGGTTTTCTCCGGTTTCGAAACGCAGCCGGCCTGATTCTCGTCGCAGGCGGCCTGTTTTTCTTCATCCAAGCGGGTTTTCATAGGGCACCCGTCCCCTGGACGCCATATGAGAGGGGCATGCTGAGAGAGGCTGCGGATCAGGGCAGGCCTGTAATGCTGGACTTTTCCGCGGACTGGTGCATGCCCTGCAGGGAAATGGACCAGCGTGTCTTCACCGATCCCCGGATCGTGGAGGCCGCCCGGCGGTTCGCAGCCATTCGCGTGGATTTGACCCACCGGCGCCCCGAGCATGAAGGCGTGAGAGAGCGCTTTTCCGTTAGAGGAGTTCCCACAGTGGTCTTTATTGATCACCTGGGGCGCGAGATCCGCTCACTCAGAGTCGAATCCTATGTGGATCCTTCGGTTTTCCTCCAACGTATGGAGCGCGCACTGGAGGCGTCCACCGGTCCTGCAGGCGCCGCGCCTTCCGCATCCCGGCATCTCTTACAGGTCACAACCTAACCACTACCATCGAATGAGCGCGGAACCCCAAGTCAGGCCGCCGCCGAAAACCGGCATGCAAACAATGTGGCCTTGCTTGATGCTCCCGTCCCGGACCGCTTCATCAAGGGCGATGGCGCACGAGGCGGAGGATATGTTTCCGTATTTGTGGAGGGTGAGGTAGAAGCGCTCGATGGGGACGTTCATACTCCTGGCCATGGACTGGAACATACGTAAATTGGCCTGGTGAGGGATGAACCAGTTAATATCCTCGATGGGGACGCCGTTATGGGATGCCGCCTCTTTAGCCGATTCGATGAAGTGTCTTACGGCCACACGGAAGCTGGCATTGGCTTCGATCATGTTAAGGGTGTGCAGCTTCTTATCAACGCTCTCATGGGAGATCGGTGTGGTCCTGGAGCCGCCTCCGGGCATTAGGAGATCCTGGCCGTTGGCGCCGTCTGTGTGGATGTGGGTGGACAGGAGCTCCGGACCGCTGTCCCCCAGGGAGAGAACCGCGGCTCCGGCCCCGTCCCCCCAAAGGATACAGGTGGTTCGATCGGTCCAGTCGAGGGTGCGGGTCATGACCTCCGCACCCACCACGAGCACGATGCGGGCGGCACCCGTCTTCAGATACTGGGAGGCTACATTCAGGCTGAAGATGTATCCTGAGCAGGCGGCTGTCACGTCAAAGGTCACGGCCTGGGGCGCATCCAGTTTGGCCTGTAGCCAGTTGGCAGCCGAGGGGCAACAAGTGTCCGGGGTTATGGTACCCACAATGATGAGGTCGGGGTCCTGCGGGGTAAGCCCCGCTGCTTCCAGTGCCTTCAAACATGCCTCCCGTGCCAGATCCGCGGTGGTCACATCAGGCTCTGCTATTCGGCGCTCTTTAACACCCGTACGCTGAACGATCCATTCGTCAGTTGTTTCCAGGCCCATGGCCTGAAGGTCTTCGTTGGTCAATCTCCTTGGAGGAACGTATGAACCGGTACCCAGGATCCGTATCGATGCCATGATCTTCCTTCAGTTTCAGTAGAGAAAGGGTCGGTATGTCTTTTTGTTTTCGCTCTTGGTGTGCTCTGTGGTCAGGCGCCTTTATGGTTCTTCCACCACTATTCCCAGAGCCTTTTCCTTTTCCGCCACCAGCAGCCGCGTTTTTATGACCGTGTCCGGGATCAGGCTCATGGAATCGATTCCGCATTCCACCAGGAACTCCGCAAAGTCCGGAAAATCGCTCGGCGCCTGCCCGCAGATCCCGATCTTCCTGCCTTTCTCCTTTGCCACATCGATTACCTGCTTTACCAGACGCTTTACCGCGGTAGACCGTTCATCGTAGATGTGCGAGACCAGGGAAGAGTCCCGATCCAGCCCCAGTGCCAGTTGGGTCAGGTCGTTCGAGCCGATGGAAAAACCATCGAAGATCTCTGCAAACTCATCCGCGCAGATCACATTGCTGGGAATCTCACACATAACATAAATCTCAAGGCCGTCTTCACCCTGAACCAGGCCGAACTCCTTCATTACTTCGATCACCTGCCTGCCTTCAGCCGGTGTGCGGCAGAAGGGAACCATCACCTTGATGTTTGTAAGCCCCACATCGCTTCTTGCCTTTTTGAGTGAAAGGCACTCCAGCTCGAATGCACGCTTGAAATTCTCGTCATAATAGCGCGAAGCACCTCGCCACCCGATCATGGGGTTGCTCTCCTTGGGCTCGTAAAGATAACCCCCCAGAAGGTTTTCATACTCATTGCTCTTGAAGTCCGAAAGCCTGACGATCACGTCGTTGGGATAGTAACCGGAAGCAATGCGGCTTATCCCCTCGGCCAGCTTGTCCACGAAGAAGTTCTTCTTGTTCTCGTAGACGGAAGTGATCTCATCAATCTTGTACATGACGCCGGCAATCCGCTGGTCATCCTTGGCCTTTTTTTTCAGTTCATGGTAGTCCAGAAGCGCCAAGGGGTGAATTCCGATATGGGAATTGATTATGAACTCCTCCCGGGCAAGACCCACACCGTCGTTTGGAATCATGGCCTGGCTGAATGATTTCTCCGGGATGCCCACATTCATCATGATCCTGGTACGCGTGGCCGGCAGTTCCTCCAGGTCGATGGTCTCCACCTCGTACTTTAGAAGGCCGTCATACACAAAACCGGTTTCTCCTTCACAGCACGAAACAGTCACCTCCCGGCCCGTCTTTATCACCTCATCCGCGTCGCCCGTGCCTATGACGCACGGTATTCCGAGCTCCCTCGAAACTATGGCTGCGTGACATGTCCGACCGCCTTTGTTGGTCACGATGGCCGATGCAATCTTCATGATCGGCTCCCAGTCCGGGTCGGTCATGTTCGTCACCAGGACCTGACCTTTCTCAAACCTGCCTATTTCCGCCGCCGTCTCGATAACATTCGCCACACCATGCCCCACCTTGGTGCCGACGGCGGTGCCGGTGGTAAGGATTTCTCCGTGCTCCCTCAAGTGGTAGCTCTCGTAACGGCTCCCCATGTCTTTACTGGAGTGTATGGTCTCGGGCCGGGCTTGAACAATGAACAGCTCACCCGTTCCAACCGTGTTTCCGTCTCCGTCCTTGGCCCACTCGATATCCATGGGTTTGAAATAACCGGCCTCCTTGCTGTAATGATCTTCAATGAGGCAGGCCCATTCGGCCAGTTGAAGCACCTCATCGTCCTCCAGGACGTAGCGGTGCCGTTCAGTCAGAGTGGTAGCCACGTTCTTGACTGTGGCGTCGTCCTCCAAGGAGTAAACCATCTTTATGTCGCGATCCCCGGCCTTGCGGCTTATGATGGCGCGTTTTCCTTCACGAAGCGTGGGCTTGAAAACGTAGTACTCGTCCGGATTCACGATCCCCTGAACCACGTTCTCACCAAGTCCGTAAGCCGCGGTTATAAAGACAACGTCTTTGAATCCCGTCTCGGTGTCGATGGAAAAGATCACTCCCGAGTATGCGGAATCACTCCGGACCATTTTCTGCACGGCAATGGAAAGGGATACATCGAACTGGTCAAAACCCTTGTCGTGACGGTAAGAGATCGCACGGTTGGTGAAAAGCGACGCAAAACACTTCCTGCAGGCATCCAGGACCCGGAGGCGACCTCGTATGTTCAGGTAGGTGTCCTGCTGGCCGGCAAAAGACGCGTCAGGCAGGTCCTCCGCAGTTGCCGAACTGCGGATGGCCACGTCCAGATCGTCCAACCCCTCCCGGCCGAACTCCTTGGCCAATTCGTCGTAGGCCTTGTAAATTGCATGCGTCAGATCCGGAGGGAACTCAGAGTGCCTTATAATATCTCGAACCTCGCGGCCCTTACGCATGAGATTACCCATATCCGATGTGTCCAGATCCTTCAGGGTTTTCTTGATCTCCTCCTCGATCCCCGCATACTTCAAAAAGTAGCGGTACGCATACGCGGTAATGGCAAACCCGTTGGGCACGTTGATGCCCTTCTCATCCAGCTTCTGGAACATCTCACCCAGGCTGGCGTTCTTGCCCCCCACCATGGGAACATCGCGAATCCCGATCTCCCGAAACCAGAGAATGAAATTCTTGGTCTTGTCCGACGCCATGACGATCTCCCCGGGCTCACGGCCCTTTTTTGCCTCAGGGGCGCAGGTGTTGCGACCCGAATATGCTCATAATTCCAAAGGGCTATAATTTCTAGAAAATTTAGCACCAAACCTACGGGTTGTCAATTCACAAAAGATTCCATATCATCCTGAATCATGGGTTCCCCCCGGATTTATCGTTCACGAGCGGCTACAGCTGCGACACCCGGGTGAAACCCGGGAAACGGAGTTTGTTTGATGCATAAGCATTGCACATTAAGGCTTGGTGAAAAGGACTTTTTGCAGTTGAGAGATCGGAGGAAAGCTCACAGTGGACATGGAACAAAAAACAAGGCCGGCCCTGGTCATTATCGACATGGTCAAAGACAACTTTGAAGAGGCGCATAATCTTCCCATAACACCCTTTGCAAGGGAGATCATCGAACCGCTCAACCGGCTGAGCCGTGCTTTCCGAGAGAAAGGCTGGCCGGTGGTTTTTGCCACGGACGCTTTTAGCCGTGGGGACTTCATCTTTACGGGACGAATGCCGCCCCACTCCCTGGCCGGCACTACGGGAGCCGAGGTGGTTGACGACCTTGAGCGAACCCAAGATGATCTATGGCTCCCCAAGCCGCGGTTCAGCGCCTTTTTCCGAACGAATCTGGACCGATGGCTGCACGAGCGGGCTGTGGGTCTGTGCGCCGTTGGAGGTATCGCCACCAACTTCTGTGTGCTCACTACGGCCATGGATGCTCTTTGCTGTGATTTCAGGGTTGTACTGCTGGAGGACGGCTGCGCTGCAGCGTCACGGGAGCTGCACGAACAGACCCTCGGCCTTTACCGGCGCAATCCGCTTTACCCGCTGCTAAGGGTTATGCGTACTTCGGATTTGCTTGAGGAATGCCTTGCCTAGTTTCCATCCGGAGATGGTTATTTTCCGGATTGGCGCCGGCCGGCGCTTAAGGCCTCGGGATAGTATACAGCGGCGCGGTAAAACTCCTTTTGCCTTGACCCTCCCGGGGCGTTTCCATATATTGGCTTCTTGGTCAACCGTTTCATGAGCCTCCAGGTGATCCCAGGCTCGATAAAGCAGGAGGCAGCAGGCAGTTCCTGGAGTAGGTACGACTACGACTAAAATCATATCACGGCGCATCGGTTCCATTATTCCAGTTTAATTTCATTAGGTTTTAGAGTTTCCGAGACGTTTAATTAAGGGAGGTTTTTTTATGGGAAAAGTTGGAATTATCGGGGTAGGACAAAGCGCCTTTGTCCGCGGTTACCCCGGCTCCGTTCGGGAGCTGGCCTTTGAGGGATTCAAGGATGCCATGAAGGATGCCGGGATCACAACCAAGGATATCGGCGCCTCCGTGGTCTGCTCGGCACCAGAGTACGACAAGCAGCGTTCCCCGGCAGGCGTGTTCGCCGAATATCTTGGGCTCACCCCCCAACCCACCTTTTACGTGGAGACGCTTTGTTCCTCCAGCAGCACAGGACTGAAGCTGGCCTACAGCCTTGTTAAGTCAGGGCTTCACGATTCGGTGGTGGTGATAGGGTTCCAGAAAATGAGCGAGATCAGTTCCGCTGAAAGCCAGGAACGCATGGGCCGCGGGGCCGACATCCAGTGGGAGAGTCCCTTCGGGACCATGATGCCCGCCTACTACGCCATGTACGCTCGCAATTATTTCGCCACATATGGTGCAACACCTGAAGACCTTGCTCATATCCGGGTAAAGGCGTCCACTTATGGGCAAATCAATGATAAGGCCGTTTACCGCAAACCTGTGACCCTCGATATGTTCTCCGATCCGGAGAATCCCATGTCAGGGCCGGTGGCGAGCCCTCTTAGAGTGGGAGACTGCTGCGCCAATGCAGACGGCAGTTCCTGCATCATCGTAGCCAATGAGGAGAAGGCCAAGGCTTTGAGTGATAAGCCTGTCTGGATCCTGGGGATGGGGGCTGCATCCACTACTGTCAACCTGGCAGGAAGGGACATGTTCAACGGCCTCAGCGTGGGAATCGAAGCGGGCCGGCAGGCCTATGAGATGGCCGGGGTCACTCCCAAAGAAATCGACGTGGCCGAGGTGCATGACTGCTTCACCATCGCGGAGATGATGGCTTACGAGAACCTTGGGTTTGCCAAGCCCGGAGAAGGCCGGGACCTGATCCGCGGAAAGGAGACCTACAAAGAAGGGAGCATCCCAGTCAACGTGGATGGAGGGCTTCTCAGCAAAGGACACCCCATCGGGGCCACCGGCGGCTCCCAGATCCGCACCATTGTGCTTCAGCTCCGCGGCGAGGCCGGCGACATGCAGGTGAAGGACCCTGAGATAGGCCTTGTACACAACATCGGGGGTGTGGGCCTTTACGGAAACGTGACGATTCTAGGGAGGTAACCCATGGGAAGCAAAAAGGAAATAGACGCTCGATTCAGCAAGTTCGGAACGGTCACCTTCACCGCCACCACCAAGGTCAACGATTTCATTGATTACCTGGAAAAAGGAAAGGTTGTGGGGACCCGGTGCAAGGACTGCGGCATGATGTTCTTTCCACCCCGGGCGGACTGCTATAAGTGCCTTGCCGGTAACATGGAGTGGTTTGAGGTGAGCGGCAAGGGAAAGCTGATCAGTTACAGCAAGCTGGAGTTTGCTCCGCAGGGGTTCGGCGAGGATTTGCCTTACTCCATCGCGCTGCTGGATTACGGGGACTATAAGGTTTTCGGTCGAATCGCAAACAGTGTCCCGGAGGAGGAGATCGAGGTGGGGATGGAACTGGAGACAGTTGCCAACGAACTGCCCGGCGGTCAGCTCAACTATGTCTTTCAAAAACCAGCCTGATGAAAGGCTGCGCCCCCTGCACCTCAGGGGGCGCAACTCTGTCCCCATTTCAAAACGATCCTTTGAACGCCTTTCACATCCCCATGAAGCCATCACACCCTTCTTCGCCGGACTGGATCGAAGTCACCATTGAAGCGGACCCGGTGACTCACGAGGCCATAAGCAACTTTCTCATGGAGATGCCCGGCTGCGGGGGAGTTGTGGCTGAACAATCAGGTAATCGCATGTTGAAGGCATATTTGCCGGATGAAGGCTCCTCCACAGAGAGAATATGGCTTCACATAGAGGGATTCCTGCAAAGGCTCAGGGCCTTTTTCCCTGATGCAGGCCCTTCATCTTTACGGCTGGACAGGATCCAGGATCAGGACTGGCGCACGGCCTGGCGCATACACTTCGGCCCGGAACAGGTCACTCCCGGACTCCTCATACTTCCGGCATGGAGCCCGGCTCCCTCGGAATCCAAGACCCGCATACTTCGCATGGACCCCGGACCGGCCTTTGGGACCGGTAGTCACCCCACCACCCGCATGTGCCTTCAGGCCATGGAGGACAGCGCCCCCAAAAGACCTTTCAGCCTCCTGGACGTGGGCACGGGGAGCGGCATCCTGGCCATGTACGGCGTCCTGCTCGGGGCATCTGCCTGTTTTGCCATGGATGTGGACGAGGAGGCTCTTCGCTGGGCCGAGTGGAACATCCATCTAAACGGTCTTGATGGAAAGGTGGAGCTTTCAGCAGCACCAATCTCTCAATTGAAGAAAACCTTTTCCATGGTCACCGCTAACCTGGTCCTGGACGTGATTTTGGATATAATGCCCTGTTTTCCAAGATTGGTGGGCCAGGGCGGGACCTTGGTACTATCCGGCCTTCTGAGAGAGCAAGTGCCTTTGGTTTTGCCGGACCTGGCCCGGAGCGGATTCACTGTGGTGGGGAGGCTTGAGAGGGATGAATGGGCCTGCATCGTGGCCCGGCGGTCTTTACATGGCCGTCCGCAAAAAGGGGCCGGCTGATGAGGCGGTTTTTCGTGCAGCGGATTCTCCCGGAGGACGGCATGATCCGGGTAACGGGCAGCGAGGCCGGGCACATGATACGTGTTCTGCGAATGGGGCCGGGCGACCGCCTCGTGATCAGGGACGATGCCGGGAGCCGATATCAGGCGGTGATAAGTTCTGTTTCAAAGGATTCCGCCTTGCTCATGCTTGAACGAACCCTTGCCCCTCCCAAGCCCTCCCCTCTGGAAATCACGCTCTGCCCTTCGCTTCTCAAATCCCGACCCATGGACCTACTTATACAGAAGGCGTCGGAATTGGGCGTAGCTCGGATTCAACCCCATACCTCGAGGCGTTCCGTGGTTCGCCTCGATGGAAAGCGGGCTGAAAGCCGCGTACGGCACTGGAAGGAGATCGCGGTAAACGCGGCAAAACAGGCGGACCGGGTGGTCCCCGCCCGCGTGGAGGCTCCGGTCGCCTTTGAAAAGCTCTTGGACCTTTGGCGGGACCATCATATCCCCGGAATCCTCTTATGGGAGGCTGAAGAGGCATCCGACCTCAAGTGGTTCCTGGGACAGACCTCGCCTGCCGGCGGCCTTGCTGTCATAGTGGGCCCGGAAGGCGGTTTTCACCCTGACGAGGTGCGTGCCGCCCGGGAATCGGGCTTCTCTCCTGTCTCCCTCGGCAGACGTATTCTTCGGGCCGAGACCGCTGCGCTCGTGGTTGCCGCCGTGGTTCAGTACGAGTGGGGAGACTTGAGTATAATGCGGACCATGGTCCGCAACCCGACAGTGGTATAGCCGGCTCCGGAGGCCGGTGATGTTGAATCGAACAAGGTGGCTACAGGGCCTCGACCAGGATCTCGGAGAGCTCTCTCACCGGAAGACCCTTTTCCGTTGCAGGATCTTCCAGGGTCATTACACAGAAAGGGCAGCTCGTGGCAAGCACCTCGGCTCCGCAGCCCACAGCCTCCTCAACGCGCTTTTCGCTGTTTCTATGGTAGGGTATTTCCGCCTCAAAAAACATTCGACCCCCGCCTCCCTCACAGCAGAGTGAATTTTCCCTTGCATAGGAGAATTCCATTAGTTCGACACCGTTTACGGCATCAAGCAGGTACCTGGGTTGGTCATAGACTTTGTTCTGCTTTCCCAGAAAACAGGGATCGTGATAGATAACCTTCTTGTCATATGGAGTTTTGAAGGACAGGGATCCTTTCTCCACCAGATCGGCCAGCACCTCGGTGTAATGTCTCACTTTGATGCCGGAGTCGCCGTATTCATTCTTAAGTGCATTCATGCAGTGGGGTGACAGGGCAATGATCTCTTCTACGCCGTACTTTTGAAACTTGGCCGAGTTTTCCTCCTGAAGTTCCTCGAAAAGTCCCTCTTCGCCCATCCTGCGAATTTCATTCCCACAGCAGGCCTCTTCAGGGCCCAGGATCCCGAACTCCACTCCACCTGCGTTCAAGAGTTTGGCTACGTTTACCGGGATGACCATACAGCGAGGGTCATAGGCCTGGATGCAGCAGGTGAAGAGCAGCCTCTTAGATTCAGTGTCTTTGATATGGGGAACGTCTACGTCCTGGCCTTCTTCCTTGATCCATTCCCCCCTCTTGGGCCGGGGACGACCCCAAGGGTTCTTCTGGACAAAGGCGTTTTCAAGGGCCTTTTGGATGGATAGGGGGATTTGTCCTTCCTCCACGAGTTCTCCCCTGAGGGCTATGATCATTTCCGACGGCTTCACGTCCCGGGGGCAGCGGAGAGTACATTCCCCGCAGGCACTGCAGTACCAGGCTATGATTTCATCAATGTCGCGTTTAAGAAATCGCTTGCGCACCAGCTTTCGAATGTTAAAGGGTGTAATGCCTGATTCCGGGCAGCTTCCAGAGCACATTCCACACTGCATGCACATATGGACTCGGCTTAGGGTCTCATTCTCCATTAGATTCGCTCCTTGTCTGCTATTTCAACACTACAAACACAAGAAACGGGAAATGTTCTTCATGGAAAGAACAACCATCCATGCGGCCTCATAAGTTCCATCCAAACTCGGCCGTATCTCCCAGTTCTTCTTCGATGCGCAAGAGTTGGTTGTACTTGCATACTCTCTCCGAACGGCACAAAGAGCCCGTCTTTATCTGCCCCGTGCCGGCGCCCACAGCCAGGTCGGCTATGAAGGTATCTTCGGTCTCCCCGGATCTGTGGCTCACAACTGCATTCCAGCCCGCCCGGTGAGCCATATTAATGGCGTCGAGGGTCTCTGTGAGAGTGCCTATCTGATTGAGTTTGATCAGCACCGCGTTGGCTGACGATTCACTGATGCCGCGGGCAATGCGCTTGGTGTTTGTGACAAACAGGTCGTCGCCCACAATCTGGATTTTGTCGCCCAACCTTTCATTAATCATCTTCCAGGCGCTCCAATCGTTCTCCGCCAGGCCGTCTTCAATGGAGACGATTGGAAAGCGTTTTGTCCAGTCCGCGTAGAACTCCACCATCTCGGATGCTGTGCGCTTGGAGCCGTCGGACTTCTTGAAGACATATTTTCCGTTTGCGTAGAACTCCGACGCCGCAGGGTCCAGAGCCAAGACCACGTCCACCCCCGGCCTATAACCGGCCTTTTCCACCCCTGCCATAACCATCTCCACAGCTTCCTCGTTGCTCTTGAGATCCGGCGCGAAGCCGCCTTCGTCGCCTACAGCAGTGGAATAGCCTTTGTCTTTGAGCACTGAAGCGAGACCGTGAAAGACCTCGGCCCCGATGCGTAAGGCATCGCGAAAGGTCTTTCCGCCGATGGGCATGATCATGAACTCCTGCAAGTCCACGTTATTGGCTGCATGAGCACCGCCGTTAAGAATGTTCATCATGGGCATGGGAAGCCTGCATACGCCGGCCCCTCCTATATAGCGGTAAAGAGGTACATATAAGGACTCCGCCGCAGCCCTGGCAACGGCAAGCGATACTCCCAAAATGGCATTGGCACCGAGCTTTTTCTTGTTTTCAGTTCCATCCAGCTCAATGAGGGTTCGGTCCACGAGCCGCTGATCGGTAGCCGTCATTCCTGTGAGGGCTGGAGCGATAACCCCATTGACATTCTGAACAGCCCGCTCCACGCCCTTGCCGAGATAACGCTTCTTCGCCTTGTCTCTCAGTTCCACGGCCTCGTACTTTCCTGTTGACGCACCCGAAGGCACCGCCGCCCTCCCGATATTTCCATCCTCCAAACCCACTTCCACTTCAACCGTTGGATTACCCCTGGAGTCAAGTATCTCTCGTGCAGTTACTATCTCGATTCTCTCCATAATATCCTCCTTGCGCCGGCCCGAAGGCCCCGGTTAACCGCCTTGCCGCCTCAACGCCTAAATCCTGCCGGCATCCTGCCATGCCGCGGCCCGGGGGTCGATTTAATGCTTACCTTCCAATACGCAGGAAGGATGCACTATAGTTTATTTGTCTGTTGATGACAAGCTTCAACACTGATACATTATGCGGGTTATCTACCTGGAGGACCTTTTGCATGCAATCATTGCCCTTGTTTGACCTCGACCCGCTTTTTCGACCCAAAACAGTTGCTGTTGTAGGAGCATCGGCCAATCCCGCCAAACTGGGATGGCATGTAATGACCAGCCTGATCAAAGGCGGGTTTCAAGGACGCCTTATCCCTGTGAACCCCGGAGTCGAGGAAATACTGAACCACCCGACCGTACCCGGCATCGACGATATCCAAGGTTCGCTGGACCTTGTGGTGATTGCAGTTCCTGCGGGTCTGGTTCCGAAGGTGTGTGAAGCCTGCGTGAGAAAGCGCGTGAAAGGGGTAGTCCTCATCACCGCCGGCTTCAAGGAGATAGACGACCCCGAAGGCGCTCATCTTCAGGAACATCTGGCCCGGAAAATGACGGCCGCCGGCATACCTGTTGTGGGGCCCAACACATTCGGCCTGGTAAACCTTCACCATGACTTAAATGCGACATTCACGCCTGAATTTTCTCTTTGCAGGCCCGGCCACGTGTCGCTGGTCAGCCAGAGCGGGGGCATGGCCCATCTCTCGGCCTTTTTCGCACAGAGGCATGGCATGGGCCTGAGCAAAATCATCGGCCTCGGCAACAGGCTTAACATAGGATTTCCCGCGGTAATGGACTACCTTATGGAAGATCCTGATACCCGGGTGGTCGCCCTTTATATCGAAGGGCTTGACCACCCCCGCACCTTGCTGAAGACCGCCCTCGCTTATAAGGGCAAGAAGCCTATTGTGGCCTATAAGACTGGTTCGTCGCATTCCGGCGACAGGGCCTCCGCTTCTCACACAGGTTCTTTGGCAGGGAAGCACGAGATCTACCGCGGCTTTTTTCGCCAGGCCGGCATCCTCCGGACTTGGGATACCGAGGTTTTCCTGGATTCCGCCCGAGCCCTGGCCGGAAGTCCCCTGTTACAGGGGAAGAATGTGGCCGTGCTCACCGGGCAGGCAGGCCCCGGCATGGCAGCCTGCGATGCCCTGGAGACCGCCGGCATGTTTGTTCCGCCATTCAATGAAACCACCCGGCATCAAGTGGAACGCCTGCTTCCGCCGCTGGCCCTACGCACCAACCCTGTGGATTTGGGTCCGGCATGGTACGACACCGAAGCTGTTGCACGAATGATGCAGGTCGTTCTTGAAGATGAACAAATCCATGCGGTCTTGATCTTGATGATGTTCGCCTCGGCTAACAGAGCTGCGGTCCCAGGAATCTCGCCCCTGCTGCGAGAGTGGAGACAGAGAAAACCCGTAATTTCATGTCTGATGGGGCCCCCTGGGATCTGGGAAGACGAAGTTCTCGATCTGGAGCAAACCGGAGCACTGGTGAATTTCCCCACTCCTGAGCGTGCGGCCCGGGCCCTGGCGGCACTCCACCGGTCGGCCCTTCTACGGGACCGGGTCAGGATGAACGAATAGCCTTTATCCAAACCTGTCACACAGGAAACGGAACGCTCATGACTTCAAAAGCCCTCTACTGGTAGGCCTTGGCATGCTCTAAATGCAAAAAAACACCGTCCACCGTGTTTTTTGCGATTTTTATGGTTGATATTCGGCACAATATCTATTATGGTTGGCAGCGATTCGGTCATTGCGGGGATCCATTCACATGAAAGGAGGAGGGGCAGATTATGAACAAGGGAGATTTGATCAACGAGGTGGCAAAGGTCGTGAGCACAAAGAAAGAGGCCCAGGCAGCCGTCGACTGTGTGTTTTCCTCCATCACGAAGGCCCTCAAGAAGAAAGCTACGGTGACCCTTGTGGGCTTCGGCACATTCAAGGTCGACAAAAGGAAAGCCAGGAAGGGAAGAAATCCTCAGACGGGCGAAGAAATCAAGATCAAAGCAAAAAAAGTGCCCAAGTTCGTGCCGGGAAAAGCCCTCAAGGACGCAATCAAGTAATATACCATATCGGTCCTGCAGAACTCAGACCCCCATCGGTAAGGCTCCCGGGTGGGGGTTTCTTGTTTTCATGGACGTCCCTATTATGCTTGCTGTCTTTATTGCTCATCTGCAACCCCGCCCTTGCATCCCCAAAAGAGACCCTTAAGGGAAACAACGTGACGGTGGTGTTTCCCTCATCACTACGCTCCGGCGCCCAAGAAGTCCTTGATTTATTCCCACTGGTTTCCAAGGAACTCGAGGATCATTTGGGCTTTGACGTGGATTTCCACTCTACTGTGATTCTGGTGGCAGACAGCAGTGAGTTCCACCAAATGACCGGGCGTTCCATGGTGGTGGCTCTCGCGGTTCCCCGGCGTAAGGCCGTCTTCATCGATCGCTCCCGCTCGATCTCCAGCCCCCACAGTTTTCATGCCTTGCTCAAGCATGAATTGTGTCATCTGCTTCTTCATGACAGGATCCCGGGAGGTCTCCTCCCCCGTTGGCTCGACGAGGGAGTTGCTCAGTGGGTCAGCGGCGGCTTCGCCGAAATAGTGCTGCCCAGAAGGGGTTCCGTCCTGGATGAAGCCTTCCTGTCGGGACGCACCATCCCCCTTAAAGCCCTTTCCAGAGCGTTTTACGGGGATGATCGATCCGTGCTGCTCGCCTACGAGCAAAGCCTCAGCCTGGTGCAGTTCATGGTTGACCGATACGGAACCGACGGCCTGCTGTCCGTTCTGAACGGGCTCGCCCAAGGAGACTCTCTCGAGAGCGTCCTTTGGCAAAACTTCTCTCTCACCATGACCTCCCTTGAAGAGGCCTGGCATGATGACCTCAAAGGCAAGGCTGTCTGGGTGGCATTCCTTATCGGACACCTCTACGAGATCCTGTTTTTGTTCGGCTCCGCCATACTGGCCGCGGGGTTTGTGCGTCACTTAAGAAAAAAGCGTGCAGCAATGGAGGCGCTGGATGATCCGGAGTGACCATGAGGGTGGTTTCGCTTTTCAATGCCGCCCGGCCAACCCTTTCAGGCAAGTGTGATCATTGCGATTGAGCCCTATTGACATATTCCCACCATCGCGCTATATTTTATTATTAACGTTAACACTGTAAAGCCGGTTGGATGTGGAGACGGCCCGCTTGCAAGCGGGTCTTTTAATATCCGAATACCGGCCGGAAAAGGAGGCGGCATGACTGACGACAAACCACTTGTTCAGGAAATCATGAATGAGGCGTTGAGCGATCCCAACTTGACCAACGAGGAAAGGATCATGATTGATGAAATCCACCTAAACGCCATTTATCGCGCCCGAAGGATCGCAGACAGCCGTGAAGACATGAACTTGTATACGAGAACCCTGGAAACGGAGCTTGAGAAAAGTGAGGGAGAGATCCAGAGGATTCGCGGCATGGCGGCAAACCGGGAGTCGAGAAGGGTGGAGAACTTCTGATAGATGATACGCCGGGCGCTCAAGCGGGTCAGCCCGGTTATCCAATGACATGTGGCGGCCCCGCTCCGCCGATATACGGGCGTTGAGGGGGGCCGATTGTTTGAAACAGGCCTGATTACTTTCAAGCTGATTTAGGAGGAACGCCTGTTCCTCAGGTTTTCCATGAGCGCCTCCACCGGCGCCAGGGCATAAGGTGACCCTTCCTCTATGGCCTTTAAAACAGTCCCGCCTCCGGTGAAGAAATAATAAGAAGGATCCTCCAAAGCCGACATGTAGAGCCCTGGGGTAAGATTCTTGAACTCCTGAAGCGTGTCTCCGCCTCCGAACAACTTGCGCGCACTGCGATTTCGAGAGATCTCCCTGTTGAGACGCTCTGTTCCTCTGTAGAAGTGGGGCACAAGGCCCATAACGGCGTTTACAAATATGGTCCCTGCCGAGTTCAGGACCTGAGCAACTTCAGGGTCGTCAAAGGACTCAGGGGCCGCATCCAGAAACGGACCGTATCTGCGCCCCTGTTCAAAATCACGTACCCATAAAACCCTGTATTTACCTTGCTCCCTCGAATCCGGCACATCGGACTCCATAACCGCCGGGAGTTCCACTATCTTCTTGGAATCCCTATCCATATCCACCAGTTCCCGGGCGGCGCCGACATCTTCCTCTCCCACACCTCCCACTTGGATCCCGTACTTGGCGGAAAGGTAGGCATTATAGATTACACCGCCCAGTATCAGGTGATCGACGCGCTCATAGATTCGGCGAAGGGGTCCGATTTTCGTGTCGTATTTCGCCCCTGCCACAACGGCCACAAACGGCCTATTGGGCTCCAAGACCTGCCTTAGGTGCAGGAGTTCTTTTTGGAGGAGAACACCGGCAAATGAAGGGACATGACGGGTCACATCAAAGGTTGAGGCGTGCGGCTGCCAGGAACCGAATGCGTCGTTGACATAAACGTCCGACAGAGAGGCCAATTGCGAGGCCAATCGATCTCTCGCCTCTCCTTTCACCTCTTCCCCCTGGAAACAGCGCGTGTTGGGCAGATATATGCCGCTGATTCGCCGATTTTTCAGTTCCTCTATGAGCTCACTGATCGACGCATCAATGTCCTTAATTCCCATGTCACCGTCGGCCTTGAGGTCGGGCACCACGAATCGGGCGTAGAGTTTCTTCTCCAAATACTCCGTAATGGGAAGGACCGATTTCTTCCCATCTTCAGTAATCTTACCGGTTTTTTTATCCCTTGGGCGTCCCACGTGCGTCATGAGGATGGGTCGCCCTCCCTGTTCCACAATACGGTACAGGGTGGGAAAACCGGCCTCGATTCGAAACGGGTCCGTGATCTTGCCTTTCTTCACCACGTTGTGGTCGACCCGCAAGAGCACCACCTTGCCTGCGAGATCGGCATGCTGTATTAAAGGGAGTCCGGGATCCAGTTCATTGATGTCCATGCGTCATACTCCTTTCTGAAGCCGGAAGGCCTGAGATGGAAACATTTCAGACCTCTATATATAACAGAGGACATGGGGGTTTGAAAACGGCCAAAAAGACGTTAGTCGTTTTCCTTTACGTATGGAAACCCGGACCTCAAAGCTGGTCGGATGAGTCCGGAACCGAGGTTGCCATCCCACACTCCCTGCTGTAAGGTGTATTACTTGAGCCCGGTGTGAACTCATGGTGTGAGGCGACCCTGTAAATCCTGAACATTTCTGCATGATACTTGAAAACAAGGGGCTTGGGAACAATGGAGAAGCTTAACGATGTTTACATCCGCTTGGCCGATCATCTCTCAGCGCTCGGCATGGGATACCCGGTCACGGACGATCTCCTGGTGATCCTTCGGGAAAACTTCAGTCCAAAAGAGGCGCTCGTGGCACTGGCTCTCCCTACGCGCGTCGCCCCGCTTCAGCCCGTGCCGGCCCGGGAGATAACGCCGCTGGTGGACCTTCCCCAAGAGGAGGTGATCGGGATCCTCGAGGGACTTGCCGGAAGGGGCCTGTTGTTTTGCGCTGAGACAAAAGATGGAGTTAAAGGGTATGCCCTTCAACAGGTGGGATTCGGATTCCCGCAGCTCTATTTCTGGAGAGGCGAGGATACCGACACGTCCCGGCACATGGCCGGGCTGGTTGCAAAATACTTCAACCGCAAAGTGACCCAGAGGGCCTACGGGTCTGAGACCCAACCATATCGATATGTTCCGGCCTCAGGCTCACTGACGCCTGACATGCAGGCGGTGTTTCCCCACCACGCTATGGAGGCCGTTCTGGAAAGCGCCGGCGAATTCGCTGTATGCCACTGCGCTTGTCGCATCACGGCAAGCCTTCGAGGGCGTGACTGCGGTCACCCTACCGAGGTCTGCATCAAGTTCGACGAAATGGCCGCGTATGTCATTGACCGAGGCCTGGGCCGTAGAATCACACGACAGGAGGCTGAGGATCTGGTGGCTTTTGCCGCTCGTGAGGGGCTGGTCCATTTTGTGGATAACACCGGGGGCAATATCAAGCACAACTGCAATTGCTGCGGGTGCTCGTGCTGGAATGTGGGGATTATCAGGCGGCGTAAAATCCCCAGGGACCTTATAATGGCCACCTACTTCCTGCGCGAGACAGACACGGATGCCTGCGAAGGCTGTGGCGAGTGCGCCCGCATATGTCCCGTGGAGGCGGTTACCATTGAAAACGACATCCCCGTTGTGGATCCCGATTGGTGCATAGGTTGCGGGGTCTGTGTGCCTCGATGCCCTGTGGAGGCTGCAAGGCTGCGCCTTCGTGACGACAGGTCAGGGGATCTTCCGGCAGCGCTGTTCGAGGAACTTCACCAAAAGATCCTTTGCGAAAAACATCTTATTTAGGCGTGTGCTCCCCCTTATAAGAGGGTTTAACCATGCGGTTCATCACATTCAACATGCGTTTTGAGAACGACCGGGATGGTGAGAATTCCTGGTCGAACAGGCGTGGCTTCGTTGTCCGCCTGGTCAAGCGATACTTGCCGGACGTCCTTGGCACCCAGGAGGGAAAATGGTCTCAGCTCCTGTATTTGGATGAACAACTTCCGGAATACACTATGCAGGCCGGAAAGCGGGTGATAGACGACACCTCCCAATACCCAACTCTCTTTATTCGGAAGACCTCATTCGAAGTATTGGAACAAGAGGAATTCTGGTTATCCGGAACCCCCCGCATAAACCTCAGCAAGAACTGGGACAGCGCGTTTCCTCGAATGATGAGCGCGGCGCTCTTGAAATGCCTTCAATCAGGCTCCCGCCTCTGGGCGGTAGTTACCCATCTGGATCATATTGGAGTTGAGGCGAGATACAGGCAGGCGCAACTGCTGGCTGACTGGATTTCCGAAAGGACTGATCCCGCGGTGGTCATGGGAGATTTTAACGATCAACCTCAATCAAGGGTCCACGAGGCTATGACATCCAGGACAACCGGCCTTGTGGACACTTGGCAGCTTATGGGGCGGGAGGAGGGAGAGCCCTCTTATACCGCCCACGGTTTCGAAGGTGTTCCAAAAACAGGTCGAATTGACTGGATACTGGCGAACCGCCGTCTTGTGATCCAAGATGTCCGAATTCTCAGGGACAGGGAAGGCGGCCGTTACCCGTCGGATCACTTCCCCTGTATGGCGGACCTGGCGTTTCCCTCTGCTGAAGACCTCTCAATCTCCCGGGAGTCGCAGCAAAGGTAAAGGCTGAGGTTACAGGCAACAGCTGTCCGTTTCAGTTCAGTTCAGAAAGGAGAAATCATGAAGAGCTATAGGCAAGAACTCTGGTTCAACGTCCCCACAAGGCGCGCGCTGGTGAACATCACACCCCAAGTGGAGGAGTGCTTGAAGGAGAGCGGTATTCAGGAGGGCCTCCTCCTTTGCAACGCCATGCATATTACAGCCTCCGTTTTCATCAACGACGACGAGTCCGGCCTGCACCAGGATTACGAGGAATGGCTGGAACGGCTGGCACCTCATGAACCTGTGGCTTCCTATCGCCACAATGTGGGAGAAGACAATGCAGACGCTCACATGAAACGCCAAATAATGGGAAGAGAGGTGGTGGTGGCGGTCACCAAAGGACGTCTGGATTTCGGCACCTGGGAGCGGATCTTCTACGGCGAATTCGACGGCAGGCGGAAGAAGAGGGTCCTGGTAAAAATCATCGGGGAGTGAAAGCTTCAGGGGCGCAACCTGAGTTGCTGCCCTATCCGGATAAGCGACCCCTGTATGCCGTTGAGGGACCTGATGGTTTGAACGGGGACGCCCGAGCGTTTTGAGATGCCGCTCAGTGTATCCCCCCTTTGAACCACGTATATATCCCCCTTTATGAATCCTCCTTGAGTGACGGCATATTTTCTGCTCATCTTATCCATCGCCTTGACCATATGGACACCCCGGCCGGTGGGGACATTAACCACGTACCGGCCCGACGGCATGTTGTAGCCCAGGATGTGGGGGTTGAGGTCCTTGATCATCTTGACGTCCTTGCCTATGGCCTCGGCCACTTCCACCATGGGTATAACGCTTCCTGTGTTCACCTCGACGCGGTCGCATGGGATGGGCCGGTAAACCCGGCTTGGTGGCATGCTATATCCGTACCTGGCCGGGTCCTCCAGGATAAGCTTTATGGATGCGATACGATATATGTAACGCTCGGTCTCCAGAGGCAGGCTCAGCCTGTAAAAGCTGTCCGCTCTCTGCTTGTTCATTGCATCCCTCAAACGCGTCTTGCCGCAGTTGTATGCCGCCATGGCCAGCGCCCAATTCCCGAACATCTCGCGCAGCTTCTTCAGATACTGGAGGGCGGCGGTGGTTGATTTTTCGAAATCACGGCGTTCATCGATCATGGTATCGTAACGGAGCCCCACTTGCCGGGCCGTGCCGGGCATGAACTGCCATGCGCCCATAGCCCCCATGGACGAACGAATATTCATTATCAGGGCGCTTTCAGCCACTGCCAAATATTTCAAATCGTCCGGCAGGCCCTCCTCCACAAGACGCTTCTCAATATGAGGAAAATAACGTCCCGCCCTTTTGAGCCACATAAAGACCTGGGCCTGATTCCAAACCGAAATACTGAGTTCCCGGTCCAGCATCTCCCGCACTTCCCGGCGATCAAGGGGAACTGGTTCACCGCAGAGGAAAAGCACATCAGGGAGAGGGACTTCTTCATAAAGACCATGAGAGGTCTTTTGCGCGGAAGCAACAGAGACCGCCAGGCAAAAAACAAAGCCGGCTGCCACACCCATGAAAAGCGTAAATCTCCGGACTGAATAAAAAGGTATGGGAATCATTATGACCAATGTACCTCCATGAGTTTGGTTGGGCCGACCGCATATGAACTTTTTCATGCGGAAGGCCTGATTGACTCCACTGCAGCCGTTGTTTTCTCGCTTATAAGATCCCACTCGGCTTTGATGGCCTCCAGGAGTGCTTCCCACGGCACCAGGGAATCTTCCTCCCGGGTCGGCATGCGGGTTGCTCCTGCCAAGATCGATTCGTAAAGGGTCTCCAGACGGGCGGCGCAGGTTTGACGGCTAAGGGACCGGGCGGTTTCAAGGGCGCTTTTTCGCGCGCGCGAAAGGGTGTCCGGGTCACGCAGAAACGTGAGGACGGCACGGGCGAAATCTGCAGCGGAAGACTCGGCAGTCAGCAGCCGGCCGTTTTCCAGGTCTTTCACCACCTCGCGACTCCCCGAAGCATCCAGTGCAATCACCGGGGTTTGAGCGGCCATGGCTTCGGCCAGCACCATGCCCTGGGTCTCGGACGTGGAAGAAAACACAAACAGGTCCATGGCGGCATAGGCGTCTGCGAGCGACTGCCCCGTCAAAGACCCCGGGGCCACCAGGCGGGATGCAAGTCCTTCATCGTCAAAACGCATTTTGATCGAAGCACGGCTTGGACCTTCCCCGACAACCAGGAATCGGAGATCTTCTTGTTCTTTCATGCACCGGAGCGCGACCTCGGCAAGGTAGTCCAGGTTTTTCTCCGGCGCCAGTCGGCCCACATGCCCCAGAACAGTCGCGTTTTCCGGTATCCCGTGTCTTGAGCGAAACGTTTCTCTTCGACCCGACTTGAAGAATTGGAGATCCACACCTGTGGGGATTTCGGTTATGGGGGTTTGAACCCCTCTTCCTCGAATGAGCTCGGCCACGCTCCGGCTCGGCGCCACCACGGCATGGCACATGTCGGCGTACCTGGTGGAAAGATTTATGACAAAGCGCTTCATGCCGGGAGAATCCATGGGGACGTAATGGGTGTAGCGCTCGTAAAGCGTGTGATGTGTGAAAACCAGGGGCCTTTTTCGCCGACGGGCGACTCTTAGAGCCGCGTCGCCCAGGAGAAAAGGATGATGGCTGTGAATCAAGTCCGGCTGGAACTTGTCCACCGCCTTCTTGATCAAGAAGGGCACCGCGATCCGGACCGAGAAGTCGCTTCCGTTAAAGTTCTGAATGGCAGGAACCCGGACAACTTCGGGGCCGCCATCATCCGCCGCCTCATCTTCCTGGAACTCAGGAGCCACTACCATTACCCGGTGGCCCAGGCGTTCCAGGTCCGTTGAAAAGGCATGGACCGACCGGGCCACTCCTCCCACATGGGGAATGTAGGTGTTGGTGAACATGCAGATGTTCATGGGGTGTCCTCCTTAAGCGGTTCCAGGATTACCGGTTCCCCTGGGTTTGTGATTCTCGTTTCCCGGAAACCCGGCACCCTGACCTCCATGTCGGGGGCGTTTTTGTGCCATTCATACGCCAGATGAAGCTCTACCCGTTGGTCAACGCCTTTCTCCAGGTGTACCGTCACCCGCCCGAAGGCCGTGAGGGTGGGACCATAAGAGAGATTCGAGCCTGCTTCCACCCACTCCGGAAGTATCCCGGATCCTATGATTAGCCGGTCCTGTTCTTCCCGTATGAACAGGTTGCGAATCAACTGGAGGAACTCCACAGCGGCCCAGCCGTGCTGGCCGTCTCCCATGCATCCTCCACCCGTCCAGGGATGTATGGCTTCGGGCCACTGGCCGGTGGGGGACGCAAGATCGGTTACGCGCTCGAACAAGGCCCGATAACGAGGGTCTCCGGCCCTCAGGAGGGTTTGAGCTATGGCCAGGGTCAGGTAGGGATTTATGCCTGAGTGTATCATGTCCTGAAAGAAGGCGCCCTCGTAAAAGCAGTTATCCATGAGAAAATCCACTGTCAGGAGAAACCGGCGATCACCGGGTGGTACGAGGTTGAGCGGGTAATCGGCCACGAGAGACCCCACTGCCCCTGCGTCCATTCGCCGGTAGGGCGCCGCTGGAACCGAGCCCCTTTCCCGAAAAGACGAGTTCATGGAGATGCTTCTAAAAATGGATCGTTCCAAATCCGCCGCCTCTTCAGACAACGCCTCAGCCTCTTTTCCGGATGAATATCGTGCAGAAAGGCGGGCTGCCCCTCGCAGCCCGGCCAAGGCCCAGAATACATCCCAGTAATAGTAGTCGTTGGGGCCCAGGTGTTCAGCGCTGAACCCGGGAGGAAAAAGGCCTTCATGGGGCGCTTCGGTTCCGGTTCGAATCCGCTTCTTTTGAATCCAGGCTGCACCCTTGCTCACAGAGTGCATCCATCTCTTGTCCGGGGCCTCGCCTGTCAACCGCTCGAAACGGTCATAGATCCAGAGCACCTGTCCGTTGGAGTCCCACTCGCCTTCCTGGCTCTGAAAATATCCGGAGTGCTTCTGGCGTTCCGGAAACCCGTCCAGTATACGGCGACATCTGTCGGCAAATCCCGCACAAAGGAGGCCTTCAAGCATGAGGCAGGCGTCCCTGAACCAAAACCGTCTATAGGTGTAAGGGCCGGGTACGATTTCACCGGACGAAAGCATCAGGAGGGTGCGGAGCGAAGTGTCATAGAGAAAACCAACGCGCTCGTCCGGGACTTCCAGCCGGGCCCCGTCGGATGTCCATGATGCCCAGGCTTCGGACGGAGTTGCATCTCCCGTAACAGCGCCGCCCCTTGCTTTTTCCACTCCCCCCTCGATGTTCACTCGGATTCGGACTTCACGGCTTGCATCGGGAGGAATGGAAAAAACCGCTGCCGATGTCGCCAGCCCCACGTCACACTTTATGGATGAAACGCTCCCGACGTTTCCGGGTTCCATGACCTTCTTAAACACATCGCCTTCCTCATAGTTGGAGTAAAGAAGCGCCTCCGGCACGTCGTCAAAATCGATCGGGACCTTACCGTCCACAATCAAGCCTGTTCCGTCCATACGGGCGTCGATACGCTCAATGAACTGAATGCCCTCCGGGTTATAGGGCCTCACCACCACGGCAAGCCGCCCACCTTTCGTGCATTTCCCTACGGCGGCGAGTTCCAGAACAGGATCGGAGATGGTGCCGGCCATCAAAACCTTTGTCTCGAGCGTGCCTTCCGTGGACCTGCATTCCGTAGTGACCCTGGGGTCCGGCCCATATTTGAGCTCCTGCCTAACGTCCCGGCACCGCGAAGGAATCAGAGGTGAGCCTTCATGCGGCAGTACCCAGACATCCAGGGACCACCCGTCAAAAAGAGGGGTGACGAGTCCTCTCGGATCCACAATGGGGTAGCATGCAAGGTCGGGACGGCCCACGGCGGTCCAGTTCCGGTGGGTAAGGTTCACGTGTGTAATGGAAAAGGCCCGCGGTATGAACGAAGGGTCTTTGGGGTTGAACTGCCTTTCCACCCAGTACGGCCAGACCCAGTCCAGATTGTGTTGAATGGCCTTTGTGTTGACCAGGCCCCTGGCGTGAAACACGATCCCTGCGCGAATCAGTTCAAGGGGCTCAGCCACTTCTGATGGTTGTGAGAAACGCCGGATTCGGGCCATGAGGTTGAGCGGGTCGATAAAGCCGTAAGCCCTGGCCGTACGGCGAACCAAGAACTTCCAGGGAACCCAGCGTCTAATGATGGAAATCATGAAAACAACCTTACGGGGAGCTGATGGTTTCCTCCTCCTTGAAATCATCCAGAAATTCGCTGTAGCCTTCTTTTTCCAGGTCCTCCTTCGGGATGAACCTGAGGGCGGCCGAGTTGATGCAATAGCGGAGACCCTCAGGGGGCGGTCCGTCAGGAAACACATGACCCAGATGGGAGTCCGCGTGCCTGCTGCGAACCTCGGTGCGCACGAAAAAGAGGCTTCGATCTTCTTTCTCCACTATATTATCAGGCTCCAGCGCTTTTGTGAAGCTGGGCCAACCGGTGCCGGAATCGAACTTATCCCTGGAACTGAAAAGGGGCTCCCCGGAGACTATGTCCACGTAGATTCCCTCGCGCTTGTTGTCCCAGTGTTGATTTTTGAAAGGAGGCTCTGTTGCGTCCTTCTGTGTGACCCGGTACTGCAAGGGATTCAGGGTGCGACGGATCTCATGGTCATTCGGCCGTGAATACTTTGTCTGTCCATTATCGGAGGCGGCCTCGGGCTTCATAACCGGGAGTTCGCGACCCCATATCCTCTCCAGGAATGCGTCCCGGCCCGATGCCCATCTATAATTCCTGTACCTTGCGGCTTGGCGTCTGTAATAGTCCTGGTGGTAATCCTCAGCCCTGTAAAAAGGGCCCGCGGCCAGAATGGGGGTGATCACCGGCTTACTGAATCTACCGGAGGCGTTAAGGTCCCTTTTGGACTCCTCGGCAGGTCTCTTCTGCTCTTCATCATGGTAGAAAACAGCCGTTTGATACTGGGTGCCCCGATCCACGAACTGCCCTCCCGGATCAGTCGGATCCACATGCCTCCAGAACAAGTCCAGCAGCTTTTCATAGGTTATCCTGGATGGATCATAATGTACCTCCACGGCCTCAACATGCCCTGTATTCCCTTTGATGACCTGTTCATAGGTGGGGTTTTCCACGTGACCGCCGGTATAACCCGATATGGCTTGTATTACGCCCTCCACCTTTTCAAAGTCGGATTCCATGCACCAGAAGCAACCTCCTGCAAAGGTTGCCTTCTTTGAGCTTTGAGTTTTCTCCATCATAGATTTCCCCTTTCCTGATTCAGACTTTGCTTCGCCGTCTCCAAAAGCCGCAAGAACAGCCAGCATCGCAGCCGCGACCCACATAAAAACAAGGCGTTCAGCAGATCTCATATGGACTCCATTCATTTTCCCTCAAAGGTTCATTTCCGTGGTAAAAGCGGGCTTCCCGCCCGGGGACCGTTTCATTTTAAGATAAGTATGATTTACTCGAAGTCAGGGGTTGGGAGGAACAAGAAGGAATCTGGGGATCCAAGGGGATGGGAAGGGGATGATAAATAAAAAAAAGCGCCGCCTATATCAGGCGGCGCACACCTTAACCGGTGAGGGCTCAAGTGTCTTACACGATGGTTACGTTGGTCGCAGACGGACCCTTCTGTCCCTGCTCAATGTCAAAGGTCACCCGGTCCCCGTCGTTGAGCGAGCGGAAGCCGTTTCCTGTAATACCCGAATAGTGCACAAACACATCCGGTCCGTCTTCCTGCTCAATAAAGCCGTAGCCCTTGCTCTCATTGAACCACTTTACTGTTCCATTTGCCATGTCTCCACCCTCCTTTCTTCAACATCTCACGTTTCAAACCCTCGGGCGGCCACTCAAGCAAAATGGTACAGACCCAGCAGATTGAAACCGATTTCCCATCCGGGGAAATCCTTCGTGGAGGCTCAACTATACGCAGTTTCAATTCTGATGCAAGGAAAAAACAAAGGCGGAAACCAAGAATGCGATTTTTTTTCAATTGATCCGTGCTCCGTGAGTGCTCAATGCTTGCCAAGACCATGCCCGTTCCGCTATGCTGCTCTTTCTTAGAGAATTATGCGATTCACTGATGAGCCAGTTGTGTGAGGATCGTCGTAAAGAGAGCCCATTTAGAAACCGAACTGTGGGCGCAGGTGGGTTTCCTGGAAAGGAGCATGCACTTGGGGGCCTTGGAAAATGATCAGGCAAAGTTGATTCGCGCCTGGGGCGAGGGCCTTACCGGCCCTGTGGAACTGACTCTGATGAGAAGCCATGACCAACGGACCGCCTCCCTTGATGAATTCTGCCATAGGCTTCGACAATATGCACCGGCCGTGACTGTCAGGGAGGTGACGGCCGATGAGGCCCACATACCGGCCATTCTTATCAGGGATTGCTGGACCATCCACATGGCGCCCGAAGGGAGAGAACTGGCGCCGTTTCTGGACCTGCTCACCAAAGTGGCTGCAGGAGACGGAGGGTTTTCGCCGGAGCTGAAAAAGATGCTGGAAGCTGTCAGTGTACCTTCCCTGCTGGATGTCTTTGTCTCAACCCAATGTCCTGTTTGCCAGGGAGTGGTGGACGCCATTGTCCCGTTTCCCCTGGCCAACCCCTGCATATCGGTGAGGGTCACAGACGGGATACTCTTCCGGGAAAAGGCTGAGGAAAGGTCCGTTCGTGCGGTTCCCACCGTTTTTACGGCCGATGGTATCCGTTTCACCGGGCCTGCCCGGGCCGAAGATGTTGCAGACGCCCTGCTCAAAGGCGACCCGGCTCGAATGAGCTCTGAAGCATTCGCCCGGATGATTCAGGCAGGAGACGCCGAAGGTGTGGCCGAGATGATGCTGGACTGTGAACAGGTGTTTCCCGGAGTCCTTGACCTCCTTGCAGGAGAGGCCTTCTCACTGCGTCTGGGCGCTATGGTTGCCATGGAGACCGTAGCTGAGAGGAATGCCGATCTGGCCCGTGAGATCCTTGAACCTCTCTGGGGTCGAATGAAAACAGCCAATCCCTCGGCTGTCGGAGATATAGTATATTTGATCGGAGAGTATGGCGATACCGGATGGAAGGCCCGTTTGACGGACCTCATAGAGTCTTCCCATGAACCGGACCTGATAGAGGCGGCCAAGGACGCCCTAAGGAACCTGGAGGAAAGGGGAAAGCCATAGCATGGATGAGTGGGAAGTTGTGGAACTCCCCATTGATGGGACCCTGGATCTCCATACATTTTCTCCCAAAGACGCAGCTTCCGTTGTGAGGGACTACCTGGACGCCTGCCTGGAAAAGGGCGTGCTTGAGGTTAGGATAATCCATGGAAAGGGAAAGGGTGTGCTTAGGCGTATAGTCCACGCCGTTCTCAAAGACCACCCGTCCGTAGCGGAATACCGGCTTGACTACGGCCCTGGAGGATGGGGCGTCACCCTCGTGGTTCTTCGTTCCTGACGCCGCATTTCATGGATTTTTTGTGGAGCCATCGGCGCCTGTTCAGTTTTCAAGGAACCCTGTGGAAGACAAAGAATCGAGGAAATACAATATGGATGACTGCCCGCACCTCAAGCTTGTTCTTGTGACTCCCGACACGGACAAGGTCCGGTGCCGCCGGTGCAACCTTACCATTTCCCGAAACGAGCTGGAAGGGGAATACTGTCCCGAATGCCTGGAAGTCAGAGGAGAGAGGCACTCTGAGTTTGAAGAGGTCGCCACCGACGAAATCCCCGGCACCCATTATCGTTGTGAAACCTGCGGCGCGTTCATTGAAAACGGGAAAGGAAACCGGGGAGACCCATCATGAAAACCTTCAAGTGCTCGTTATCTTCAGGGTGACCGCGTTTGCACGATCCGGACATTCCAGGACGAGTTCATCCCTGGAAGCCCACGGGTATTTTCCTCCGGTCTGCATAACGCTCAGGCTGGGGAAAATGTCATGATAAAAGAACCCGCAAAGCCCCCCGCTGTCATAGCAGCTTATGGAGAGCACGTCTCCCTTGCGGTGTCCGGCGCTGCAATCCCCCTTTACGTCCACGATCTCTGCTCTATAGGGTCTGAAGGTATTGTCGGTCATTTGAAATCCCTCCTTAGGGCCGCACTCCGGCCCATAAGCCTTGGTTATTGTTTGTCCGACAGGGCGGCCCGATCGATTTTCAGGGGCTTGTAATAGGACAAAGTTCCCTGCTTCTTGAGCTTATCCCCGGCGGTTCGGGCTTCCTTTTCTGTGGCGAACCCTCCAATGTATACACGAAACCACCTGCCGCCAGCCAGTGACTCGTCCACATAAAAGGCTTGCATACCCGCCCTTTCCAGCCTCCCGGCCTCTTCCTCGGCGTGTTGCTTGTCTTTGAATGAACTCACGTGAAGAACGTAGGCCGCCCCTTCTGATTCCTTTTTCGGAGCGGGAGGTGATTCGGGAATCGGTTTTTCCTGTTCGGGGGTTGGTGTGGTAGGGGCGGCGGCCATTGACGGTTCGCCCCGCAGCAAGCGGATGCTGTAAGCGTCAATCAATTCGAGGTCATTAAGTACTCGAGCTTCTTCTTGGGCGCTTTTCCTGGTGGAATACTTCCCAATATATACCCTGTACCACTTACCCTTGTCCTTTACGGTTTCGTAACGGTAGAACGCCTCATAACCCAGCCGCTTCAAGTAGTTGACCTGTGCCACGGCATTATCCAGATCCCTGTAGGCGCCCACCTGAATACCATAGGAATTATCCGCCCAAACAGAATTATTTATAAGAAGCAAAATGGTAGCAAAAACCAAAATTAGGACAATACGCAAGGCTTCCAAGGGGGTCAAACAACGCATTATGAAGCTCAATGCCGCCATCATTCACCTCCATTTATGATTTTCACCCATCCGGATCGCCGAGTCAATAGGCTTTGTCAACCTGTTTCGTTTATGCTAGCTTTCTGCCCGACCAACAATCTTGAAAAAAAGTTCGGCAGGGAGAACCGGCAAAATGAGACTGAATGAACTCAGAATCGTCATCCGGGGGGCGGGGGATCTGGCATCGGCCATCGGCTGGAGACTCACCATGGCGGGCTTTCAGGTAGTCATGACCGAAACCACACGGCCTCTGGCTGTTCGGAGGCGGGTCTCCTTCTGTGAAGCAGTCTGGGAACAGACAGCCGAAGTTCAAGGTCTTAAGGCCCGCCTTATCATATCTCCGGACGACGCCCCGAGCGTTCTGGAACGACGCGAGATCCCCATTCTAGTGGATCCTGAGCTGGAAAAGCTCTTTGAACTGGCACCCCATGTGCTTGTGGATGCGGTCCTTGCCAAAAGGAATCTCGGCGTCGACATGGAAATGGCGCCCCTGGTGATAGGCGTTGGGCCCGGCTTTTGTGCGGGCAGGGATGTCCACATGGCGGTGGAATCAAAGAGGGGTCATAACCTGGGCAGAGTCCTGACCCGGGGGGAGCCCGCGCCCGACACTGGTGTTCCCGGCCTAATAGGAGGCTATGCAGCGGAAAGAGTCCTTCGGGCCCCGGCTGACGGCGACTTCAAGGCGGCAGTTGAGCTGGGGGCCATGGTCTCCGCCGGCGAGATTGTGGCCCGGGTTGCCGAGGTGCCTGTGCGTTCCGAGATAGGCGGGCTTTTGCGGGGTCTCATCCGGCCCGGGCTCGAGGTGAAAAAAGGCGAAAAGGTCGGAGACGTGGACCCGAGAGGGGACATCTCTTGCCTGGACACCATATCGGACAAAGGCCTGGCCATTGCGGGAGGCGTCCTGGAGGCGGTCTGTCGAGTTTACAACCGTTGATAACCGTGCAAAGGCTAAGACACGTATCATGGAGGACACGGCTTTTTTTGGTAGTTGACAGGCGTGATTTTTTACTTGTATCCTATTTTACTATTTAATTGACTAATGCAGACCCCGCCTGCCCGTCTCACGAAGGACGCCTTCTAAAAGGGGCTCCGTCGAGAGCTTCTTCCTTACCAGCTCAAGACATAGGGCGCAGGTGTCGATCAGGGATTCAGCAGACCCCTCTGCGGCACGGGAAAAACGGGCGGCCGAATAATATGCCCGGCAATATGAATGCGAGGAACACATGGGTGTATGGAGTCACATCATCGGTACAGGATCCGCGGCTCCCGAACGGATACTGACCAACAGTGATCTGGAACGGATAGTAGACACTTCAGACGACTGGATAATGCGTCGGACCGGAATACGGGAACGAAGGATTTCGTCCTTGCAACGCCCGGAAAATACCGCTGAAATGGCCACCGCCGCAGCGGTTCAGGCCCTTAATACAGCCCGGATCGATCCTGCCGAACTTGATATGATCGTTGTGGGAACCGTGACGCCGGACCGGCAGTTTCCATCCACCGGGTGTATGGTCCAGACAGCCCTTGGCGCAAAAAGGGCTGCTGCGTTTGATATATCGGCCGGCTGCTCGGGTTTCCTGTACGCTCTTAACACGGTTCACAATGCCGTAAGGTGCGGAAGTGTTCAAAAGGCCCTGGCAATAGGTGTGGAGAGGCTTTCATCCGTTTTGAACTGGGAGGACCGGGGTACTTGCGTACTCCTGGGTGACGGCGCTGGGGCCGTTGTGGTCTCGGCCGAAGAGGAAGAGAGCGGTATCCTGTCCACCCACATCCGTTCGGACGGGCAGTACTGGGACCTTCTCTACTCGTATTACGGGGAAAACCACCTTCCGGCGTCCGTCGATCATCTGGATGCCAAGCCGTATAAGCTTCGAATGGAAGGCAACCGCCTTTTCAAGAAGGCCATCGGATTCTTGACCGAGATTGCGCTGGAGGCACTGGAGCATAACGGCATGTCCTCTGACGACATCAAGCTGGTGGTGCCCCACCAGGCCAATATCCGCATCATTCAGGGACTGGTCCGAAACCTGGATATTCCCATGGAGCAGGTATACACGAATGTGGACCGATACGGGAACACCTCGTCCGCTTCCATCCCCATCGCCCTGGACGAGGCCTATTCAAGGGGACTGCTTTCGCCGGGGGACCACGTGTTGCTGGTTAGCTTTGGTGCGGGACTCACCTGGGCGTCAGCGGTAATCCGTTGGTCCATGGAGGCGGTTATCCCCAAGTCGGAGGATGTGGCAGAGGATGCAGTTCGCCATGCGATCCAGCAGGGGCGGGCAGTCAGCGCCCTTTTTCCATAACCTCTACGATCTCCTCCCCGAACTCCTTCCGCTGCCAAAGTCTGACGCCTTCTATCTGCCCCAGATCTTCAGGCTTGCCGGGCCTCACATTGGATATGGCAAGAAGTTGGGCATTGGTAAACAGAACCGAAGGATCCAGATTCAGTTCTTTTGCTCGTTTTTCCCTCCAGACTTTAAGTCTTTTGAGACGCTTCATGGCCTCCGGACCGGGCCGCGGCGATTTGCCGTGGGGATAGGCAGGTAGTTCGCTTTCGGGCAATTGCAGGGCTTTTTGAATACATCGGATGATTTTCGGCCCCAAAGACTTGATTTGCCCCTTGCTCATGCCAGGCATTGAGTAGAGTTCCTCGATTGCAACAGGCCGCTTGCGTGCCATTTCCAGTATGGGCTGGTTCCCGAAGACCTTGAAGGGAGGACGGTCCTTCCGGCGCGCCAAATCCATGCGCAACTTCAGGAGCTCTTCTGCAACAGCCAACCCCCGAGGATCAAGGTGCCCTGCACCCCTGAGGCGCAGGAACAGAAACTCCTTGTCGGGCGGAGTATAACGGACAGCGCTGAGGATAAGGCACTCCTCCTCCACCCAATGAAGCCTTCCCTTTTCGGACAACTCGTTCCTGAGCATTCGGTAGAGCGCCAACAGATATGCCGTGTCAACGGCGCCATACTTGAGCATATCGCCGGGAAGGGGCCTAATGGACCAGTCTCCTTTCTGGAACTTCTTCTCAGCCTGTACGTTGAAACGTGAGGCAAGCAGACTGCCCAGCCCGGTTTCCTTAAGGCCGAGAAACGCCGCAGCCAATTGGGTGTCGAAAAGGGCCCTGACGTGTATGCCGAAATCCCTGTCCAGAGAACGAAGGTCAAAATCAGAGCCGTGCAGGACTTTAACGATACCCTCTGCATCGAAAACAGGACCCAGAGAAGAGAGGTCTTCGATGGTAAGGGGATCAATCAGAAAAACCCGATCCGGCGTGGAGAACTGGAGCAGGCAGACCTTCTCCTGGAAGTGAAAGAGAGAATCAGCTTCAAGATCGAAACCTATCACGGGTTCAACGGAAAGCAGATCGACCGTCCGAAGGAGACCATCCGGTGTATCGACCCATTCGAAGGAGGGGGTGACATCAGGCGTGTAATCAGATTTCAAGACAGAGGGCTTCCTCCCAAAGGATGCTTGAAGGCATGAATGCCGGCCCGGGCCGGCCTGTTTTCACGTCACGGCAATTACAGGCCGTCTTGTATTGTGCCTGCCAATACCGCCCCATCGCAAGCACAAAATCATTCCCAGGAATGGATTGACATTTGACTTAATACCATTTTAATTGTGAAGTGTCGTAATACGCATCCAGCGAGCGATTGGAACGGAGATCATCACTTATGGAAAGAATACCCATCACCAAAGAAGGGTTGGAAAAACTCAAATCGGACCTGCATCAACTGGAAAGTGTGGATCGCTTGAAGAATATTAGGGCGATTGAAGAGGCCCGGTCCCACGGAGACATCAGCGAGAACGCCGAGTATCATGCCGCCAAAGAGAAACAGAGTTATATCGATGCAAGAATCAACGAGCTCAAGGATTCCATCGGTAGGGCGGAAGTAATCGAGGTAAAGGCCGGGCCGGCGGATCGTGTCTTCTTCGGGAAGACAGTACTACTGTATAACGTGGAAACGGACCAGGAAAGCGAGTATCAGCTTCTGGGGCCGTTCGAATCGGATCCGGAGAACGGAAAAATTTCAGTCACCTCTCCCCTGGGAAAGGCTCTCATAGGACGGGAGGTGGGTGAAGAAATAAGGGTCCATGCTCCGAGCGGATTAAAGGCCTATGAGATCATGGAGATCTATTAATCGTGGTTCAGCGGACCACCTTTCACTTGCCGATTGTATAAGGTGATTTCATGACTTTAAGGGTATTCCTTCACGGGCTCGAAAGCAGCAACCGGGGCACCAAGTCCGTTTTCTTCAGGGAACGTTACCCTGATATGCTTATTCCCAACTTCTCAGGACACCTGGAAGAGCGCATGACCGAACTCAACCGGCTCCTTCATGGAAAAGAGGACCTTCGTATCGTAGGGTCCAGCTTCGGCGGGCTCATGGCCGCTCTTTTCGCCATGGATAACGAAGCCCGTGTGGACAGATTGATCCTTCTCGCCCCCGCCATTAACCTCATGCCCTTCACCCCACACCAGGGAAGGAGCATATCCGTGCCTGTGTGGCTCTTTCACGGCCGGAACGACGATGTGATCCCCATCGGCGATGTAAGACGGACTGCTGCGGCCACCTTCACGAACCTCCATTTCAAAGAAATGGACGACGATCACTCCCTTCATAAAACCTTTAAGACGCTTGACTGGAACCTCCTTCTGGGTGGGAACTGAAAAATGGATTGGTATTCTTCTCCCGGCCGACAGTGGACACCGGCCCGTGGCCAGGGAGTACGAGGGTGTCCTCGGGCAGGGTGAAAATCTTTTCACGGATGTTGCGCAGCAAAAGGTCCATGTCTCCTCCCGGGAAATCAGTCCTTCCGATACTCCCGGAAAACAGAGCATCACCGCATATTACCGCTCTCACGTGCTCATGTCTCCCGTCAGCGTCCATATCTCCTTCGAACACAAAGCCGAGGCTTGCCGGTGAGTGTCCCCTTAAGTCAAGGATCCGCACAGGTAGGGAGCCGATATCCAGAGTGTCGCCTTCCTCGATGAATCGTGACGCTTCGGAGTCAGCGGCTTCTGAACCATACACCTCGGCACGCCGGCTCACGGCCTTGAGATACGGGGCCTCCTCTGCGTGGACCAGGATGGGGGCTCCGGTACGTTCATGAAGCTCCAGGTTGCCTCCCACATGGTCCCAGTGAGCGTGGGTGTTTACGATGAAGGACAAGGATAGATCTTGAGAGGCAAGTATATCCAGGATATCGCCCACATTGCCTCCTGGATCGAACACTCCGGCCTTGCGGGTCTCTTCGTCTCCCAGGATATAGCAGTTTACCATAAGCGGTCCGACCTGAAGCATCTTGAGAATCATAGGGTCTCCTTTCATCCATATCTTGTTTTCCATTATAATGCTTGCATGTTGTCCCGGTTTAAATCAAATGAGGCCCTCTATAGCGATTGGCCATGCCCTCGTCGAGCCCTTGGCGGTCGGACTTGAGAGCCAGGGGAAGAGCTTCCATAATATCCCTGGCCGTGATCCCGTCAGGACCCAGGTCCTCTACAGCCAGATCTCCTGCCAGCCCGTGCAGGAACACCCCCTTTAAAACCGCCTGTGG